>NZ_BAGK01000108.1 GCF_000308795.1 Nocardia thailandica NBRC 100428 | reverse complement strand
AATCCACGCCGGGATCAGTGCCCGGCGATCAGGCGACGAGCAGCCGAGAGGAGGAGACGGACCGTGAAATCGTCGGCACCCCATCGCAAGCCGATGCAGGGCGAACGGATCGACGGCAGCGTCGAGCGGTACGCCGCCGATCGCGGCGGTGTCCGTCTCCCCGCCGCGAACTGACACCGCGCACCTTCTCTCCTTCCCTTTCTCTCTCCGCCGCATCGCCGGCGCGTCTCTTCGTGAACCGAGGTGATTCCCGTGACCATTCGTGCCGACAATTGGATACACACGCCGGTCCTCGTCCTCAACGCCAGCTACGAGGCGCTGACCGAGATCAGCGCCGATCGTGCGGTGACACTGCTGCTCAGCGGGGCCGCCGAGTCGGTGGTCGAGCACGTGCCCGCCTTTCCGATCCGCTCCCAGCGGCTCGAGATCGCGCTGCCCGAGACGATCCGGCTCCTGCGCTACGTCTACCTCGCGCACGTGGCGACGGTCGGCGACGACAGCCGCGCCACCCTGGCCGGCGTCCTGCGCCGCGACAAGCACCGGTGCGGGTACTGCGCAGGCTGGGCGCACACCGTCGACCACATCCGCCCCCGCTCCCGCGGCGGGCCCAACACCTGGAACAACCTGATCGCCAGCTGCGCGCCGTGCAACAGCGGCAAGGCCGACCGCACCCCGGAGGAAGCCGGGATGCGGCTGCTGTGGGAGCCCAAGGCCCCCGACCCGCTGGCCACCCGGCAGCGCAAGATCTGGAAGGAGTACGCGCCGTGACCGCATCCCCGCACCTCGCCGACCTGCTGCCGCTGTCGGACTCCGCCCAGTGGCACCGCGCCGCCTGCCGCGGCGACCCGCACCACGAGGCCTGGTTCCCCTACCCGTCGGAGGACTTCGCCTACGCCCGCGAGATCTGCGCGGGCTGCCCGCTGCGGCAGGCGTGCACCGACTTCGCCACCCGCACCGGTCAGTCCGGGGTCTGGGGCGGGCGCGAGTTCGACCGGGGGAAGGTGATCCGCGACTGACCGACGAGACCCCCGTCCCCGGCGGGGTGCGACCGCACGCGGCCGCACCCCGTCGGTCGGGTATCCGCGCAGGTCGGACGGGGGATTGCACGGCCGCCGACATCTGTCCTTAAACTGCCCTGCGTGGGTACGCATCGCAGCAGTGAGAACACCTCTCGCGGTATCAGCAAAGGTCCGGTCCTCGCCGCATCGATGCTCGTGCTTGTCCTCGTCGCCGTCGTCGCCTGGTTCCAGTTCAGCGACCGCGCCGAGAACAAGGATTCCGCCGCCGCCTCGGAGTGTGTCGAGGGCCCGGCCGCCCTCGACGTGACCGTGGATCCGGCCGTGGCCGGCCCGGTGCGGGCGGCCGCGGACAAGTTCAACGCCGCCAAGCCGCGGGTGCGCGACCACTGCGCGCAGGTCAAGGTCATCGCTCGGCCCTCCGCGGCCATGGTCGCCGGGTTCGCCGCCGCCGGCGGCTGGGACCCGGCGCTCGGCCCGAAGCCCGGGCTCTGGATCGCCGACTCCAGCCGTTCGATCGAGCTGGTACGGGTCCCCGGACTCATCGAGGGCACGCCCGCCTCCATCGCGACCAGCCCGATCGTGCTCGCGGTCCCGGAGGACCTGCGCCGCGCCCTCGAGGAGAACAAGATCGGCTGGGGTGACCTGCCGCGCCTGCAGCAGGGCTCGCTGGGCGACGTCGGCCTCGGCAGCTGGGGTCCCCTGCGCATGGCCATGCCCACCGGCGACGCCAGCACCGCCGCGGCGCTGGCCGCCGGTTCGGCGGTGTCGGGCTTCGATCCGCTGACCGAGCAGGCCGCCGCGACCGGGCAGGTCGTCGCCGCGATCTCGGGGCTGGCCGCCAGCGCGCCCCCGTCGGCCGACGTACTCGGCGCCATGACCGCCACCGGCCCGGATCCGGCGACCGCCGAGGTCCACGCCGTGCCCGCCACCGAGCAGCAGATCCGCGCCTCGGGCGGACTGAGCGCGTTCCGCCCGGCCGGCTCCGCGCCGCTGGCCGACTACCCGGCCGCGCTGATGTCGGGCCCGTGGGTGGACAAGACCCAGAATCTCATCGCGTCGCGGTTCGTCGACTTCCTGCGCGCGCCCGAGCAGGTCGTGGCCGCTTCCGCCGAGGGCTTCGCCCCCGCGATCGGCGCCGCGCCGCCCCAGCCCACCCGCGCCACCCTGGAGAAGGTGCAGGCGACCCTGAACAACCCGGTCCTCGGCGTGGTGTCCACCGCGCTGCTCGACGTGTCGGCGTCGATGGGCGCCGCCGAGGGCGCCGCGACCCGCCTGGCCAACGCCAGCGCCGCGCTGCTGTCGACCATGACGGTCATGCCCGCCGACTTCGGCCTCGGGCTGTGGACCTTCGCCAAGAACCTCGACGGCAGCAGCCCCTACAAGGAGCAGACCCCGACGGCGACGCTGACCGACGACCAGCGCACCGCCCTGGCCAAGGCGTTCACCGCGGCCAAGGCCACCGATTCGCGCACCGACCAGGCCTATCCGTCCCTGCTGGCCGCCTACAAGGCCGCGATCGCGAACTGGTCGGCCGGGCACGCCAACTCCGTCCTGCTGATCACCGACGGCCCCGACGACGATTCCGCGCTGACCGGCTCGGCCCTGCTGACCGATCTGGCCGCGGCCGCCGTGCCGGGCAAGCCGGTCCGCATCGACGTCATCGCCATCGGCGGCACCGCCCCGCAGACCCTGCAGCAGGCCGCCCAGCAGACCGGTGGCACCTTCACCACCGTCACCACCACCAACGACCTCGCCTTCGGCACGGCCGTCTCCAAGGCCCTCACCACCACCTGATCGGCGGCCCGCCCGCGCGACGCGCGGCCGCCGGGTGTGAACGGGCGCGTTCGCGGGTATCCGAACGCCACGGCGGCCACCAGTTGCCGCGGGGGTGGAGGTCCGGATGTCCGTGCGCACCATAGTGATCCGTGTTCGCCGGGCGATCACCACGCTGCGGTCGCGGCTGCGCTGGGTGACCGACCGCGTCGAGCGGGCGCTGGTCCTGGCGAGCCGCCGCCCCGACCACTACATCCTGTCGGTGGCCACCGTCACCGCGGGCGTCTTCAGCTCCCTCGAATGGTCGGACCCGGTGAAGAAGGCGATCGACGCGCTACCGGTCGTCACGGTCAGCGACTGGCTCGGCTTCGTCCTGTTCACCGTGGTCATCGCCGCCGTCCTGCATCTGCTCTCGTTCGCGGTGCGGCGCTGGTCGGGGCGCGATCCGGTCGAGCAACTCGCCGGGCTGCTCGACGCGCGCGGGTTGCTGCCCAGCCTGTCCGAGCACTATGAGAGAAGGATGGCAGGCACCCTCGACGCCGCAGACGCCGCAGACGCCGCCGACGCCGCACACCCGCTCGGCTATCGCGTCCGCCACGTCGGCGAGCACGAGGTCGACCTGGTGTGCCAGATCAACCGGGAAGTGTTCGCCCGCACCGGCTTCGCCACGCCCCTGGACATCGTCAAGCTGCGCAATCACAGCGTGCACCGGGTCAATCCCCTCGCCTTCACCCTCGTCGAGGCCGAGATCGACGGACGGTTCGTGCCCGTGGGCATGTCGGCGGTGCTTCCGCTCAACCGATTCGGCGAGGCCGCCTACTGCCGCAACGGCGGCCTGCGTGACGATCAGATCCGCGGGTCCCACATCGCCCCGCCGGGAACGGCGTGCGAGGCGGTGCTGCTGTTCTCGGTCGGGCTGCTGCGCTCCTTCCGGGGCAGGCTCGGCACCAGCCCGCTCACCATCTCCACGATCTTCGTCGACCACGCGGTGGAGATCCTGCGCGACATCCACGCCGCCGACCCGCTCCTGCCGCGCGTGCGGGTCTTCGCCCAGACCGAGCTGCCCGGCTCGGGAGTGACCCGGCTGCTGGACGCGACCGGTTTCGCCGACACCGGCCTGGTCACCGGCGACGGGCATCCGCTGCGCGTCCTCGAGGTCCCGCTCGGCGCGCTGGGCGAGGGAGCCGTGCCGACGACCGAGGGGCTGCGCGCGCTGCTCGGCCGGCTGCGCGGGCGCGCCGCCGAGCACTGACGGCGACGGCCCCCGGCCGGGGTCGGCGGGGGCCGTCGCGCACGGAATCAGTCCTGGTAGGACTCGATCGGCGGGCAGGAGCACACCAGGTTGCGATCGCCGAAGGCACCGTCGATGCGCCGCACCGGCGGCCACACCTTCGGGCGGGTGTGCCCGAGGCCGCGCGGGTAGACCGCGGTCTCGCGGCTGTAGGGGTGGTCCCAGTCGCCGACCAGCGAGGCAGCGGTGTGCGGCGCGCCGCGCAGCGGGTTGTCGGTCACCGGCCACACGCCGGCGCCGACCTGGTCGATCTCCCCGCGAATGGCGATCATGGCCTCGATGAACTCGTCCAGTTCTTCGAGATTCTCGCTCTCGGTCGGCTCGACCATCAGGGTGCCCGCGACGGGGAAGCTCATGGTCGGCGCGTGGAAACCGTAGTCGGCCAGGCGCTTGGCGACATCGTCGACGGTGACACCGGTGGCCTTGGTGATCCCGCGCAGATCCAGGATGCACTCGTGGGCGACCATGCCGTTCTCGCCGGTGTAGAGGACCGGGAAGAAGGCGTCGAGGCGGCGGGCGATGTAGTTGGCCGAGGCGATCGCGGTCAGGGTGGCCGCGCGCAGGCCGTCGGCGCCCATCATGCGGATGTAGGCCCAGGTGATCGGCAGGATGGAGGCCGAGCCGTAGAGCGCCGCGGACACCGCGTGCGAGCCCGCCTCGCGCGGGTCGCCGGGCAGGTAGCGCGCCAGATGCGCGCGCACCGCGACCGGGCCGACGCCGGGGCCGCCGCCACCGTGCGGGATGCAGAACGTCTTGTGCAGGTTCAGGTGGCTGACGTCGCCGCCGAACCGGCCCGGCTTGGCCAGCCCGACCAGGGCGTTGAGGTTGGCGCCGTCGATGTAGACCTGCCCGCCCGCGTCGTGGACCAGCGCGCACAGCTCGGCGACCTCGTGCTCGTAGACGCCGTGCGTGGACGGGTAGGTGATCATGATGCAGGCCAGCCGCTCGGCGTGGTCGGCGATCTTGGCCCGCAGGTCGTCGAGGTCGACGTCGCCGTTCTCGCGGCACTTGACGACCTCCACCCGCATGCCGACCATCGCGGCCGAGGCGGCGTTGGTGCCGTGCGCGCTCGACGGGATCAGGCAGGTGTCGCGGTGGTCGTCGCCGCGGTCGAGGTGGTAGCGGCGGATGGCGAGCAGGCCGGCGTACTCGCCCTGGCTGCCCGCGTTGGGCTGCAGGCTGACCGCGTCGTAGCCGGTGATCTCGGCCAGCCAGCGCTCCAGGTCGCCGATGAGCCCGAGGATGCCGGGGACGTCCTCGACCGGGGCGTAGGGGTGCAGGCGCGCGAACCCGGGCCAGGTGATGGCCTCCATCTCGGCGGTCGCGTTGAGCTTCATGGTGCACGAGCCGAGCGGGATCATGCTGCGGTCGAGCGCGATGTCCTTGTCCGAGAGGGAGCGCAGGTAGCGCAGCATGGCCGTCTCGGTGTGGTAGCGGGTGAAGGCGGGGTGGGTCAGGTAGTCCGAGGCGCGGGTCTCGATGTCGGCGAGCGGGGTGGGGGCGTCGCCCGTCAGCGCGGCCTCGGCCTCGGCCAGTCCCTGCCCGACCGCGGCGACCTCGGGCAGGGCCTCGGCGGTGCCGAAGGACTGCAGCACCGCGGCGACGTGGGCGTCGGTGGTGGCCTCGTCGCAGGCGATGGCGACGTGATCGGCGTCGACGAGGCGCAGGTTGATCCCGCGCGACTTCGCCTTGGCGACAACGGCTTCCGCGCCGCCGGGCACCTGGGCGAGCACGGTGTCGAAGAAGGCGCCGTGCACGACCGCCGCGCCGAGGCCCGCCGCGACGTCGGCGGCGTGCTGGTGCACGCGGCGCGCGATGGCGCGCAGGCCGTTCGCACCGTGATAGGAGGCGTACATGGCGGCCACGACGGCCAGCAGCACCTGGGCGGTGCAGATGTTGGAGGTCGCCTTCTCGCGGCGGATGTGCTGCTCGCGGGTCTGCAGGGCGAGGCGGTAGGCGCGGGCGCCGTCGGCGTCGACGGAGACGCCGACCAGGCGGCCCGGCAGCTGGCGGGCGAACCCGCTGCGCACCGCCAGGTATCCGGCGTGGGGGCCGCCGAAGCCCATCGGCACGCCGAAGCGCTGGGTGGTGCCGAAACAGACGTCGGCACCCTGTTCCCCGGGCGGGGTGACCAGGGTGGCGGCCAGCAGGTCGGCGCCCGCCGCGACCAGCGCGCCGCGCTCGTGCGCGGCGGCGATCAGCGCAGTCCAGTCGACGATGCGGCCCGACGCGCCCGGGGTCTGCACGATCACGCCGAAGAACTCGCCCTCGGGCAGTTCCCCGCCGGACAGATCGGCCTCGACGATCTCGAATCCCAGCGGCTCGGCCCGGGTGGCCAGCACGGTCTTGGTCTGCGGGAACAGGTCGGCGTCGACGAGCAGGCGGGTGGCCTTGGATCTGCCCGCGCGGCGCAGCAGCGTCATGGCCTCGGCGGCGGCGGTGGCCTCGTCGAGCATGGAGGCGTTCGCCACGTCCATACCGGTCAGGTCGCAGACCATCGTCTGGAAGTTCAGCAGGGCCTCCAGGCGGCCCTGGCTGATCTCGGGCTGGTACGGGGTGTAGGCGGTGTACCAGGCCGGGTTTTCCAGCAAATTGCGCACCAGCACCGGCGGGGTGAGCGTGTCGTAGTAGCCGAGGCCGATCATCGAGGTCGCCACGGTGTTGGCGTGGGCGAGGGCGGCCAGCTCGGCCAGCGCCTCGTGCTCGGAGACCGGGGCGGGCAGGGCGTCGAGGCCGGCGTCGAGGATGCCCGAGGGCAGCGCGGATTCGGCGAGCGCGTCGAGGGAGTCCACGCCGACGGTGTCGAGGATCCGGGCGAGCTCGCCGGAGTCGGGTCCGATGTGGCGGTCGGCGAATGAGCGGGTCACGGCGGGCTCCTGGTCGGGCGGATCGACCCCTGCGGGGGCGACGGGTTCCAGCCCTCCCCCTCTGTCCTGTGGCCTGAGAGATTCGGCGACGCGGCCTCGGCGGCCGTATCCCCTTTCCCCGTGGGCGGGCGGCCGGCTGCCACCGCTTTCCAGAGGCGCCGAATCCCCGCACGGTCCGTTTGCCTGAGAGATCGACGGGGAGGTGCTGCTCCTTCGGCGCCCGGTACTCCTTCGAGCCCGGAACTCTCCCGCACGGTGGCGACGCCCACCCAGTCTAAAGGCAGCAAACCCCCGTGGACGCCACGCGGCGCCCTACGGGGGTGTAGTGCTCGTCACGTCACACCTAGCCGGTGCGGCGGTTCTCCCGCGCCTTGCGCCGGAACGACAGCTCGTCCTCGGGCCGGTCCGACACGGTGGTGGCCCGCTCGGCGGGGAAGTCGGCGATGGCCCCGGTCAGTTCCCGCATGGCGCCGCTGACCGCGATCCCGAAGACGCCCTGCCCGCCCTGCAGTAAATCGACGACCTCCTCGGCCGAGGAGCACTCGTAGACCGAGGTGCCGTCGGAGAACAGCGTGATCCCGGCGAGATCCTGCACGCCGCGGCTGCGCAGGTGATCGACCGCGATCCGGATGTTCTGTAACGAGATGCCCGCGTCGAGCAGGCGTTTGACGATCTTGAGGACCAGGATGTCCTTGAACGAGTACAGACGCTGACTCCCGGACCCGGCGGCGCCGCGGATCGACGGGACGACCAGGCCGGTGCGGGCCCAGTAATCGAGCTGCCGGTAGGTGATACCGGCGACCTGGCAGGCACTGGGCACCCGGTAGCCGACCAGATCGTCGGGCACCGAGTCGTCCGGGAACAAGCCGGGCTGGACTACATCCTGCGGTTGCTCTACCACTGACCACTCCTTGCTCCGGGGCCCGCCGGGGATCCCCCCGCGTCGTTCCGGCGCTCGTGCCGCTCTACTCGTGCCCGGTTTTCCAGGTTACTCGCTGACCATTGTCCGGGCACCGACCGCGCAGAACCAAGCACCGCGCGCGGCGATTCTCTCGACCTCTACTTCAGGTCTAGAAAACAGCCGCTGACCTGCTACCCGTCGGTGGCCTTGAAGTCGTCCGGGGACACCGACTCGAGGAACTCCTTGAACTTCTCGACCTCGTCCTCGCGCTCGTCGGGCATGACCAGACCGGCCTCGGCGAGCACCGGTTCCTCGGCGTAGATCGGGCAGCCGACCCGCAACGCGATGGCGACCGAATCCGAGGGCCGGGCCGAGACGCGCAGGTCGCCCTCGAAGACCAGATCGGCGAAGAAGGTGCCCTCCTGCAGGGCCACGATCCGCACTTCCTTGAGGGTGTGCCCGAGCTCGGAGATCAGGATCTTGATCAGGTCGTGGGTGAGCGGACGGATCGGGGTGACGCCCTCCTGCTCGAGCACGATCGCGGTCGCCTCGGTCTGCCCGATCCAGATCGGGAGGTATCGCTCCCCCGAGGCCTCCCGGAGCAGGAGCACGGGCTGGTTCTGTGGCTGCTCGACACGAATGCCGATCACACGCATCTCGCTCATCGCAGTCCTCCCAAATACTCTTTCGGCAGCGCGGCACGACCGCTGACCGCGTTGCCGTACACACGAGTCTAGGCGAATTTCGCGTCACGTCACGGGCGGCGGCAGGCCGTGACCGGTGTGTTGCCAGGGTGATACCCGCCGGGAACGCGGGCGTTCAGTTACCCAGGGCCGCCCGCACCGCGGCCTTGACCAGGGCGGCGTGCAGGTTCAGCGAGAGCGCGGCCAGTTCCCGCACCGTCTCCTCGGCGCGGGCCCGCGCATCGGCGTCCCGGCTCTTGGCGATGGGCGCGGCGATCTGGGCGACCAGCGCCGCCTCGCGGTCGGCCGCCAGCTTGAAGGCACGCAGATGCCTTGCCTCCAAACCGAATTCGGCCATGGCCTGGGCCGTGCGCGCCAGCGTGACGGCGTCGGAGTCGAAATATCCCCCCGCGCCGGGCACCACCAGCCCGGCCCGCAGCAGGTCGTCGAGGAAGGTCTCCGCCACCCCGGACTGCTCGAGCAGGTCAGCGCGGGTGAGCCGCACCTGGGGATCCAGACGCAGCTCGTCCGGGGTGACCTCGCCGGGCACGACCCCGAGCCGGCGCGGCGGCGCGGGCACGGAGCCGGACCCCTGGGGGCCCGGCTCCGTGACGCCGCGTGGGGCGCGGTCGCGGGCACGCGCCTCGCGCACACCCAGCGTCGCCGCCCCGCTGTCGATCGCTTCGAGTTGTTCCTTGATGACCTTCAGCGGCAGGTACTGATCGCGCTGCGCGGTCAGGACGAACCGCAGCCGCTCGCAGTCGGCCACCGAGAATCGGCGGTAACCCGACGGCGTGCGCTCCGGACGGATCAGCCCCTCGGATTCGAGGAACCGGATCTTGGAGATCGTGATGTCCGGGAAGTCCGGTCGCAGCAGGTCGAGCACGGAGCCGATCGACATCCCTCCGCGCGCCCACTGCGCCGCCCCGGTCACCTGGAGCTCACAGCGAGCTCGCACCCGTCGACGACGAGTCACTGGCCTGCGCACGCGGACCGGTCAGGAAGACCAGACGGAACTTGCCGATCTGGACCTCGTCACCGTTCTGCAGCTCCGAGGAGTCCACCGGCTCGCGGTTGACGTAGGTGCCGTTCAGGCTGCCCACGTCGACGACCTGGAAGGAGTCCTCGTCCTGGCGGAATTCCGCGTGGCGGCGGCTGACGGTGACATCGTCGAGAAAGATGTCGCTGTCGGGATGCCGACCCGCCGACGTCGTCGGCTGATCGAGCAGGAAGCGCGAACCCGCGTTCGGGCCGCGCTTGACCACCAGGAGGGCGGCGCCGACCGGCAGGCCCTCCACCCCTTGGACCGGCGCCTCGCCGGTCTGCTCTCCGGAGCGCGACGCGTCGACCTCGTTGAGGAAGTCCGCGCGGAAGACCGACGTCGTCTCGGCCGCGGTCTCCCCGTAACCCGGGTCCCTGTTCTCGCTCACCGTTTCTCTCCTCCTCGAACCTGATTATCCATGCAGGCAGGTGCTGCGCTGGGCGACACACTCTCCGGCGCACCCGACGTATCCGCTCGGCTTTGACCGTACCCTGCCGGGCCGTGCCCGTGCAGGGAGAACTGGCAAGGGGTGTTCAGCCCCCGATAACTCCTTGATAACCCGCCGCATCCAGCAGTTGCGCCAGCGCGGCGTCGAGCCCGGCCTCGTCGGCGAGTTCGAGGTCGAAAAGCCACCCGTCACCGTACGGATCGGTGTTCAGCGTCTCCGGTTCCGACACCAGATCCTCGTTGATCGCAACGACTTTCGCGGTCAGCGGGGCGTAGATGTCGGACACGCTCTTGGTCGATTCGACCTCGGCGATGCTGTCTCCTGCGGTGACGTCGTTGTCGTTGTCGGGCAGCTGCACGAACACCACGTCACCGAGCTGGGACTGGGCGTAGTCGGTGATGCCCACCCGGACCGTGGTCGGCCCGGTCCGCCGCACCCACTCGTGCTCCTCGGTGTAGCGCAGATCCTCGGGGGTCTGGGTCACAACCCGTCCTTTCCTCGTCGACGTTGCACGCAAGAGTATCGGCTACCGGGCGTGCTGCGGCACAGGCGGTATCGAACGAGCGACCCGTAGGGCCTGCGCGGTGTAGAGGGCGCCGGTCCAGACGTAGAGGGCGGTGCCCCACACCAGCAGCGCCCCGCCGAAGGCCCGGCCGAAACCCGCCCCCACCCAGTCCATCTGCCCGGCCAGCAGCCACGGTAGCGCCGACATGAGCGCGAAGGTGGCCGCCTTGCCGAGGTAGATCACCTCCGGCGGCGGCAGCCCGCGGCGCCGGTACACGGTCAGGGTCAGCGCGAGCAGGGCGTCGCGCCCGATCAGCAGCACCGCCACCCACCACGGGATGATGTCGCGCAGCACGAACGCGAGCAGGGTCGTCACCATGTAGAGCCGGTCGACGAACGGGTCGAGCAGCGCGCCGAGGCGGGAGGACTGGTCGAGCAGCCGGGCGAGCTTGCCGTCGAGGAAGTCGGTCAGGCCGGACAGGATCAGCAGGGTGAAGGCCCAGCCGTCGGCCTGCGGGCCCAGCATGAGCCACAGGAACAGCGGCACCCCGAGCAGCCGCAGTGTGCTCAGCACATTGGGCACGGTCAGGATGCGGTCGTCGAAGACCGATTGGCTTGGCACAACCCCGTGCTTACCCCACCCCGCCCCGGTTCCGCCAGCAGGCCACGCCGCGCGGGCCCGAGCCGGGCGCGCTAGCGTGACCGCTGTGTTCGACTCCGCGATAGACCTGCGCCGGTATGTGAGCGCCGACGAGGCACGGGCGCGGGGCCGCGCCGCCCGCGAACGGGTGCCCTACGCCGCCCGCGACCGCGCCGCCGAGGGCGAGGGCCGGCCGGGCGTGCTCGACTTCGTCGAGGCGAGCAACCGCGGCCGCATCGAGCGCCTGATCCCGTTGCGGATCGGGCGGATGTCGGCCTCACCGTTCACCTTCTATCGCGGCGCGGCCGGGCTGATGGCCGCCGACCTGTCGGCGGGCCCGGATTCGGGCCTGACCGCCCAGATCTGCGGCGACGCGCACGCGGCCAACTTCGGCCTCTACGGCAGCCAGCGCGGCGAGATCGTGATGGACATCAACGACTTCGACGAGACGGTGGCCGGGCCGTGGGAGTGGGATCTCGAGCGCCTCGCGGCGAGCCTGGTGCTGGCGGGCCGCGAGTCCGGCGCCGACGAGGACGACTGCGCCCGCGCCGCCCGCGACGCGGTGCGCGCCTACCGCAAGGCCGTCGCCCGCCTGGCCGAGCTGCCGTTCCTGCAGTCGTGGACCGAACTGCACGACGACGCCGTGCTCGCGGCCGCCGAGGCGGACGACCTGGCCGACGACTTCAAGAAGGCGGCCAAGAAGGCGCGCAAGAACACCAGCGCCAAGGTCGTCGCCAAGTGGACCGAGCACCTCGACGACCACCGCACCGGCATCCGCAAGCACCGCTTCGTCAGCGATCCGCCGATCCTGACCCCGGTCGAGGAACCGGTGGCCGAGGCGATCATCGACGCCCTGCACGCCTACGCGGGCACCCTGCGCGAGTCGCGGCGCAACCTGCTCGGCCGCTACGCGGTCTCCGACGTGGCCTTCCGCATCGTCGGCACGGGCAGCGTCGGCCTGCACAGCTACGTGGTGCTGCTGCACGGCAACGACGGGGAGTCGCTGGTCCTGCAGGTCAAACAGGCGGCGCCGTCCTCGCTGACGCCGTATCTGCCCGCGGCGCCCGCCCGGCACGAGGGCGAACGGATCGTGGCGGGTGCGCGGCTGGTGCAGTCCGAGACCGACATCCTGCTCGGCTGGACCACCGCCGAGCTCGACACACCGGTGCCGTGCATCGTCCGCCAGTTCCGCAATCTGAAGGGCAGTATCGATCCGTCGTCGCTGTCGGCGGGCGACCTCGACGACTACGGCAGGCTCGCCGGGACGTTGCTGGCCCGCGCGCACGCCCGCTCGCTCGACCCGCGGGTCACGGCCGGTTACCTCGACGGTGACGACGCCGAGACCTTCGACGAGGCGGTCACTGCGTTCGCGGTCCGCTACGCCGACCGGACCGAGGCCGACCACGCCGAACTGCGGGCCGCGATCGACGCGGGCAGGCTCGCCGCCGAACCGAGCTGAACACTCCGGCCGCGCGGGCCCGGCCGGGCCGCCACGCCAGCTATCCTGTACCCCAACGATTCTCGGCGACAGCCAAAGGAGCGACGCGATGCTCGTACGGGTGCAGAACGCCACCGGGAGCGAGGCCGAGGGGGCGCTGCTCGACTGGCTGCGCACCTGGGACGACCCCGCGGACCCACACGGGGTCGCCACGGTCAACGCCTCGGTGTTCCACAACGACCGCCTCTACCAGTTCGACGCGGTGGTGTGGACGCCGACCAGCGTGGTGATCATCGAGGCGGAGACCTTCACCCGCCGCCAGGACGGGGTGCTCGAGATCCCGCTGAACGGCCCGTGGAGCGTCTCCGGGGAACCCGCCGCCTTCGCGGGCGGGGAGAAGCTGACGCCGCTGGAGCGCTCGCGCGAGCACACCTACGCCCTGCAGGAGTACCTGGCCGCGCGCGGTCTCGGCCAGCGGGTGGTGCACGCGCTCGGGGTCATCGTGCCCGCGCCCGGCGCGCGGGTCGAGGTCCACCAGGCCTGGCACGACCCGAGTTTCGACGTGGTCGTGGCCAACCACCCCGACGACCTCGTGCCGTACTTCCGGACGCTGGCCGAGCAGGAGAAGCACCTGTGGACGGCCAACGACGTGGCCATCGCGTTCCGCGGCCTCGGCATCCTGCCGTATCTCCCCGCACCGCAGGACCTGGTCGAGGAGGGCTTCCTCGGCCCGATCGACGTGACGCTGTGGCACGGCGGTCCCACCCAGGCCCAGGCCGAGGCCTACGCCGAGGAGCAGGCCGCGCTCGCCGACCAGCTCAGCGGGCGGGTGCGCGCCCCCTGGTACAGCCCGTGGCAGCTGTACCCCACCGAGCGCGGCGACGTCGACCTGGGGCGCGGGTTCCTGCGGCTGACCCTGGCCGTCGGCATGTTCGTCGTGGTCGCCTGGGTGCTGTGGTTCATCGTGACCGCGATCCTGACCTACGGGCCCGCCTGATGGTGGAGCTGGAGGTCACCGGCGACGAGGTGCGGATCCGCGTGCTGGGATCGCACCGGATCTGGGCGCTGCGCTCGCGGCTGAGCGTGCCGCGTTCGGCGGTCGTCTCCGCCGAGATCGCCGACAGCGGATTGCGGCCGGCGTGGTTGCGCGTCGGCGGCACCTACTGGCCGGGCCGGATCGCCGCGGGCACCTATCGGGCCAAGGGGCGCAAGGAATTCTGGGACACCACCTTCGGCGGCCGGGCCGTGCGCCTCGATCTGGCGGGCGCCGCGTTCACCCGCGTCGTGGTCGACGTCGCGGATCCGGCGGCCACGCTGCGGGCGCTGGGGCACCGGCCGCTACCCTGACCGATCGTGCTCCACCCCGCCCCCGCGACGGCGGCGCGCCTGGCCGTGGTCGCCACGGCCGCCGCGATCGCCGTCGCCCTGCCGCCGACCTTTCCCGGCGACGGCGGCCCCACCGCCGCCGACCTCGCGATCGCGGACGCGGTCGGTCCGGCGGTGTCCGACGGGCTCGCCCGGGTGCTGGTCGTCCCCAGCGACACCGTCGTGGTCATGATCGCGCAGCTCGTGGCGGTCGCGTGGTTCGCCGCCCGCCGCGGCCGGTGGTCCGCGGCGACGATGCTCGCGGTGCCCGCCGTGGTCTCCGCGCTGAACACGGTGCTGCTCAAGCCGTTCTGGCATCGCGACCTGCACGACTATTCGGCCTATCCGAGCGGGCACACCGTGTACCTGGTCGGGGTCGCGGTGACGTTCGCGTGCCTGGCACGGACGACGGCGGCGGTCGCGGCGCTCGCCGCGACCGCGCTCGCCGCCGTGCCGGTCACCGCAGGCATGATCGCGCTCGGCTACCACCACGCGACCGACGTCGTCGGCGGGGCGGCCGCCGCGACGGCGCTGGCGGTCCCGCTGTGCGGGGTCGCACGGGGCCTGCGGGCCCGGACGCACCCGCCGGAGCCGCGCTCCTGATCGCACCCGATGCCGGTTCGCCTCGCGTGCCGAGTCGGGTCAGCGACCGGGCACCATCCGGGCGAGTACGCCGTCGCGCCGGACCACCGCGTGGAACAGCACCGCCAGCGCGTGCGCGGCCGCCACGGCGACGAGGCTGTACCCGGTGACGGCGTGCACGTCGCGCAATGTCGCGTAGAGCGCCGGATCGACGGGCACCGGGGCGCGTACCGTGACGCCGCCGATCCGCGGTGGCAGCCCGGCCGCGCACGCCGAGAGCCAGCCCAGCACGGGCTGGGCCGCCAGCAGGACGTACATCAGGATCTCGGTGAGGGTCGCGACCCGCCGCTCGAGCGGGCCGAGGGCCGCGTCGGGGCCCGGGCCGCGTCCCCACAGCCGCGCGGCCGCCCGGGCAACCACGAGCGCGAACACCGCCGTCCCGGCGGCCTGGTGCACGTCCATGCGCCAGGTGTAGTCACCGCCGCCGCGCGCGGCGGCGACGCCGAAACCGAAGGCGAGCAGCACCACCGGCACCGAGAGCCAGTGCAGCAGCATGCTCGCCGGACCGAACCGGCGGGAGGCATCGTCGTTCACAGTCGTGGACACGAGACAGCCTCGCCGCCGGTTCGGTCCGGGGTCACGATCCGGTGCGGTCGTAGACGCTCGCGTCCGACAGCATGGCCGCGCGCAGCATGCCCTCGGGCACACCCATCGCCTCGACCAGGGTCAGCGCGTCCGGACGCAGCCGGTCGACCAGTTCGTTGACCCCGCGCCGCACCGCCTTGGCCCGCTCGACCGACATGAACCGATGCATGATGTACCAGGACAGGTGCTCTTCGAGGGTGCTGTAGACGTACAGGTCGCACACCGTCTCGGCCAGGGCCCGCGCCTCCGGGTCCTCGACGGTGGCGATGCCGTCGATGAACGCCTCGAGCACGAGCCGGTCGATGTGGGCCGACCCGGCGGCCAGGATGTGGTCCTGGGCGTTGTTGAACGCCTCGAACGGTCCGGTGTCGGCGGCGCGGGCACGCAGGCGGTGCGCGGCGGTGCGGACCAGGTAGTCCTCGCGGTCGGCGAACAGCGCCAGCTGCACGTCGCGCTTGCCCAGGTCGCCCTCGTCGACGGTCTCGTCGCCGCGATCGCGCAGGGTCTGGATGAGCTGACGCACACCGGAGGTCTTGCGCACGACGTCGCCGGCCATGGTCGCGGCGAAGCGCACCCAGCCCATCGCGTCGAGATCGCGGACCTCGTCGGCGTAGGCGGTGAGCAGTTCCTTGGCGACCAGCTGGGTGAGCACGACGTTGTCACCCTCGAAGGTGGTGAACACGTCGGTGTCGGCCTTCAGACCGACCAGGCGGTTCTCGGTGAGGTAGCCCGCGCCGCCGCACGCCTCGCGGCACTCCTGCAGGGCCCGGGTGGCGTGGCGGGTCTGGGCGACCTTGAGGCCCGCGGCCCGCTTCTCGAGCGCGCGCTGGGCCTCGGGCTCGGTGTTGCGGCCGGTCTGGATGAGATCCATGCGGCGGACCAGGTCGTTCTGGGCGAAGGCGAGCGCGAACGACTTGGCGACCAGCGGCAGCAGGCGGCGCTGATGGTTGCGGTAGTCCATGAGCAGGGTCTCGGCGCCGGTGTCGGGATCGGCGAACTGGCGCCGCGCGAGCGCGTAGCGCACGGCGATGCTCAACCCGACGCGGGCGCCCGCCGCCGCGGCGCCGCCGACGCTGACCCGCCCGCGCACCAGGGTGCCCAGGGTGGTGAAGAACCGGCGGCTCGGGTTCTCGATGTCGGAGGTGTAGGTGCCGTCCGGGGCGACGTCGGCGTAGCGGTTGAGCAGGTTCTCGCGCGGGACCCGGACGTGGTCGAAGACGATGCGGCCGTTGTCGACGCCGGGCAGTCCGCCCTTGAGGCCGTCGTCGTAGGTGGTCACGCCGGGGAGGTCGGCGCCGTTCTCGTCGCGGATGGGCACGAGCAGGCAGTGCACGCCCTTGCTCTCGCCGCCGGTGACGAGCTGGGCGAACACCGCCGCCATGCGCGCGTGCTCGGCCGCGCCGCCGATGTAGTCCTTGCGGGCGGAGGGGGTGGGGGTGTGCACCACGAATTCCTGGGTGGCCGGATCGTAGGTCGCCGTGGTCTCCAGGTTGGCCACGTCGCTGCCGTGGCCGGATTCGGTCATCGCGAAGCAGCCGAGCAGGTCGAGCGAGATGAGCCGCTTGATGTATTCGCGGTGTCGTTCGGTGCCCAGGTTCTCCACCGCGCCGCCGAACAGGCCCCACTGCACGCCGGACTTCACCCACAGCGACAGGTCCGCGTAGGCCAGCATCTCCAACCCGGTGACCGCGCCGCCCGGGTCGCCGGTGCCGCCGTTCTCGGTGCGGAACCCCTTCTCGGGCAGTCCCGTTTCCGCCAGCACCCGCATCTGCTCGAGTACCCGCGCGCGGGCGGCGCGATAGTCCAGGTGGGGATCGCCGGTGAACCGGTCCCCGGCCAGCTGCGTCCTGGCCTGCTCCCGTACGTCGCGCCACGGCCCGTCGAGGGCCGCGCGGAGGTGATCTGCCGTCGTCGAACTGCCGATAGCCATGCTCCGACCATAGCGGCCCTCCGCTCCGGCGCAGGTCCGCACGTCGGCGGGGCCCTGACGAAATCTTTACGCCCGGCCCCTTGCGCGGAGATTGAACGCGTGTTTAGTCTTTTGAACATGCGTTCAACCGACCTCAGCACCGCCGCCCGGATCCGCGACAGCGCGATCGAGGTGTTCGGGCAGCAGGGTTTCGGTGTCGGCGTGCGGGCGATCGCCACGGCCGCGGGGGTCTCCCCCGGTCTGGTGAACCACCACTTCGGTTCCAAGGACGGCCTGCGCGCCGCATGCGACGAGCGCGTCCTCGAGCTGATCATGGCGGCCAAGCTCGAGGTCGTCCGCCAGCCGGGCCCGGCCGCCTTCATCTCCGGCCTCGCCGATGTCGAGAAGTACGCACCCCAGGTCGCCTACATGCTGCGCAGTTTCCAGGCAGGAGGCCCGCTGGCCGAATCCCTGCTCGAGCACATGATCGCCGACGCCGTCGAGTACCTGCAGGCCGCGGTCGACGTCGGCACGATCAAGCCGAGCCGCGACCCGGCCGCCCGGGCCCGCTACCTGGTGCTGTGCCACGTCGGCGCCATGAACCTCTACCTGCAGATGCGCGAATACCGCGACGGCGCACTGGATTTCCGCACCGCCCTGCGCGATCTGTCCGATGTGACCGCGTTCCCCGCCCTCGAGCTCTACGCCCAGGGCATGCTCACCGACCCCTCCCTGCTCGATTCCGTCTTCGAGGAGTAGCACCCATGTCCACCACCCAACCGGTCATCGATGTCCGCGGCCTGCGCAAGGATTTCGGCCGCTTCACGGCACTCGACGGCCTGGACCTCACCGTCGCGCCCGGCGAGATCCACGGCTTCCTCGGCCCGAACGGCGCGGGCAAGTCGACCACCATCCGGGTCCTGCTCGGCGTGCTGCGCGCCTCGGGCGGTACGGCGACGCTGTTCGGCCGCGATCCCTGGACCGACGCGGTCGCCCTGCACCGCAGGCTGGCCTACGTTCCCGGCGACGTCACCCTGTGGCCGTCGCTGTCGGGCGGCGAGACCATCGACCTGCTGGCCCGCATGCGCGGCGGCATCGACACCGCCCGCCGGGCCGAGCTGATCGAGCGCTACGAGCTCGATCCCACCAAGAAGTCGCGCACCTACTCCAAGGGCAACCGCCAGAAGGTCGCGCTGGTCTCCGCCTTCGCCTCCGACGTCGACCTGCTCGTCCTCGACGAACCGACCTCGGGCCTCGACCCGCTCATGGAGCAGGTCTTCCAGGACTGCGTGCACGAGGCGGCGGCCCGGGGCACGACGGTGCTGCTGTCGAGCCACATCCTGTCCGAGGTCGAGCACCTGTGCGAGCGGGTGACCATCATCCGCGCGGGCCGCACCGTCGAGTCGGGTTCCCTGGACCAGCTGCGGCACCTGAGCCGCACCTCGATCACCGCCGAACTCAGCGGAGACCCCGGGGACCTGGCCGCGCTGCCGGGCGTGGAGGACGTCGAACGCGACGGGTCGACCCTGCGCTGCCAGGTCGACGCCGAGCACCTGGGCGCCCTCATTCGCGTCCTCGGCGACGCCGGGGTGCGCAGCCTGACCAGCGCCCCGCCGACCCTCGAGGACCTGTTCCTGCGGCACTACCACGTCGACGGTGCCGCCGGTGCCGCCACGGACGCAGAGAAGGTGCGGGCATGACCACTCTCGCCGCCGCCCCGCGCGCCGGATTCGGCGCCACCGCAGGCGATTTCACGGGCACGGGCCAGATGCTGCGGCTCGCGCTGCGCCGCGACCGCGTCATCGCGCCGGCCTGGTCGCTGCTGATAGGGCTCATGCCCGCCATCCAGGTCGTCAGCATCCAGGACCTCTACTCCACCCAGGCCCAGCTGGACCAGTTCGCCGCGACCACCGCGGCGAGCCCGGCGCTGCTGGCGATGTACGGCCCGGTGTTCAGTTCCGCCGAGGGGTCGATCGGCACCTGGAAGGCGGGCGCGATGTACACCCTCATCGCGGTGGCCACGATTCTGACGGTCATCCGCCACACCCGCGTCGAGGAGGAGACCGGGCGCGCCGAGCTGGTCGGCGCGACGAGCATCGGCCGGTTCGCCGGCCTCACCGGCGCCCTGGCGCTGACCTACGGCGCCGCGCTGCTGGCCGGGCTGGCCTGCACCCTGTCCCTGCTGGCCTGCGGCCTCCCGGCGGGCGGCTCCCTCGCCTTCGGCGCGGCCCTGGCCGCCTCGGGACTGGTGTGGGGCGCGGTGGCAGCGGTGGCCGCGCAGGTCAGCGCGGGCGCCCGTATCGCGCGCGGCACGGCCTTCGCCGCGCTCGGGGCCGCGTTCGCCCTGCGCGCGGTCGGCGACGCGGGAAACGGTGTGCTGTCGTGGTTCTCGCCGCTGGGCTGGTCGCTGCAGATCCGCCCCTACGCCGACGAGCGCTGGTGGGTGCTGCTGCCCTCGGCCGCGCTCGCCGTGGCCGCCACCGCGGCGGCCTACCGGCTGCTGGACACGCGCGATCTCGGTTCGGGCCTGATCGCCGAGCGCCCCGGACCCGCCCGCGCGGGTGCCGCGCTGGCCGGGCCGCTCGGGCTGGCCTGGCGCCTGCAGCGCGGGTCGCTGGTGGCCTGGACCGTCGGGTTCGCGCTCTACGGCCTGCTGATCGGCGGGGCCATCGACACCATCGACGACATGCTCGGCGACAGCCAGACGATGGTCGACATGGTGACCCGGATGGGCGGCTCGCAGAACCTGCAGCTGTCGTTCATCGCCTACGCGGTGACGATGCTCGCCGCCGCGGCCTCGGCCTACTCCGTCTCGGCGGCACTGCGCCTGCACGAGGAGGAGGGCTCGGGCCGCGCCGAGACCGTCCTGGCCACGGGTGTCGGCCGGTTCCGTTACGCGGCGAGCCATCTCGTGTTCGCGGTGACCGGCCCCGCGGTCGCCCTGCTGGCCGCGGGGGTCGGCATCGGCGTGGTGTACGGCCTCACCGACGGCGATCTGCCGCACCGGCTCGGCCAGAGCCTGGGCGCGGTGGCGGTGCAGTTCCCCGCGGTGTGGGTCGTCACCGCGATCACCGTGCTGCTCTACGGCGCGCTGCCGCGCTTCGCCACGGCGGCGTGGGCGGTGTTGAGCGCGATGATCGTGATCTTCCTGCTCGGCTCGCTGGACGGCCTGCCGGGCTGGGTGATGGATCTGGTGCCGTTCGCCCATCCGCCCAAGCTGCCCTCGGCCCCCTTCGAGGCGGCGCCGGTGCTGTGGCTGGGCGCGATCGCGGCGGTGGGCCTGGCCGCGGGACTGGTGGCCTTCCGGCGCCGCGATCTGCGGTGACCCGCCGATCGGTAGCCACCGATTTACTGCAACGCTAAGTTACTGGAAAGTACTGTTACATACACCCTTTGAGCTGCGCGGACGGTGAGAATTCCCACAACCGTCCGCGTAGCTTGCTGTCGTCACACGGTCCCGATTACGGTGTAAAACAGGCTCATTCCCTGTCGAGAGCCGACTCTTCTTGATACCGCATCCATTGACGCATGCCGGATCAATCCTTGTCCGACAACACGTTCGAAGGATTTGCTGCGATGGATTCCTACATCGTGACCGGGGGGACCGGTTTCCTGGGTAAAAGGGTGCTGCGCGAGCTCCTCGCCGCCGACCCCGAGGCGGTCGTGCACGTCCTGGTGCGCGCCGAATCGCGGACCAAGCTGGAGCGCCTGGCCGCCGAGATGCCCGGCGGCGAGCGCGTTTTCGCGCTCGCCGGAGATCTGACCGCGCCGGGCCTCGGGCTGGCCGAGCCGGCGCCCGCCGCCCGGCACGTGGTGCACCTCGGGGCGGTCTACGACATGACCGCCGACGAGGCCACCGCGCACGCCGCCAACGTCGCGGGCACCCAGTCCGTCATCGAGCTGGCCCGCTCGCTCGGCGCCACCCTGCACCACGTGTCCTCGGTGGCCGTGGCGGGCGACCACCGGGGCAAGTTCTTCGAGGAGGACTTCGACCTGGGCCAGCGGCTGACCTCGCCGTATCACCGGACCAAGTTCGTGGCCGAGAAGCTGGTGCGCGAGGCCACGGACCTGAAGGTCCGCATCTATCGCCCCGCCATCGTGGTCGGCGATTCGGTCACCGGCGAGATGGACAAGATCGACGGCCCCTACTACTTCTTCACCGCGATCGCCGCGCTGGGCGGGCTGCCGGACCTGCCGGTCCCGCTGCCGGATCTGGGCGCGACCAACATCGTCCCGGTCGACTACGTGGCCGCCGCGCTGGTCACGCTGGTGCGCAAGCCGGGCCTCGACGGACGCACATTCCACCTGGTCAACCCCGAGCCGCAGCCGTTCGGCGACATCTACCGGGCGCTGGCGGCGGCCGCGGGCGCGCCGGCGGGCATCGGGCCGGTGCCGCTGAGCTCGCGCGCGCTGGCCGGGCTGTCGCACCTGCCCGGCGCGCCCGCGGTGCGCGACTTCCTGTTCGAGCAGATGGGCATCCCCGCCGCGGTCGCGCCGCACGTGTCCTTCGGCGCGCATTTCGTCGCCGAGTCGACCATCGCCCAGCTGGGCAGCCTGCGCGTGCCGCCGTTCGAGAGCTACGCCGCGACCCTGTGGCGGTACTGGCGCGACCACCTCGACCCGCACCGTGGCCGTCCGGCCGGGGACGCCGATCCGCTGGCGGGCCGGGTCGTGCTCATCACCGGGGCCTCCTCGGGCATCGGCCTGGCGACCGCGCACGCGGTGGCCCGCCGCGGCGCGACCGTGCTCATGGTGGCCCGCGGCGCGCAGGAGCTGGCGGCGGCCGCGGCGGCCGTGCGCGCCGAAGGCGGTGTGGCACACGACTATCCGTGCGACATCACCGACGCCGAGGCGGTCGACGCGCTGGTGGGCACCCTGCTGGCCGAACACGGCCACGTCGACTACCTGGTCAACAACGCGGGTCGCTCGATCCGCCGTTCGGTGGTGAACTCGGTGGACCGCATGCACGACTTCGAGCGGACCATGGCCGTGAACTACTTCGGCGCGGTCCGGCTGATCCTGGCGCTGCTGCCGTCCATGCGGGCGCGACGCTTCGGTCACGTGGTCAACATCTCCTCGATCGCCGTGCAGACCAAGGTGCCCCGCTTCGCCGCCTACGCCGCCTCGAAGTCGGCGCTGGACAACTTCAGCGAGATCGCCGCGGTGGAGAACCGCGACGCCGGGATCACCTTCACCTCGGTGCGCATGCCGCTGGTGCGCACGCCGATGATCGCCCCGACCGAGCTGTACCGGGCGCTGCCCCTGCCCGACCCCGAGCGCGCGGCCGACATCGTGGTCCGCGCCCTGCTCGAGCGGCCCGACCGGATCGACACCCCGGTCGGCACGTTCTCCCAGGCCGTGGAACTGCTGATGCCCTCGCTGAAGCGGACCATCATGCACACCGGCTACCGCCTGTTCGGCGAATCCGCGGCGGCGCGGAACGACGCGCCCGCCCCGGCTCCCGATCAGGGCGCCTCCACGTCGCGCACCCCGCTCACCGTCCTTGCTCCGGTCCTGGCTCCCCTCATGGTCATGCCGAGCCCGGCGGCGCGGGTGAGCCGGGTCCTGCCCGGCATCCACTGGTAGCGCGCACGACGGTGCCGCCGGCGGAGTGCTCCGCCGGCGGCACCACCCGCGGCCTAGAGCCGCGATCCCACAAGGTCGACGGCGGGCCCGAAGGCCCAGCCGTAGGCGGAGTGGTTGGCGTAGAAGATCCCGCCCGCGCAGATCGGATCCCCTGCGGTGCAGTAGTTTCCGGTCCGGTCGGCGTAGGCGGCGGCCACGCCGCCGCCGACCAGGCGGACCGGGTCGCCGAACAGCAACACCGCCATGACCCGCGGGGCGTACTCGATCGGCAGGACCGCGATGCCGGGCAGGATCGCCACCTGCGTCGTGCCCAGCGTGCCGTGCGCGACCAGCGCGCCCTGCGAGTAGCCGACGACGACGAAGCGCTGGTCCGGGCACGCCTCGGCCTGGGCCATGATGTGCGCGGTCATGTCGTGGGTCCCGTCGGCGACCGAGGAGGGCACCAGCAGGTCGGCCGGGTAGTTCACCCGGTAGGCGCTGGTGTCCACGCCGAGGTCGGCGGAGAGTCTCGCGTACAGCGGATCTCCCACTCCCGAACCCAGGTACCCGGGTTCGTGCGTCCCGCGTGCGACGACGACGTCGACGGTCGCGCAGTCCTGCGCCCGGGCGGTCGCGCCCAGGTTCGCCGCGGTACCGAGACCCGCGGCCAGGAGTAGCACCGTCAGCACCCGCGCTGCGTGTCCTGCTACGTGACGAATCACCTTTCGATCGGCCATTGTGCCCACCCACTCACGCCGTTGTGAGAATTGAAGAACCGAGCGATCCGCTTGTCCCACAGGGACATCCGGACCGCTCACTGCGTGGGTACCCGCCCGGGGCATCGGTATCCCCGGCGGCGGCCACCATTGTGATACGGATGCGTATCACTTGTGCGGCGCGGTTTCCCGATCGGCCCCCACGCGCCGGTGTTAGGTTCGGCGGGCGTGTGCTCATCGACCCCGGAGGACGTTCCCATGACCCCCACCAGCTCGCCGTCCGACACCGCCTTCGCGCCCGACGCCCTCGTCGTCGGCGCCGGCCTGGCCGGGCTGGTCGCCACCTACGAGCTCACCCGCGCGGGCAAACGGGTCCTTGTCCTCGATCAGGAGAACCGCGCCAACCTCGGCGGGCAGGCGTTCTGGTCGCTGGGCGGGCTGTTCCTCGTCGACAGCCCCGAGCAGCGCAGGCTCGGCATCGAGGACTCCTTCGAACTGGCCCTGCAGGACTGGCTGGGCTCGGCCGGCTTCGACCGCGACCGCGAGGACGAGTGGGCGCGCCAGTGGGCGCACGCCTACGTCCGCTTCGCCACCGACGAGAAACGGGACTACCTGCACGATCTCGGCCTGCGGGTGACGCCCCTCGTCGGCTGGGCCGAGCGCGGCGGCGGGCTCGCCGACGGGCACGGCAACTCGGTGCCGCGCTTCCATCTGACCTGGGGCACCGGTCCGGAGGTGTTGCGGGTCTTCGCCGAGCCGGTGCTGGCGGCCGAGGCGAAGGGCCTGGTGCGCTTCGCGTTCCGGCACCGGGTCGACGAACTCCTCGCCGAGGACGGCGCGATCGTCGGCGTGCGGGGCAGCGTCCTGGCCGAATCCGATACCGAGCGCGGCGTGGCGTCCAACCGGGACGTGGTCGACGAGTTCACCTTCCGCGCGCCCGCGGTGCTGGTGAGCACCGGCGGCATCGGCCACAACCACGACCTCATCCGCCGCAACTGGCCCGTCGACCGGCTCGGGCCCTGCCCACAGACCCTCATCTCCGGCGTACCCGCCTACGTCGACGGCCGCATGCTCGGCATCGCCGAGGCGGCGGGCGGCGCCATCGTGAACCGGGATCGCATGTGGCACTACACCGAAGGCATCAACAACTGGGACCCGGTGTGGCCCGACCACGCGATCCGCATCATCCCCGGCCCGTCGTCGCTGTGGTTCGACGCCACCGGACGGCGGATGCCCGCGCCGTGCTTCCCCGGCTTCGACACCAACGCCACCATGAAGCAGATCCTGTCCACCGGCTACGACTACTCGTGGTTCGTGCTCGATCAGACCATCATCGAGAAGGAGTTCGCGCTCTCGGGCTCCGAGCAGAACCCCGACATCACCGGCAAGGACCTCAAGCTCACCCTGCGCAGCCGCGTGGCCAAGGGCGCGCCCGGCCCGGTCGAGGCGTTCAAGCAGCACGGCGTCGACTTCGTGGTCGCCGACACCCTGGCCGAACTGGTCGAGGGCATGAACGCGCTCGCGCGCGGCCCGAAGCTCGATCCCGCCGAGCTGGAGCGCCAGATCCTCGCCCGCGACCGCCAGGTCACCAA
Source organism: Nocardia thailandica NBRC 100428 (assembly GCF_000308795.1). Lineage (GTDB taxonomy): Bacteria > Actinomycetota > Actinomycetes > Mycobacteriales > Mycobacteriaceae > Nocardia > Nocardia thailandica. Next base: position 35,839 of record NZ_BAGK01000108.1, on the reverse strand, counting down.
CGCCTACGGCAAGGACGCCCAGCTGGCGGCGATCACCAACGCGCGCAAGTACTTCGGTGACAAGGTGGGCCGCGTCGCCAAGCCGCACCGCATCCTCGACCCCGCCCACGGTCCCCTCATCGCGGTGCGCCTCAACATCCTCACCCGTAAGACGCTCGGCGGCCTGCAGACCGACCTGGACTCCCGGGTCCGCCGCCCCGACGGCACCGTGCTGCCCGGCCTCTACGCCGCGGGCGAGGTCGCCGGGTTCGGCGGCGGCGGCGTCCACGGCTACAACGCCCTGGAGGGCACGTTCCTCGGCGGCTGCATCTTCTCCGGGCGCGCGGCGGGGCGGGCCATCGCGAAGTCCGCGGCCGGGCGCGCCTGATCCACTCCCCCGGCCGTCCGGCACCGACGATGACGCGCATCCGGTTCTCCCTCGATCCCCTCGATGAGGTCGTCCCGTGGGGCGGCGAGCGGCGCCGCCTGCACTGGTTCGGGCTCACCCAGGGCCGCTACTGCCTCGACGTCGGCGACGTCACGCTGCTCGTGTACGCGCCCCGCGACGCCGACCCGGACCCCACCCGGGCCTGGGCGGACTACTACGTCGTCCGCCTGTGGGAGGACCTGCTCGAGGTCCTGCCCTCGGCCCTCGACCCGGTCCCCCCAGACCTCGCCCCGTTCTTCGCCGGCGGCGCCGAGGGCTGGTTCGGCGCACACGATCCCGACGTCTTCGACGATCCCGCCGTCGCGGCCGCCGCCGACGCGCACGCCGACCGCGCGCTCGACACCGGCTACCTGCGTTTCGGTCCGGCGCTGCGCTGGTGGCGCACCGTCGAACCCGAGGACACGATGCACCTCGCGTGGCGGCACACCCCGGACCCGGACGGCGAGATCGTCTTCGCCGCACCGGTATCGGGGACGCGGTCGGTCCCCACGGCCGAGTTCGTCGAGGCGATCACCGATTTCGATCGGCGGCTGACAGCGGCCATGCGGGACCGCATCGAGCAGGTCGCCGCCGTCGGCACCGCCCCGGACGTCGATCTCGACCTTCCCGCCCTGCGGCGGGAACACGAGCAGCGCCGGACCTGGCTGTCCCGCGCGACGTCCCGGCGGGAGCGCACCGACTGGGCGGCCGTCCGCGCGGGCGTCGCGACTCTCACCACATCCACCCCTGGGCGATCATGACGTGCTCGGCGAGGTCTTCGAGGGCGATCGACCGGGCTACTCAGGCGCCGCCGCCGAAGCCGAACTCGTTGCCGTCGGGGTCGCGGAAGATCACCTTGCGCGACGGCCCGTAGTCCTCGCGGGCGTCTGGCGTGAGGCCACGGGACGCGATGGCGGCGAGGCGGTCGTCGAGGTCGGGCACGTAGAGCAGGCACAGGCCGTGCCCGGCGTCGGCCGGCCGCACCACCACGTACACGTACTGATGCGGCCCCGCTTCCCACACCGCCTCCACGGCGTCGGGGCGGAAGGCGGGCTCGGCGCCGAACAACCGCGAGTACCACGCCACCGCGGCCTCGTAGTCTCGTACCGGCATGCCCGCGAACAGATCCGTGGTCATGGCCGCGATGCTAGCGGCGAGCGCGGGGGACGCCGGTGCGACGCACGCGGACCCGGGCACTATTCGGGCGGCGGTTGCAGGGCCGGGTACCAGATGTCGGTGAGGACCTCGGCGGCCTGCTCGGCGGAGACCTCGATCGTGCCGCGCATCGCCCACATGGTGAAGAAGCGCTCGAGCTGGGCCACGAGCAGGCCGATGCGCAGGCGCGCCTCGTCGCGGCGGGACTCCGGCCAGCGGGCCAGGTAGTGGGGCATGCTGTCGGCCAGCCCCATCACCCCCTCGCGGGCGATGTCGCGGAACTCCGGTTCCAGCGCGGCCGCCTCGTCCCAGGCGGGCAGCATGTCCTTGTTGGCGAAGAACCAGTCGATGGCCGCGCTGGTCCAGGCGGCGAACTCCGCGCGCGCCCCGGTGGCCAGCACCGCGTCCAGGTCGGCATAGGACTGGCGGACCGTGGCCAGGGTGCCCTCGGCGGCGATGGCGCGCAGCACTTCCGGCTTGCCGGTGAAGTGCAGGTAGAAGGTGGCGCGGCTGCAGCCGACCGCGGCGGCGATGTCGTCGACGCGCACCCCGGAGTAGCCCTGGGTCTCGAAGAGCTGGCGCGCGGTGTCCACGATGCGCGCCCGCGTCGCGCGCTTCTGTTCCTCGCGCAGCGACGCCTTGCGAGCGGGCCCGGGATCTGTCGGCATGCCGCCACTATAGCCGTTGCGCAGACAGTTCGACCATTCACTAGACGCTGTGTCCAGCCAGTGTTACGGTGTGTCCTGGGTCACGGTCATCGACGACCGGCCCCCACAGGAGTACTGCATGAACACATCGTCTCTGCCCCGGGTGTGCGTCATCGGCGCCGGACCGTCGGGCATCACCGCCGCCAAACGCCTTGCCGTGCACGGCATCCCGTTCGACTGCTACGAGGCTTCCGACGAAGTCGGCGGGAACTGGTATTACCGCAACCCCAACGGCATGTCGGCCTGCTATCAGAGCCTGCACATCGACACCTCCAAGTACCGCCTGCAGTTCGAGGACTTCCCCGCGCCGGCCGAGTGGCCGGACTTCCCCCACCACTCCCAGCTGCTGCGGTACTTCAAGGACTATGTCGACCACTTCGGCCTCCGCGACCGGATCCGCTTCTCCACCCGGGTCGTCGCCGCCGAGCGCGACGGCGACGGGCTCTGGCGCATCACCACCGACGCGGGCGACACCGAGGTCTACGACGCCCTCGTGGTGTGCAACGGGCATCACTGGGACCCGCGCATGCCCGACTACCCGGGCGCATTCGACGGCGTGCTGATGCACAGCCACGCCTACAACGACCCCTTCGACCCGGTCGACATGCGCGGCAAGCGCATCGTGGTCGTCGGCATGGGCAACTCCGGGCTCGACATCGCCTCGGAGCTGTCGCAGCGCTTCCTGGCAGGCAAGCTGTTCGTCTCGGCCCGCCGGGGCGTGTGGGTGCTGCCCAAGTACGTCAACGGGCAGGCGGGCGACCGGCGGTCGGTGCCGCGCTGGATCCCGTCGTGGTTGTCGCTGCGGCTCAAGCAGCGTTTCGTCCGCCGCAACCGCGGCGACATGAGCAACTACGGCCTGCCGCAGCCGGACCATCTGCCCTTCGAGGCCCACCCCTCGGCCAGCGAGGAGTTCCTGCACCGCGCGGGCTGCGGCGACGTGGTGTGCAAACCGGCCATCACCCGCCTCGACGGCTCGCGGGTGCACTTCGCCGACGGCAGCGTCGAGGAGATCGACGTGGTGCTGTGCGCCACCGGCTATCACATCAGCTTCCCGTTCTTCGACGACCCGGACCTGCTGCCCGACGCCGAGAACCGGTTGCCGCTGTTCGAGATGATCATGCAGCCCGGCATCGACAACCTGTTCCACCTCGGCCTCGCCCAGCCGATGCCGACGCTGGTGAACTTCGCCGAACAGCAGAGCAAGTTCGTGGCCGCCTATCTCACCGGCCGCTACCACCTGCCCTCCCCGGAGCGCATGCGCGCGCGGATCGAGGCCGACCAGGCGCGTCGCGCCGGGCGCTACTACCGCTCCCCCCGCCACACCATCCAGACCGAGTTCGAACCCTATGTGCGCGGCCTGACCCGGGAGCTGGCGCGGGGCGCCAAGCGAGCCGCCGCGGCCGGGCACACCCTGCCCGTACCCGCGCGGGCGACGGTCGAGGTCGCGCGATGAGCGGCGTCTCGGGCCACTGCGCCGACGAATTCGCCGGCGTGCGTGAGTGCTTCGAGAACCTGATCGCGTCCGGGGACGAGCTCGGCGCCTCGCTGTGCGTGACCGTGGACGGCGAGGCGGTCGCCGACCTCTGGGGCGGCTGTGCCGATCCGGGCCGAACGCGCCCGTGGCGCGAGGACACCCTGGTCAACGTCTTCTCCCTGACCAAGACCATGACCGCGCTGTGCGTGCTGCTGCTGGCCGAACGGGGCGCGCTCGAGCTGGACCGGCCGGTGGCCGCGTACTGGCCCGAGTTCGCCGCGGCGGGCAAGGGCGGCATCGAGATCCGGCACCTGCTCGCCCATACCTCCGGCGTCTCGGGCTGGGACCGGCCGATCGAGCTGACCGACATCTACGACGCCGAGGCCGCCGAGGACCGGCTGGCCCGGCAGGCGCCGTGGTGGGAGCCGGGCACCGCCTCGGGCTATCACGCCCTCAACTACGGTCACCTGCTCGGTGCGGTCGTGCGCCGGGTCACGGGACGCTCGCTTGGCCGCTTCTTCGCCGAGGAACTGGCGGGCCCGCTCGGCGCCGACTTCCACATCGGCCTCGCTCCCGCCGACCACGACCGCGTCGCCACCCTCGTGCCGCCCGAACTACCGAGCCTGGACCTGGCCGCCCTCGACCAGGACACCGTCCTGGTCAAGACGCTGACCAGCCCGCTGCTCGACCTGGCCGAAACCGCCTCGCCCGCCTGGCGTTCGGCCGAGATCGGCGCGGTCAACGGGCACGGCAACGCCCGCTCGGTCGCCCGCGTCCAATCGGTGGTCTCCTGCGGCGGCACGCTCGGGGGCCGCACGTTCCTGTCGCCGCCGGTGCTGCGGCGCGTCTTCGACCAGCAGAGCGACGGCGTCGACCTCGCGCTGCTGACCCCGCTGCGCTTCGGCATCGGCTACGGGCTGGCGCACCCGCAGACGACTCCGTACCTGCCGGAGGGCCGGGTGTGCTGGTGGGCGGGCTACGGCGGATCCATCGTCGTCAACGACCTGGATCGCCGGATGACGGTGGCCTACACCATGAATCGCATGGCGCCCGGCCTCGTCGGCTCCGACCGGTCGACCGCGTACGTGCGGGCCGCCTACGCGGCGCTGGGGGTGCGGGTGTGACCAGCATGCGCGCCTGGCAGCTGACCGGGCCCGGCACCCTGGAGCTGCGGACCGTCCCGGTGCCCGAACCCGGCCCGGGCGAGGTCCTGGTGCGGGTCGGCGCGGCGGGGATCTGCCATTCCGACTCCTTCGTACTCGGTCTGCCGTTCGCGCTCTCGCCCGAGCCGCTGACCCTGGGCCACGAGATCGCGGGCACCGTGGAGGTGACCGGCCCGCACGTGCCGGTGGAGCGGGTCGGCGAGCGTGGGGTGGTCTACCTGTGCTGGTCGTGCGGGCAGTGCCGGGCCTGCGCGGCGGGCCACGAGAACGTCTGCCACGCGGCGGGCCGCACCGCCATGCCGCCGTGCCCGGGACTCGGGCCGCCCGGCGGCATGGCCGATTTCGTGGTGGTGCCCGCGCGGGCCTTCGTCCCGATCGGCGACGACCTGGATTTCGCCCACGCCGCTCCGCTGGCCGACGCGGCGCTGACCTCCCTGCACGCGGTGCGCGGGACCCTGGACCGGCTCGGCCCCGGCAGCACCGCGGTGGCCATCGGCATCGGCGGCCTCGGGCACGTCGCGGTGCAGGTGCTGCGCGCCCTCACCCCGGCCCGGGTACTGGCGGTCGATCTCACCGACGACAAGCTGGCCCTGGCCCGCGACTGCGGCGCCACCGCCACCTTCGCCGCGGGCGCCGACACCGCGGCCGCGATCCTCGCCCAGACCGGCGGGCGCGGCGCCGAGGCGGTCTTCGACTTCGTCGGCACCGACGACACGGCCCGCCTCGCGGTCTCGGTCGTCGCGCCCGACGGCGCCTACCGGATGGTCGGGCTCGGCGGCGGCATCCCGGGCATCGACGCGGGCCCCGCGGGCGGCCCCGGCCTGCCCTGGGGCGCGACCGTCCGCAAGTCCTACGCGGGGACCCGCTCGGACCTGTTCGCCGCCGTCGACCTGGCCCGCTCCGGGCGCCTCACGCTCGCGGTGGACACCTTCGCCTTCGCCGACGCCCTCGCCGCCTTCGACCTCCTCGACCGGGGCCGCGTCCGCGGCCGCGCGGTCCTGCTCCCCTGAACGAAAGAAGAGACACCCGCCATGACCGACGACCTCCAGACAATGATCGACCGGGTGGTGGCCGGGCTGACCGGCCCCGGCGGCGCCTTCGAGCTGACCGTGGAACCCGTACTCGGCCGGCCCCTCCCGATCCTCGCGCACCGGCGCCGCAGCACCCGCGCGCTGCTCGAGGACTCCCTGGACTGGGGCGAGCGCGACTACCTGGTGACCGCCGACCGCCGGATCACCTTCGCCGAGCACGGCGTCCGGGTCGGCGCGCTGGCCAGGGAACTGGCCGCGCGCCACGGGGTCGGCCCCGGCGACCGGGTGGGCATCCTGGCCGCGAACAGCCCCGAGTGGGTGATCGCCTTCTGGGCGGCGCAGTGCCTCGGCGCGATCGCGGTCGGCTACAACGCCTGGTGGTCACCGCGCGAGATCGCCTACGGTGTCGGTCACACGACGCCGAAGGTGGTGGTCGCCGATGCCAAACGCGCGGCGGCGCTGGCCGAATCGGGCGCGGAGGTCCCCGTGCTCACCACCGACGAGGTCGCCGCGCTCGACACACCGGGCGAGCTGCCCGACACCCCCGTCGCCGAGGACGATCCCGCCGTCGTCCTCTACACCAGCGGCACCTCCGGGCGCCCCAAGGGCGTCACCCATTCGCACCGCAACCTCGTGGCGGTGGCGGGCTATCACCGCTTCACCGAGGCCATGTCGGCCGCCTTCACCGGCCGCGGCGGCGGGGACGGCCCCAGCGAGCTGCGCTACCTGCTGACCCTGCCGCTGTTCCACATCGCCAGCCTGCACAATCTGGTCATCCCCCGGCTGACCACCGGCGCCACCGTGGTCATCCACGAGGGCGCCTTCGAACCGGCCGCGCTGCTGGAGCTGCTGGCCGCCGAACGGGTCACCAACTGGGCGGTCGTGCCGACCATGGCGAGCAGGCTGCTCGAGGTCGACATGTCCGCCTACGACCTGTCGGCGCTGACGGCGCTCTCGCTCAACGCCGCGCCGTCCTCGCCCGCGCTGCTGGAACGGCTGCGCGCCGGGCTCCCGTCCGCCTCGATCGCGCTGACCACCAGCTACGGGCAGACCGAGAGCGGCACCGCCGCGACCGTGGCGACGCCGCTGGATCTGGCCGTGGATCCGGCCTCGGTCGGCAGACCCATCTTCTGCGCCGAGGTACAGATCCGCGACGCCGACGGCGCCGTCCTCCCCGACGGGCAGTCGGGGGAGATCCACGTGCGCAGCCCGTACGTCATGCTCGGCTACTGGAACGACGACCAGGCCACCGCCGCGGCTCTCGACGGCGAACGCTGGCTGCGCACCGGCGATTTCGGCGTGCTGTCCGAGGGCAGGCTGACCCTCGACGGCCGCCGCACCGACCTCATCCTGCGCGGCGGCGAGAACGTGTATCCGACCGAGATCGAGTACGTGCTCGACGAACATCCCGCCGTCCGCGAGTCGGCCGTGCTGGGCGTGCCGCACGAGGACCTCGGGCAGGAGGTCGCCGCGGTGCTGGTCGTCGCGGACCCCGACGCGGTCGACCTGGCGGAGGTGGCGGCCTTCGCCGCCGAGCGACTCGCCTATTTCAAGGTGCCCGCCCGCTGGCGCGTGACCACCGATCCCCTCCCCCGCAACGCCACCGGCAAGGTCGTGCGGCGCGAGATCGCCGTCTGACCGGCACCCGAAGGTTCTGTGAGAGAGGCTTTTCCGATGTACGACACCATCATCGCCGGCGCCCGGTGGTTCGACGGGACCGGTGCCGCGTCGGCCGTGCGCGACATCGGCCTGCGCGACGGCCGCGTCGCGGCGATCTCGGCCACGCCGCTCGACGCCGCGGGCTGCCCGCGGGTGATCGACGCCGCCGGGCAGTGGGTCCTGCCCGGCTTCGTCGACATCCACACCCACTACGACGTCGAGGTGCTGCTGAATCCGGGTGTGCCGGAATCGGTCAGGCACGGGGTGACCACCATCCTGCTCGGATCGTGCTCGCTGTCGACCGTGCACGTCGACCCCGAGACCGCGGGCGACCTGTTCGGCCGGGTCGAGGCGATCCCGCGCGGGCACGTCATCGACGCCGTCGCCGAGCACCGGACCTGGAACTCGGCCCACGAGTACGCCGAGGCGCTGGCGGCGCGGCCGCTCGGCCCGAACGTCGCCGCCTTCCTCGGCCATTCCGACATCCGGGCCGCAGGCATGGGCCTGGATCGCGCGACCCGCCGCGAGGTGCGCCCCGACGCCGCCGAACTCGAGGTGATGCGCGCCCGGCTCATCGAGGCACTCGACGCGGGTTTCGTCGGGATGTCCTCGCAGCAGTTGCTGTTCGACAAGCTCGACGGCCACACGTGCCGGTCGCGCACGCTGCCGTCCACCTATGCCACGAGCGCCGAGCGCAGCCTGCTCAACACGGTCCTGCGCGGGCGCGGCCGCGCCCTGCAGGGCGGCCCCGACGTGGCGCGTCCCCAGAGCCTGGTGGCGATGGCGCTCAGCAGCGTCGGGCTGTGGCGGGACCCGCTCAAGGTCAGCCTGCTCTCGGCGGCCGACATCAAGGCGATCCCCGGTGTCGCCACGCTGTTCCCAGTCGTGGCGCGGGCGATCAACGCGCTCGGCGGCGACTTCCGGTGGCAGCATCTGCCGGTGCCGTTCGAGGTCTACGCCGACGGTATCGACCTGGTGGTGTTCGAGGAGTTCGGGTCCGGCGCGGCCGCCCTGCACCTGGCCGACCAGGTCGACGAGCGCCGGGAACTGTTGCGCAGCGAGAGCTATCGGCGCGCCTTCCGCAAGGACTACGACAAGAAGTACGGGCCCCGGGTGTGGCACCGCGACTTCTTCGACGCCGAGATCGTGGCCTGCCCGCGGGAATCGGTGGTGGGCAAGACCTTCGGCGCGGTCGGGGTCGAACGCGGCGTGCATCCGGTCGACGCCTTCCTCGATCTCGTCGTCGAGTACGGCACCGAGGTCCGCTGGCGTACCACCATCTCCAACCACCGGCCCCGCGTCCTGGACAAGCTCGCCGCCGATCCCGGTGTGCAGCTGGGCTTCTCCGACGCGGGCGCGCACCTGCGCAACATGGCCTTCTACAACTACCCGTTGCGGTTCCTGCGGCGGGTCCGCGACGCCGAGCGCGCCGGGCGTCCGTTCCTGTCCGCCGAGCGGGCCGTCCACCGGCTCACCGGCGAACTCGCCGACTGGTACGGCCTCGACGCGGGCCGCCTGCGCGTCGGCGACCGCGCCGACCTGGTCGTGCTCGACCCCGAGCGCCTCGACGACTCCCTCGACGCCTACGCCGAGGCGCCCGCCGCCTGCTACGACGGCCTCTCGCGCATGGTGAACCGCAACGACGACACCGTCACCGCGGTCTTCGTCGGCGGCACCTACGTCTTCGGCGCCGGGACGGCCGCGCCGGAACTGGGCAGCGTCCGCACCGGCGAGTTCCTGCGGGCCGGCTGAACGAGCACCGCGCCGCCACCGTCCCGCCGCCCGGTCCGGGCGGCGGGACGGTGCCGCGCGATGCCGTGCACGGGATCCGTTGCCGCGTAAGGTGACTCGGGCACGGTCACGGGGCGGGAGGTCGCCACGACCGCCGGCGCGGTGGCAGCGGCGGTCGTGGCCCGGGGGTGGTCAGCGGCCGTGGCGGGGGAACAGGGCGCGGCCGGCCTCCTGCGCGACCTCGGCGAGGGCGCGGGCCAGGCGGGCGGTGTCCAGGGCGGTGCGCTCGCCGTCGATCCCGCCCGAGAGCGAGATGGCGGCCACCGCGGCGCCGCGCCCGCGGATCGGCACGGCCACACACCCGATGCCGGGCACCGTCTCCTCGGAGTCGACGGCCACGCCCTGGCGGTTGCGGATGCGGGTGAGTTCGCGGTGCAGTTCGGCGCGGTCGTTGATGGTGCGCGGGGTCGGCGGGGAGGCCGAGCCGCGCAGCGAGGCCTCGGCGATGCCCGGTTCCAGCGTGGCCAGCAGCGCCTTGCCGACGGCGGTGCTGTGGGCGGGCATGCGCCCGCCGACGCGGGTCGGGATCGGCACCTTGCTGCGGCCGCCCGCGCGGTCAAGGAACAGCACCTCGCGCCCGTCCAGGACGGCCAGGTGGCCGGTCAGGCCGGTGCGCTGGGTCAGCTCGTAGAGCAGCGGGCCGACGACCTCGCGCAGTTCGTTGTGCTCGGCGGCCAGGCCGCCCAGTTCGAGCAGCCGCATGCCGAGCCGGTATCCACCGGGGGTGTGCGCGAGCCAGCGCAGCCGGATCATCTGGTCGAGGATGCGGTGCACGGTGGAGCGCGGTAGACCGGTGCGCTCCGCCAGGCCGAGTAGGGTCAGGGTGGGAGTGGTCGAGTCGAAGGCGTCGAGGATCAGCGTCATCCGCTCGATCATCGACACGGGCGGTGCGGCGGCCGGAAACGGCTCGGCCACATAGTCGACCGTCATCAGAAAGGAACCTCCCAGTTGTAGCGGGTACAGACTAGAACCGCGAGGCCCGCTGATGCACCATTTCGCCCGACTCGTTCACACGCCGGGTACATCAGGACACACTTCGGGTCCGAAAACGCCGCAAATTCCGGACTGCGGGGCCCTCCGCCGGAGTCTCGCCGGTGTCAGCGGCCGCGTTCGAGGATCGCGGCCCGCTCCACGAGCACCGCGGCGGCGTCGGTCGGCGGCGCGCCCCGCCGCCAGACCGCACGGAACTTGCGGGAGAGCCGGCCCGCCTCGGCCACCGGGACGGTGACCAGCGTGCCCGCGGCGAGATCGGGCGCGGCCACCAGGCGGCTCAGTACCGCCGGGGCCATCCCCGACTTCACGGCGGCCAGGATGGCGACCGCCGAACCCAGTTCCGCGGCAGGCGCGGCGACGGCGGCGTGGCCTGCCAGCAGCGCCCACACGGTGTCGCGGGTGCCCGAGCCGGGTTCGCGCCACAGCAGCGCGGTCGCCGCCAGCTCGGACAGCGGCAGCGGCGCGGTCCTGGCGGCCCACGGATGGCCGGGCGCCACGACGACCACCAGGTCGTCGGCGCCGAGCACCCGGGTGCCGAGCCCGGCGGGCGCGTGCGGCCCCTCCACGAAGCCCAGGTCCGCCGCGCCCGAACGCACGAGCGCCGCGACCTGGCTCGAGTTCTCGACCTCGAGGGAGACGACCACGTCGGGGCGGTCGGTGCGCAGCGCGGCCAGCCAGAACGGGACCCGGTGATCGGCAATGGTTTTCGAGGCGGCGATGCGCAGCCGGGGCGCGTCGTGGGCGCGCAGGGCGGTCACCCCCGCCATGAGCTCGGCGGCGGAGGCCAGCACCAGCCGCGCCTGCCCGACCACCGCGCCGCCCGCGTCGGTGAGCACCGACCCGGTCGGGCCCCGGTCGACCAGCGTGAGCCCCAGCCGCCGCTCCAGCGCGCTGATCCGCATGCTCGCCGCGGGCTGGGTGATCCCGTGCCGCCGCGCCGCCGCGCCGAGGCTGCCCAGCTCGGCGACGGAGACGAGCAGGTCGAGGACCTCCAGGTCGGGTGTGCCCGGCGGAAGGATCATGGTGCCAACCTAGCGGTTCGTGCCTCGCCCCCGTGCCGCCACCCATAAGCCACACTGATGGGCACCTGTCGAATCGACGGCTACCGGACCACCCGGCCCGGCCCGAGGCTGAAGGGGTGAATCGTGTCTCCGCTCTCGCCCCGGGTCTCGCGCTGGCCGCGCTGCTCGCCTGCCTCGCCACGCCGCTGGGCCGGATGCTGCCCATGATCGGCACGCCGGTGTTCGCGCTCGTGCTCGGCGCGGCGGCGGGGGCCGTGCTGCGGCGCACCGCCCCGCTCCGCTTCGAGGCGGGGCTCGAGCTCGCGCGGCAGCGCCTGCTGGCGGGGGCGATCGTGCTGCTCGGCCTGTGCCTGCCGATGGGGGCGGTGCTGACCGTCGGCCGCGACACCGCGGTCGTGCTCGTCGGCACGCTGGTCGTCGGCGGCGTCGCCGCGCTGATCGTGGGCCGCCTGCTGGCCGTCGACCCCGAGTCGGCGACCCTCGTCGCGGTGGGCACCACCATCTGCGGCGCCTCGGCCATCGCCGCCGCCACGGCCGTGCTGCGGCCGCGGCGGCAGCGAGTGGCCTACGCGCTGGGCACGATCTTCGTCTTCAACATCGTCGCGGTGCTCGCCTTCCCCCCGCTGGGCCGGGCGCTGGGCATGTCGGACCGGGCGTTCGGGCTGTGGGCGGGCACCGCGATCAACGACACGTCCTCGGTGCTGGCCGCGGGCGTCGTCTTCGGCACGGCCGCCGCCCAGTTCGCGATCGTGGTGAAGCTGGTGCGCAGCCTGGCGATCGTGCCGCTGTGTATCGGGCTGCACCTGGGCAGGCGCAGGCTCGGCGCGGGCGACGGGTCGCTGCGCGGCGCCTTCCCGCTGTTCGTCGTGCTGTTCGTGCTCGCCTCGCTCGCGGCGGGCGCCGGACTGGTTCCGGCGGCGGCGATGCCCGCGCTGAGCGCGACGAGCGGCTGGCTGGTCGCGGTCGTGCTGGTGGCCATCGGGGCCTCGCTCGGCCTCGATCGGCTGCGGGCGGCCGGACCGCGCCCGCTGGTGCTCGGCGGGCTGCTCGGGGTGATCCTCGCGCTGTCGAGCCTGGGCCTCATGGCTATCACCGGCTGGGTCTGACCAGTACCGCGACCGGTTTGTCAAGGCATCGGGTTTCACCAATTCGAACGAGTCTCCCGCAGGCCCGCGTTCGGCACACTTGGCCGCATGCCCTCCGACTACCTCGTCTGTGCCTCGCAGCGCAGTGGTAGCACCCTGCTCGTCGAATCGCTCGCCGCCACCGGCGTGGCGGGCCGCCCGCAGGAGTTCTTCCAATACTTCCCGTCCTCGTCGCAGTCGCCGCAACCGCGCGAGTGGTTCGCCGGGGTCACCGACCCGGATCTGCTGTCACTGCTGGATCCGACCGAGCCCGGCACGGTCGACCACCGCGACAGCGACCGCTGGCGGGCCGACGTGCGCGCGGGTGGCCGCACCCCCAACGGCGTGTGGGGCGGCAAGCTGATGTGGAACCAGACCCCGCTGCTGATCACCCGGACGCGCACCGCCTCGGGCTCGCTGCGCACCGCGATCCGCTCGCTGTTCGACGGCGCCGACCCGGTCTACGTCCACGTGCACCGGCCCGACGTGGTCCCGCAGGCGGTGTCGATGTGGCGCGCGGTACAGACCCGCGTCTGGCGCGACGACCCCGCGGTCGCCGGCGACGCCGACGACGGCGCGGTCTACCGGGCCGAGGGCATCGCGCACCTGGCCGCCGTCCTGCTCGAACAGCAGCGCTCCTGGCGGTCCTGGTTCGCCGCCGAGGGCATCGACCCCCTCGAGATCGACTTCCCCACGCTCGTGGCCGATCCCGCCAAGGCCACCGCCCGCGTGCTCGACGCGATCGGCCAGGACCCGAGGCTGGCCCCGCCGCCCCCGCTCAAACCCCAGTCCAACGCCCGCTCCGCGGAGTGGGTGGCGCGCTATCGCGCCGACGCCGCGCAGAACGGATACCCGGTATGACCGTCACCGACCTCGCCGTCCCCCTTCCCGAGCATCTCGACCACGTCGACGAACTGCGCGCCCTCGAGGCCGAGGCGGTCCACATCATCCGGGAGGTGGCCGCCGAACTCGAACGCCCGGTGCTGCTGTTCTCCGGCGGCAAGGACTCGATCGTGCTGCTGCGGCTGGCGGAGAAGGCCTTCCGGCCCGCGCCGCTGCCGTTCCCGATCCTGCACGTGGACACCGGACACAACTTCGAGGAGGTCATCGCCTTCCGCGACCGCCGGGTCGCGCCCAGCGAGCAGCATCCCGACGGCATCACCCTCATCGTCGCCTCGGTGCAGGAATCCATCGACCGCGGCCGGGTCGCCGAGTCGGCCGAACCGTCCGGTTCCCGCAACCGCCTGCAGACCCGCACCCTGCTGGACGCGCTCGAGGCGGGCGGATTCGACGCCGCCTTCGGTGGCGCCCGCCGCGACGAGGAGCGTGCTCGGGCCAAGGAGCGCGTGTTCAGCTTCCGTGACGAGTTCGGCCAGTGGGATCCGCGCGCCCAGCGCCCCGAGCCCTGGTCGCTCTACAACGGCCGGATCCGGCGCGGGGAATCGGTGCGGGTGTTCCCGCTGTCGAACTGGACCGAGCTCGACATCTGGCGCTACATCCGGCTCGAGCGGCTGGAACTGCCGTCGATCTACTTCGCCTCCGAGCGCGAGGTCTTCGACCGCGACGGCATCCTGCTGACCGTGTCCCCGTTCACCACACCGCGTCCGGGGGAGGTGGTGCGCACCGAGTCGGTGCGCTACCGCACCGTGGGCGACCTGACCATCACCGGCGCGGTCCGCTCGACCGCCACCGACATCGACTCCGTCATCGCGGAGGTGTCCGCCGCGACCGTCAGCGAGCGCGGGGAGACCCGCGCCGACGATCGCACCTCGGCCGCCGCCATGGAGGACCGCAAACGCGAGGGATACTTCTGATGACCGCCACCCTCCCCGCCGCCGACACCCGGCGCCAGCTGCTGCGCCTGGCGACCGCGGGCAGCGTCGACGACGGCAAGTCCACCCTCATCGGCCGGCTGCTGCACGACACCGGCAGCCTGCCCTCCGACCACCTGGCGGGCGTCACCTCCGACACCGGGGTCGTCGACCTCGCCGCGCTCTCGGACGGGCTGCGCGCCGAACGCGAACAGGGCATCACCATCGATGTCGCCTACCGGTTCTTCTCCACCGGAACCCGCAGCTACATCCTCGCCGACACCCCCGGTCACGAGCGCTACACCCGCAACATGTTCACCGGCGCCTCCACCGCGCACGTCGCGGTCCTGCTGGTCGACGCCCGCAACGGGGTGCTGCGCCAGACCCGCCGCCACGCGCGCATCGCGCACCTGCTCGGTGTCCCCCACGTGATCGCCGCGGTCAACAAGATCGACCTGGCCGGCTACTCGGCCGACCGCTTCGCCGAGGTGCGGGCCGAGCTGGACGAGCTGGCCACCCAGCTGGGCACCGGGCCCATCCCCGCCATCCCGGTGGCCGCCGCGCACGGCGACAACGTCGTGCACCGCTCCGGCAACACCCCCTGGTACGCGGGCCCGACCCTGCTCGAATACCTCGAGAACGTCGAACTGCACGCGCCCTCGGCCACGCCCGAGCAGCTGCGGTTGCCGGTGCAGTGGGTCTCGCGGCCCTCCGGCGGACATCGGCGCCGCTACCTGGGCCGCCTCGCCGCGGGCGCCCTCACCGTCGGCGACGAGGTGCTCGTGCTGCCCTCGGGCACGCGCAGCACCGTCACCGCCCTGGACACCCTCGACGACACCCGCCAGGTCGCGGTGGCGCCGCTGTCGGTGTCGGTGGAGCTGGCCGACGACATCGACGTGGGCCGCGGCGACGTCATCGTCAGCGGCGCGCCGGGCGCGGCGACGCCGGTGTCGGCGCGCGAGATCGAAGCCACCGTGTGCTGGCTCGGGCAGCGTCCCCTGCGGGCCGGGGACCGGGTGGCGCTCAAGCACGCGACCTCCACCGTCCGGGCGACCGTGCAATCCCTGGAACGGCGGCTCGACCCCGAGTCGCTCATCGACCAGGTGGGCCCGACCGAACTGGTGCTCAACGACATCGGCACGCTCACCCTGCGCACCGCCTCGGTCGTCATCGCCGACCGCTACGCCGACAACCGCGACACCGGCGCGTTCATCCTCATCGACGAGGCGTCCAACGACACCGTCGGCGCGGGGACGATCACCCTGGCCCGGGAAGTGGTGCCGGGCAAGGCGACCCGCAACGACATCAAGTGGCATCCGTCGTCGCTGAGCCGTGCCGAGCGCGCGCGCAAGACCGGCCAGCGCGGCGCCACGGTGTGGCTGACCGGCCTGCCCGCCTCGGGCAAGTCGACCGTCGCCGTGGCGCTCGAGCGCGCCCTGGTCACCCGGCAGCGGATGGCCTACCTGCTCGACGGCGACAACATCCGCCACGGCATCTCCGACGACCTCGGCTTCTCCCCCGGCGACCGGGCCGAGAACATCCGCCGCGTCGGCCATCTCACCCGCCTGTTCGCCGACGCCGGGGTCATCGCCATCGCCTCGATGGTCTCGCCCCTGCATTCGGACCGCCGGATCGCCCGCGAGCTCAACGAGGCCGCCGACCTGCCGTTCCTCGAGGTGCACGTGAGCACACCGCGGGTCGAGTGCGAGCGCCGCGATCCCAAGGGCCTCTACGCCAGGGCCCGCCGCGGCGAACTCGAGGGACTCACCGGCGTCGACGCGCCCTACGAGAAGCCGCTGAACCCCGACCTGCGCTTCGACACCACCGGCGCCGACATCGAGGAACTCGCCCAGCGGATCATCACCCTGCTCACCGAGCGTGGGATCCTGCCGGAATGACCTGCTGCAGCCCACGCGGTGGGGGCGACTCGCCCGAATCCGCCCCCACCCGTGGCCCCGCCCCGGCCGACCTCGGCGGCGGCGACCACCGCGTCCCCCAGGCCACCGTTCCCGCGGGCACGTTCGCGATGGGCGACGCCCACGGCGACGGCTATCGCGCCGACGGCGAGCTACCGGTCCACCCGGTGACGCTGCGCGCGTTCACCATCGACGTCACCACCGTCACCGTCGCCGACTTCGCCCGGTTCGCCGAGGCCACCGGCTACGAGACCGACGCCGAACGCCACGGCGTCTCGGCGGTCTTCCACCGCACCGCCGCCGACCCGGACGCGGGCACGCCGGTCCCCGGCACCCCCTGGTGGCTGACCGTGCCCGGCGCGTACTGGCGCGCCCCCGGCGGCCCCGGGTCGGCGGCCGCCGACGACCATCCGGTCGTGCACGTCTCCCACCACGACGCGCTGGCCTACTGCGCCTGGGCCGGTCGCGCGCTGCCCACCGAGGCCGAATGGGAGTACGCCGCCCGCGGCGGCCTGGCCGGCGCCCGCTATCCCTGGGGCGACGACCACCCCGTGCCCGGGCAGGTCACCGTCTTCGACGGCGACTTCCCCTGGTCGCCCACCGGCGAGGTGGGCACCGTCGCGGCGAAGTCGCTGGCGCCCAACGGTTTCGGCCTCTACCAGACGGTCGGCAATGTGTGGGAGTGGTGCGCCGACCGGTTCTCCGCCCGCTACTACCGCGCCTCCCCCACCCACGACCCCACCGGCCCCGAGCGGGGCAGTGCCCGCGTCCTGCGCGGCGGCAGCCACCTCTGCCACGACTCCTACTGCTACCGCTACCGGGTCGCCGCCCGCTCCCACAACACCCCCGACTCCACCGCGAGCAACATCGGCTTCCGGACCGTGGCGCCCCGCTCCTGAGCCCGGTACTGGGCAGGCGGGTTCACCGGTCCGTCCGTTGCGGAAAGTCGCGTTTTATGGCTTTCCGGCGGTGCCGTTAGCGTCGAGAACATGGAGTGGAATCTTCGGTCGGCCGGTGCGCTGGCGGCCGCGATGCGAGCGGGTGCAGTGTCCTCGGTGGAGTTGACCGACGCGGCGATCGAGGCGATCGAGCGGGCGGACGGTCCGGTCAACGCGATCTGTGTCGCGGATTTCGACCGGGCGCGCGAGGCGGCCCGCGAGGCCGACCGGGCACTGGCCAGGGGCGAGGACCGCCCGCTGCTGGGTGTCCCGATGACGGTCAAGGAGTCCTACGACGTGGCCGGTCTGCCCACCACCTGGGGCATGCCGCAGTACCGGGACTTCGTTCCCGCCGAGGACGCCGTGCAGGTGGCGCGGGTGAAGGCCGCGGGTGCGGTCGTGCTGGGGAAGACCAATGTGCCGCTGGGGCTGCAGGATCTGCAGAGCTTCAACGCGATCTACGGCACGACGAACAACCCGTGGGATCCCGGCCGAACGTCGGGCGGCTCCTCCGGCGGCTCGGCCGCGGCCCTGGCCTGCGGCTTCGGCGCGCTGTCCCTCGGCTCGGACCTGGCGGGCTCGCTGCGGACCCCCGCGCACTTCTGCGGGATCTACGCGCACAAGCCGACCGTTGGCCTGGCGGCGATGCGCGGCATGACCCCGCCGCCGGGGCCCGCCCTGCCGACCGAGGCCGACCTCGCCGTCGTCGGACCGATGGCGCGGACCGCGGGCGACCTCACGCTCCTGCTCGAGGTGATGGCCGGACCCGACCCGCTGACCGCGGGCCGCGCGCACACGGTGGCCCTGCCCCGGGCCCGCCACGACGAGCTCGCCGATTTCCGCGTCCTCGTCCTCGACGACCACCCGTTCCTCGGCACGGGATCGGCGGTGCGCGCGGGTGTGCGGCGGGTGGCCGACGCGCTCGTCGCGGGCGGCGCGCGCGTGGCACGGCACAGCCCTCTGCTGCCCGACCTCGCCGAGGCCGCCACCATCTACACGCAGCTGCTGTTCTCCGGCTCGGTGGCCCGGTTCCCCGTCGACGCCTACGAACAGCTGCGGGCGCGCGCGGGCGAGCTCGACCCGGACGACCGCAGCCTCGAGGCCACGCGCCTGCGCGCCATGGTGCTCACCCACCGCGAATGGCTCGAGGTGGCCGCCCGCCGGGAGGCCCACCGCCACGGCTGGCGGCAACTGTTCGCGCGGTTCGACGCCGTGGTGTGCCCGATCACGCCGACGCCGGCCTTCCCGCACGACCACGATCCCGATCTGCTGGCGCGCCGCCTCGACGTCGACGGCGTCGCGTACCCGTTCTTCGACCAGATCGTCTGGGCCGGCCTGGCCACCATGCCCGGCCTGCCCGCGACGGCCGTGCCGGCGGGGTCCTCGCCGGAGGGCCTGCCGGTCGGGGTGCAGCTCATCGGCCCGATGTTCGAGGACCGCACCGTCCTGCGGCTGGCCGAGCTGCTCGAGGAGCGCCTCGGCGGATTCCGGCCGCCGCGCGAGCCCCGCCGCCCGGGACGATTCGGCCGGCAGCCTGCGCCGGTCGAACCAGCGTGACGCGAACGGCTACACCGGTTCAGCCCGCGGCTTCGGCGGCCGGGGTGATGGTGCCCGGCGGCACGAGTTCGCGGCGGTCGCCCTGGGGGCGCCGCGAGGGCAGGTCCTCCTCGTCGCGCACGATCGCCTGCTTGGCGAAATAGGCGGCCATGAAACGCTGGGCGATGGCGGTGCCGGTGCGGTCGTCGGGGACGATGTCGTTGGTGTCGGCCCGCCAGTCCGCGAGCAGCCCGGAGAGGCGGCGCGCGACCCACTGGTAGGCGGGCTCCTCGGCCACGTTGTGGCGCTCGTACGGGTCCACCGCCAGGTCGTAGAGCTCGCGCCGGGGACGCGGGGCCTCGACCGCGTCCCGGTCGAGCACCCGGCCGCTCGGGCTGTCGGCGATGTCGAGCGGCAGCAGCAGCGCGGGCCGGTCGGCGAGGTTCTCGATGTAGCTGAATTCCTTGGTGCGCACGGCCCGGATGGGGTCGAACGCGTCGTGGTAGGTCTTCTGGGTGAACAGCTCGCTGCGGATCGGGTCACCGTGGCCTTCGAGCAGTTCCGGCGCGTGGGATTCGCCGTCGACGCCGTGCGGGACCGGCACCGACAGCAGGTCGAGCAGGGTCGGGGTCAGGTCGACGCCGGAGAACAGGTCGTCGTACACCCGCGGCGCAAGCCCGCGCCGCCGGGGCGGGCGGACGATGAGCGCGACGCCGGTTCCTTCGGCGTAGAGGGTCGACTTGGCGCGGGGGAAGGCCAGGCCGTGATCGGTGACGAAGACGATCCAGGTCGTCTCCGCGAGGCCGAGCTCGGCGACGGTGTCGAGCAGCCGGCCGACGGCCGCGTCGGCCTGGGTGATGCTGCCGTGCAGGCCGGCCAGGTCCTCACGCACCTGCGGCTCGTCGGGCAGGAACCCCGGGACGCCGAGGGTGGCGGGGTCGGCGTGCTCGTACTGGTCGACCGGGTAGGGCCGATGCGTCTCGAAGAACCCGGCGGTGAGGAAGAACGGCCCCTCCTGCGCGGCGGTGTCACGCAGCCATTCCTGCGAGCGGGCGACCACGTAGTCGCACAGCGAGTCCGACACGTCGACGGTGTCGAAGCCGAGGCGGGTGGGGTCGGCGCTCTCGTGCTGCATCCCGAACAGCGCGGTCCGGTATCCGGCGTCGCCGAGCAGGCTCGGCAGGGTACGGACGTGGTCGTGGTATTCGAAACCGTGGTGTGCCAGGCCGACCAGGCCGTTGCGGTGCGGGTGCAGGCCGGTGAACAGCGACCCGCGGGCGGGCGAGCACAGCGGCGCGGTGGCGTGGGCGTCGGTGAAGCGGATGCCCTCGGCGGCGAGCCGGTCGAGGTTCGGGCTGTGCACGCCCTGCGCGCCGTAGCAGGTCAGGTGGCGGCCCAGGTCGTGCCAGTGCACCAGGATCACGTTCTCGCGCGCGCTGTGCCGGTCCGCGTTCTCACCGTCGAGGGTCATCTTCCGATCGTGCCAGTGCAACCCGTTCCAGTGGCCGATTGGAATCAGACTGAATTCAACGGGTACCGGTGTCGGTATCGCGTCAGGGCGCCCCGCCCAGCAGTTCGTCGGCGCGGGCGAGCGCGGCGTCGAGTTCGCCGGTCAGGCCGTCGAAGACCGCCACGTCGGGGAGCATGCTCTCCATCTCCGCGCGCAGGGCGTCGAGCTC
This sequence comes from Nocardia thailandica NBRC 100428, assembly GCF_000308795.1. Taxonomy (GTDB): domain Bacteria; phylum Actinomycetota; class Actinomycetes; order Mycobacteriales; family Mycobacteriaceae; genus Nocardia; species Nocardia thailandica. The sequence continues at coordinate 15,434 of NZ_BAGK01000108.1, read as the reverse complement.
GGCGATCGCCGGGTCGATGTCGGCCCAGGCCACCGCGTCGCACCACCAGCCGTCACCGGCGATCCAGGAGCGCAGGATGTCGCGGACCAGCCGCAGGTCGGGAGTGTAGAGCTGGCGCCGGAGCGGACCGTGGACGTGCTCGACCTCGTAGACCCCGTCCGCGGCCCGCCGGGCGCGCACGGAGTCGGTACCGCCGCGGGTCATGACCAGCAGCGTGGGCGGTTCCGGTGGGTGCACGGTGTCAGTCTGGACCCGTGCGCGTCGCGACGCCAGGTGAACGGCCGAAAAACGGCGAGGTGGGCGCGCCCGCGGGAGGGGTCCGGCCGGAAGCGGTCTCGCGCAGCCGCTCGCGGAAGTGCGGGCACGCGCGGAAGTCCTCCGCGTCGCAGTGCAGGGCGTGCGTGACGGCATCGAGTGCCAGTTGCGTGCGGGCGAGGCGGTCGGCCAGCCGGGCGCGGTGTGCCTCGAGGATGTCGTGGCGGGCCCGCCTGGTCGGGGCCGCTGCGAACATCAGGGCGATGTCGTCGAGGGACAGGCCCGCTTCCTTGCCGAGCACGATCATCGCGACGGCGTCCAGATCGGCCGCGCGATAACGACGCCTGCCCGCCGCGTCCCGGTCCGGGGCCAGCAGGCCCTCGGACTCCCAGTGCCGCAGGACATGGGTGGCCAGGCCGAAGCGCTCGGCCACCGCACCGATCGGCAGCGCGTCCTCGGGCATGGTCGCCACTCTACGGTTCGGCGGTGTAGCGGGTGACGAGCGCGACCGGATGCCTGCGCGGGCGGACCGGAGTCACCGTCACTGTGGCGAAACGATCGCCGAGCGCGGCCCGCGCGGCCCGCGCCCGGGCGAAGCGGAAGTCGTAGACCATGAGCCTGCCCTGCGGGCGCAGCACCCGGCGCAGCTCACGCGCGGCCGCGGGCAGGTCGGGCCATTCGTGCATGCTCAGGCTCGACACGACCGTGTCGAACGCGCCGTCGGGGAACGGGAGTTCGGCGACGTCGGCGACGACCAGCGCGGCCCCGTCCACCCGGCGGCGCGCGAGGTCGATCATGTGCGGCGACAGGTCCGCGCCGTGCAGGCGCAGCTCGGGGCGCCGGGCGGCCAGTTCCGCGAGGAGGCGGCCGGGTCCGGTGCCGATGTCGAGCACCGTCCCGCCGGGCGCGGTGGCGTCGGCGGTGTCGGCGGCGATCCGCCGGTGGAGGCCGTGCAGCAGGCGGGAGGCACGGCGGTCGTAGCCGGCGCTGCGCCGGGCGTCGAACGTGGTCATCACTGGTCCCTCGGGTCGGATCGGCGGGGTCGCGTCGAGCGTGCCGCTTCAGGTCGACCTGAAGTCAAGGCCGCCCGGCGCGCGGGCCGCCGTGCCCGGACCGGTCGGCGGCCCGGCACGGTAGGCTGCCCCGAACCGGACAAATCCGTGCTTGCAGGGAGGTAGTCATGGGAATCGTTCATCGCCTGATCGCCACGGCGGGCATCGCCGCGGGCCTCACCGTTGCCGCGACCGGCATCGCCGCCGCCGAATCCGAGCCCGAGCAGCCGAAGTGCCCGCTCACCCAGTTCATCGAGACCTGGCCGCCCGCCCCCGCGGGCTGCAACGACTGGTGGGAGCCGATCGAGGAATCCGTCGAGGACTCGGTGCCCCCGCAGGTCGAGGGCGTCTTCGACGCCTTCGACGACTGGTGCGAGGGCGACGCCGACTGAGCCCTCAGTGCGGGAAGGGCCGCGGCGCCCGCAGCTCGACACCGACCCGGTACTCACCGATGCGACGCGCGACATCCGCGATCGACCGCGTGTCCGCCAGCGCGGGCAGATAGCGGTTGTTGCGGGCCAGCCCGTCCAGCTCGAAGGTGAAGTACAGGGCCATCAGCGGATTCACGAACAGCCCGGTGGCGCTGGCCCGGCCGGGTAGGGCCACGTCACCGGCGGCGCCGGACAGCGCCGCGGCGATCTGGCCGTTGACGATGCTGCTGCGCCGAGGGGTCTCGCGCGCCGCGTCCCGGACCGCCTCGCGGTAGGCGTCGGCCTCGGCGGAGCGGCCCGGAATCGAGAACGCCCCGAGGAAGGCGCCTTTTGGCGTCGAGTTCGGCGATGTTCTCGAGCACGTGCACGTGGCTCACGCCGTGGTGGGCGTCGACGCCGAAGCCGATCGAGACAACGAACCGCTCGGCGAGCGTGTCGACTCCGGCCACCGCCGCGAGGCTGGCCGCGTCCTCCTCGGGTGTGCCGAGCAGTTCCTCGTCGCCGCGCAGCAGGATGTCGGTGCCGCCGTCGACGAGCACGACGGCATCGAGACCGAGGCGCTCGACGAGGTGGCGGTAGCGTTCGCGCAGCGGCGCCGCGCCCGTGGACGGGAAGGCGTGGACGACCGGTTCCCAGCCCCGCCGCCCGAGCCACCGGGCCAGGCTCCGCTCGGGAAAGTACCCGGCCGGTCCCGCGGTGTCGGCCCCCACGACGCCGATGCCCGCCTCGTCGGCGCACGCGGCGAGCACCGCGTGGTCGACGAACGAGAGGTTCGCGTAGTGCACCCGCACCCCGCGGGCGGCGAGGAACACCCCCAGCGGCAGCCCACCGTAGACGTCGAATCCCCCGCCCGCGCCGGCGAGGAGGACGGTGCGGCACCGCAGCAGGCGGGTCAGCAGGGCAGGCGTCCAGTCCATCGTCGAATCCCCCTCGCGCAGAGCCCAACCGTACGCAGCGCCGCGCTCGGCCGCACCCGCGCGGCGGCACCCGCGCATCCCCCCGCTACACTCGTCGCTAACTCCTCAGACAAGTAGACGGGTAGCGCGATGTCGGCACAGGTGAGACGTCAGCCGCTGGCGGCGCAGGCAGCGGAGTTGCTCCTCGCGCGGATCCGCTCGGGCGAGTGGCCGCTGGGACATCGCCTGCCCGGCGAGACGGTCCTCGCCCCGCAGCTGGGTGTCGGCCGGTCCACGCTGCGGGAGGCGATCCGGGAGCTGGCGGGCCGAGGGGTCCTCGACAGCAGGCAGGGCGCGGGGGTGTTCGTGACGGCGCTCGACGTCACCGAGGACTGGGACGTGGTCCTGCGCGGAGCGACGATCGTCGCGGTGATCGAGGCGCGGATCGCGATCGAGGCGGAGGCCGCGGCGCTGGCGGCGCGGCGACGGACACCGGCCGACCTGCGCGCGATCCGGCGCGCGCTGGCCGGGCGCGTCGCCGACGGGCAGACCGTGGCCGAGCACGTCGACGCCGACATGGCCTTCCACCGGGCGGTGATCGTCGCCGCGCACAACGACGTGCTGACCCAGCTGTTCGACAGCTTCCTGCCGCGCCTGCGCCTGGCCATGATCGACATGCTCACCCTGCGCCCGCTCCCGTCCGAGGCCGCCGATCACGCGGCGCACGAACGCCTCGCCGACGCGCTCGCCGACCGGAATCCCACCGCGGCAGCGGAATTCAGCCGCACCCATCTCACCGCTTTGAAGGAGGCCTTCGCGTGAGCGCCGAACCCGTGATCGAATTGGACGAGGTGACCTTCCGCCGGGAGGGCAAGAAGATCCTGCACGGCATCTCGCTCACCGTGCGGGCCGGCGAGCACTGGGCCCTGCTCGGCCCCAACGGCGCGGGCAAGTCCACCCTGCTCGGGTTCTGCGGCGCGGTGACCTTCCCGACGACCGGCACCGTCCACGTGCTCGGCCGCCGGTTCGGCCGCGTGGAGCTGGCCGCCCTGCGGCGCGCGATCGGCCACGTCAATCCCCGCCACCCCCTGCGCTATCCGCTGACGGTGCGCGAGGTCGTCCTGACCGGCATCACCGGCACCATCGACACACCGATGCGCTGGACCCCCTCCGCCGACGACCTCGCCCGCGCCAACGCGGTCATCGACACGCTGGGCCTCACACCCCGCGCCGACGACGTCTGGCCGACCCTGTCCCAGGGCGAACGCGGGCGTACGCTCATCGCCCGCGCCCTGATCTGCGAACCCCGCATCCTGCTGCTCGACGAACCCGCCACCGGCCTCGACCTGGCCGCCCGCGAACAGCTGCTCTCCACCGTCGACGCCCTCGACCGCACCCACCCCGACGTCGCCTCGATCCTGGTCACCCACCACCTCGAGGAACTCCCCCGCACCACCACCCACGCCCTGCTCATCGCGGACGGACGCACCGTCGCCTCCGGACCGGTCGAGGACGTGGTGACCTCCCGGCACATCTCGGCGGCCTTCGACCACCCCGTCGAGGTGCGCCGCACCGACGGCCGCTGGACCGCCCGGGCCCGCTGAGCGGTTCCGGGCGGCACCCGCCCTCGCGTCCGAAGACGCTGTCCCACAAGCAGATCACGGCCGCCGCCCCGCCTCGAGCGCCGTCGCGGGCAGAATGAGGCGATGTCGGTGAACGAGAACGACCGCCGGTCGGCGGCGCTGCGGGTGCTGTTGGCACAGCGCCGCGCCGCCGTCGGCGAGCGGCTCCAGCAGCACGCGCGCGCGACGGGCGAGGCGGCGGGTCTGCCCGGGTCCTACGTCGGGACGGAGTTCGCACCGACGGTGGCCGCCTGCGCGCGGCTGTACCTCGACGCGATGACCTCCGAGCGGCCGATCACCCGCCCGGACGTCGCGCGGGTGATCGCGCCGCCGGCCGAGCGGCACGCCGAGCACCGCCTGCCCGCCGCGACCCTGCTGGAGATGGTGCAGGCCGCGGCGCGGGACTGCCTGGCGGAGGCGAGCGCCCTGGCGACGACGCCCGACCAGCGGTCGGAGCTGGCCGACATGGGCGCGCGGCTGCTCGACCTCGCCGGGCACATCGGCGTCGTCGTCCTCGAGTCCTATGCCGTCGTCGAGCGGGCGCTGTTCGGCAGCGACCGCGCCGCGCGCCAGGAGTTGCTGGCGGCGCTGCTGGCCGGAACCGCGGCGGAGCATGCGGCCGCCCGGGCCGACATCGCCCTCGCCGACACCTACACCGTCCTCGCGATCGACCTCGGCCCGGACGACGCCCCGGCCGCGCCGGTCGCCGAGCTGGTCTCCCGGCGCCGCGAACGGGTCATCGACCGCGCCCTGGCGGAACTGACCGGCGCCCCGGCGCTGCTGCGGTTCGACGGGCACAGCGGCACGGCCCTGCTCGCCGGTACCGCGGACCCGATCGCCACGGACCGATTCGACCAGCTCGCCCGGCGCCTGGCCACCGCCCTGGACGGCGCGCCGTATCTCGGGCTGATCCCCGCCGTCGCGCGCGCCGACCTGGCCTCGGCCGTCGCCGACGCCCGCGATCTGGCCGTGTTCCCCCGGCTGCGCGACCGCCCACCCGGCTGCTACCGCCTCGACGACCTGCTCCTCGAACTCCAGATCACCCGCCCCGGCCGCGCCAAGCAGCGCCTGATCCAGCTGCTCGAACCCCTGGCCGGGCACCCCCCACCTGATCACCACCCTGCAGGCGCACCTCCAGCACGGAGCCGACCGCCAGGCCGCCGCCCGGGAGCTGCACGTCCACCCCAACACCTTCACCTACCGGCTCAACCGGATCACCGAACTGACCGGCCTCGACCCCACCCAGCCCCGCGAGGGTCGCACCCTGGCCGCCGCGCTGACCATCCATCTCCTCGAGCGGCCCGCCCCGGGCGACCGGGCCCCGGCGACAGACCCCGCCCCGCCGCGCTGACCCACACCCGCCACCGCGACGGCCGCACCCCCGGCCCGGGGTCCCGGCTCCGGCCGACGAGCGATCCGGCCCGCCGCGCGTCCGCGTGACATCGCCCCGGGCGGCGGCGAGACTGCCTACGCCACCCCGCCGACGCCGACCACCGACCGATCCCTGCGCGAAAGGACCCGCATCATGCGCGGCACCATCATCCACGCCCCCGGTGACATCCGCAGCGAACAGCTGCCCGACCCCACGATGACCGCGGGCACCGACGCGATCATCCGCACCGTGGCGACCTGCGTCTGCGGTTCGGACCTGTGGCCCTATCGGGGGATCGAGCCCGTCGACCATCCGCACCCGATGGGCCACGAATACGTCGGCGTGGTCGAGGAGGTCGGCGATCAGGTCACCACCGTCCGGCCGGGGCAGTTCGTCATCGGCTCCTTCGCGACCTCCGACAACACCTGCGCGAACTGCCGCAACGGCTACCAGTCCGCCTGTGTCCGTCGCGAATTCATGTCGAGCTGCCAGGCCGAATACGTGCGCATCCCGAACGCCGACGGCACCCTGGTCGCCACCGACGGCGAGCCCGACCCGGCCCACGTCCCCAGCCTGCTGACCCTGTCCGACGTCATGGGCACCGGCTGGTACGCGGCGGTCGCGGCCGAGGTCCGTCCCGGCGCCACCGCGGTCGTGGTCGGCGACGGCGCGGTCGGGCTGTGCGCGGTCATCGCGGCGCGCGAACTCGGCGCCGAACGCATCATCGCCATGAGCAGGCACGCCGACCGCCAGGAGCTGGCCACCGCCTTCGGCGCCACCGACATCGTCAGCGAGCGGGGCAAGGACGGTGTCGCCCGGATCAAGGACCTCACCGAGGGCATCGGCGCCGACTCGGTCCTCGAATGCGTCGGCACCGGCGAGTCCATGACCCAGGCGCTGCGCTCGACCCGTCCCGGCGGCAATGTCGGCTTCGTCGGCGTCCCGCACGGGGTGGAGATCGCCGGGGACCGGCTGTTCTTCTCCCACGTCGGCCTGCGCGGCGGGCCCGCGCCGGTGCGCCGGTTCCTGCCCGACCTGATCGACCGGGTGATGACGGGCGGCATCGACCCGGGCCGGGTCTTCGACCTCACGCTGCCGCTGGCCGAGGTCGCCGAGGGCTACCGCGCGATGGACGAGCGCCGCGCCATCAAGGCACTGCTGCGGCCCTGATCGATACCGCGCGCCGCCCGGTCTCAGGCGGCCCCGGTGACCGCCTCGGGGACCAGCTCGTCCAGCGAGCCGAGGACCGCCGCGGCGCCGGCCAGGGCGTCGCGCGCGGGCGGGAACTCCGGGCGCGGGATCGCGATCACCCGCATGCCCGCGTCGCGCGCGGAACGCAGGCCGTTGGACGAGTCCTCCACCGCGGCGCACTGCTCGGGTTCGACGCCGAGGCGCTGGGCGACGGTGAGGTACACGTCGGGCGCCGGTTTGCCGCGACCCACCTCCTCGGTGGACAGGATCGCCGAGAACTCGCCCAGCAGACCGGCTTTGGCGAGAACCAGGTCGATGAGGCTGCGCGGCGAGGAACTGGCGAGCCCGAGCTTCCACCGGGCGCCGCAGCGCCGCACCGCCTCGGCGGCGCCGGGCAGCAGGGGCAGGTGGTCGCTGTAGCGGGCGGCCATCAGATCGATGACCCCGTTGGACACCACCGAGATCGGCTGGGCGACACCGAGATCGTTGCTGAGGTAGGCGGCCCACTCCACGGTCGACATGCCCATCATGCGGCGTTGCGCGTCGGGCCGCCAGCGGCCGCCGCGCAGTTCCACGTATTCCTTGCGAACCTGTTCCCAGATCGGTTCGGAGTCGATCAGGACGCCGTCCATGTCGAACACCACTGCCGCGATACCCATCCCGCTCAGCCTTTCGCCCACTTCCGGGGCGCGTCTGGCCGCGCCGCACGGATTCCACGGTTCGTTCGGACCTGCTCGACGATCGCCGTCGAGCCTAGTGGACGACCCCGTCGTGCCGGGGCGTCCACAGCGGATATGCCGTCGCGATCGTGATGTGACACCGACCGCTGAGCGGGCCCCCGATCGTGCAGCTAACGGCGGACGACCGATAACGTGTTTCACATGGATACACCACGGGTCGGCGACTCGCTGCCGAACGCAGAGCACCACGAAGGCGGGTTCCGGCCGATGACCGAACTGATCCGGGCCCACGCGGCCGGGTCCGACGGTCCGGTGGGTGGCCCGCAGTACGGGGAGCTGATCGAGCAGGCGCGGGTGCTCATGGACCGCGTGCGGCTGATCCTGCCGTCGGAGGAACTGGCCAAGGAGGCCGTAGCCACCCTCGAGCAACTCAACGCCCGGCTGGCCGAAGCCGTGGTGGAGGAGTGGTCGGCGCCGACCTGGTCGCGCACCGACCTGCCCGCGCGCGGCAACATCACCCTGCCGCCCTACACCGTGGTCGAGGCCGACAGCAGCGGCGTGACCGCCGAGGTCGTCTTCCGCACCTTCCACCTGGGCGGCAACGCCGCCGCGCACGGCGGCCACATCGCGCTGGCCTTCGACGACCTGTGCGGAATGGCCGCGGCGCTGTCGAGCCGGTCCATCACCCGGACCGCCTCGCTCACCGTGGACTACCGCTCGATCACCCCGCTGAACAAGCCGCTGACGCTGAAGGCCCACGCCGAGCGCCAGGAGGGCCGCAAGATCTACCTGAAGGCGACCCTGCACGACGGTGAGCGCCTCTGCGCGGAGGCGAGCGGGCTGTTCATCGTGCTCAACCCCGGTCAGCCGTGACCGCGACGGTATTCCGATCGGCGTGATTCCAACACCGATCGTCGCGGCCCCGGTGGCGTAATGCCACCGGGGCCGACCTTTTTCCCAGGTGGCGCGACCGGGCGACCGGCGCAGAAACATCCCCTGAATCCGGCCTGATTCCGCGCGGGCGAATCGCGCCCCACGGTGCCGCTATCGTCGCTGTTCATGCAGGTCAGCGAGAGAAACACGGTGCATCCGAGCACCGAACCGACCCCGTTGCGCGGCGCCCGTGCCGACCGCGCGCGCCGCGTCGCCGACATCCTGCGGCACCAGGTGCTGGCCGGCGCCTTCGACGGCGTCCTGCCCACCGAGCAGGAACTGGCCACCGAGCACGACGCCTCCCGCAACACCGTGCGCGAGGCGCTGGCGCTGCTGCGCGACGAGGGCCTCATCGACCGCGCGCCCAAGGTCGGCACCCGCGTCGGCAAGCGCAAGTACGACCACGGCCTCGACGCGCTGCTCGGGCTGCAGGAGACGCTCAAGGAGCACGGCACCGTCCGCAACGAGGTCCGCGCCGCGACGTTCCTGACCGCGCCGCCCGCGGTCGCCCGCCGCCTCGGCCTCGACCCCGGCGAGCGCGTGGTCTACATCGAGCGGCTGCGCTACCTGGCCGAGATGCCGCTGAGCCTGGACCTGACCTACCTGGCCCCCGACGTCGGCGCGGAAGTACTCGCCAACGACCTCGAGACCACCGACGTGTTCGTCCTGCTCGAGCAGGTCACCGGCCGCTCGCTCGGCTCGGCCGACCTCGCCCTCGAGGCGGTCGCGGCCGACCCGCACACCGCCACCACCCTCGACGCGCCAGCCGGCGCCCCGCTGCTGATGCTCGAACGCCTGACCCATCTCGACGACGGCAGGCCGGTCGACCTCGAGTACATCCGTATGCGCGGTGACCGGATCACCATGCGCGGCAGCCTCACCCGCAGCACACCCGAATGGAAGGTCCTGTAATGGCACTGGTCCCCCAGCGCGCCGACGTGCCGGTCACGATCGACGAATCGCTCTGTATCACCGGCTGCACCCTCTGCGTCGACATGTGCCCGCTCGATTCCCTCGCCATCCACGAGGACTCCGGCAAGGCCTACATGCACGTCGACGAGTGCTGGTACTGCGGCCCGTGCGCCGCACGCTGCCCCACCGGCGCCGTCACCGTCAACATGCCCTATCTGCTCCGCTGACCACCCGGGAACACCGCTGATGAAGATGTCCTCGCGCACCGCGCGTCTCGCCCCCGCCCTGCTGGCCCTGGTCCTCACCGCCGCGGGCTGTTCGCTCGAGTCCTCCGACGCCGCACCGGCGGGCACGGTCAAGGTGGTCGTGGGCTACCAGTCCAAGACCATCAACACCGTCACCGCGGGCACCCTGCTGCGCGCCCAGGGCTACCTCGAGCAGCGGCTGCAGAAGATCACCGACGCAGGCGGCGCCAGGTACCAGGTGGAGTGGCAGGACTACGACACCGGCGCCCCGATCACCGCGCAGATGGTGGCCGAGAAGATCGACATCGGCTCGATGGGCGACTACCCGCTGCTGATCAACGGCTCGCGCACCCAGGCCAACGAGCGCGCGAAGACCGAGTTCGTGTCGGTGACCGGCTACAACCCCAAGGGCGCGCTGAACATGGTGGTGGTCGCCAACGACTCGACCGCCACCTCGATCGCCGACCTCGCCGGGCAGAAGGTCTCGGCCAGCGTCGGGTCGGCCGGGCACGGCACCCTCGTCCAGGCGCTGAGCCGGGCGGGCATCGATCCGGCCAAGGGCGTGGAGGTGCTCAACCAGCAGCCGCAGATCGGGGCGACCGCCCTCGAGTCCCATCAGGTCGGCGCCCTGTCGCAGTTCGTGGCCTGGCCCGGGCTGCTCGTGCACCAGGGCAAGGCCAAGCTCCTCTACGACGGCGCCGAGCTGAACGTGCCGACCTTCCACGGCGTCGTCGCCCGCCGCGCCTACGCCGCCGAGCATCCCGAGGTGCTGCAGGCGTTCCTCGGCGCGCAGCTCGACGCCACCCGGTTCCTCAACGAGAAGCCGTTCGAGGCGGCCGGCATCGTCGCGCAGGGCTCGGGCCTGCCGCAGGAGGTCGTCTACCTCTACAACGGCCCCGGCGGCACGTCCTTCGACACCACGCTCAAGCCCAGCCTGATCAAGGCGTTCAAGGACGACGTCACCTACCTGAAGTCCATCGGCGACTTCGCCGACCTCGACATCGACGCCTTCGTCCAGGACGGACCCCTGCGCAAGGCCTACGAGGGCCGCGGCGACTACGACACCGACCTGGCCGCCACCGCCAACCCCAGCCGGGTGACCGGCACCGACCCCGTGTGCCATGTCGCGGTCACCGACCCCGCCACGGCCGGGGAGATCTGGATCGACGGCGCGACCACGCCGCAGCCCGCCGCGAACGCGGCCTGCCTGCTGCGCGGTGTCCAGGCCGCCAGGGCGGCAGGCAAGACGGTGCGCGCGGTGTACCTGCCCGACGCCGAGCTGGGCACCCGCTGGTTCGCCGACAAGGCCGTCTGGCTGCGCGACGGCGCGAACTACCTGCCCTTCACCACGCCCGCCGCGGCGGGACGCTACCGCGCCGCCCACCCCGGCGCGACCGCGGTCACCTACGACCAGGCCGTGACGGAGATCCGCGGATGAGCACCGCCGTCGAGCCTGCCGACGCCGGGACCGCCACGCCGGTCCCGGCCGGCGCCGCCGCGAAACCGGTTCGCTCGGTGTGGGTCTCGCGCCTGCTGCGCCTGGCCTCGGTGCTGGTCGCGCTCGGGCTGTGGCAGTTGCTCACCGCCGGGAACGTGCGGCTGTGGCTGCGGTTCGACACCCTGCCGACGGTCACCGAGATCGTCGCCGAGTTCGGCGAGCACCTGGGCACCTCGCAGTACTACATCGACGTCGCGCAGTCGCTGATCCGCATCGTCACCGGTTTCGGGTTGGCCGCGGTCGTCGGCGTGGCGGCGGGTATCGGGCTCGGGCGGTCCCGCCTGATCGCCGACACCCTCGGCCCGCTGGCCGAACTGGTCCGCCCGATCCCGGCGATCGCGCTGGTGCCGGTGGCGATCCTGCTGTTCCCGTCGGATGAGTCGGGCATCGTGTTCATCACCTTCACCGCCTCGCTGTTCCCCGTCATGGTCAGCACCCGGCACGCCGTGCGGGCGCTGCCGACGATCTGGGAGGACGCCGTGCGCACCCTCGGCGCCTCGCGGCGCGAGGTGCTGACCCGCGTCGTGCTGCCGGGCATCCTGCCGGGCGTGTTCGGCGGCCTGTCGGTGGGCATGGGCGTGGCCTGGATCTGCCTGATCTCCGCGGAGATGATCTCCGGGCGGCTCGGCATCGGGTACCGCACCTGGCAGTCCTACACCATCGTCGACTACCCGGCGGTCTTCGTCGGGATGATCACCATCGGCGTGCTCGGCTTCGCCACCTCCGGGCTGGTGGAACTGGCCGGCCGCCGCGTCACCCGCTGGCTCCCCCGGGAGGTTGCCTCATGACCATCGTCGTCTCCCCCGCCGTCACCGGCGGCATGCGCCTGAGCCTCGACGGCATCCGCATCGCCTACGGCACCCGGACCGTCATCGACGGGCTCGATCTCGAGATCACCCAGGGCGAGATCCTCGTGCTGGTCGGCAAGTCCGGGTGCGGCAAGTCGACCCTGCTGCGGGCCCTGGCGGGTCTGCGGCCCGTCGACGGCGGCGCGATCCGGGCCGACGGCGACACCGTCACCGGTCCCTCGGCCGACCGCGCGCTGGTGTTCCAGGACGACGCCCTGCTGCCGTGGCGCACCGCGCGCGGCAATGTCGAACTGGCCCTGCGCCTGCGGGGCGTGCCGAGGGCCGAGCGCACCGGCACCGCCGACCGCTGGCTCGGCGAGGTCGGCCTGACCGGCTATGCCGGGTACCTGCCCCGCGACCTGTCCGGCGGTATGCGCCAGCGCGTGCAGCTGGCGCGCAGCCTCGCGGGCTCCCCGCGCGCCGTCCTGATGGACGAACCCTTCGGCGCCCTGGACTCCCAGACCCGCGCCGACATGCAGCGCCTGCTGGTCGAGACCTGGCGGGCGCACCCGACCACCATCGTTTTCGTCACCCACGACATCGACGAGGCCCTGCTGCTCGGCGACCGGGTCGCCGTGCTCGGCGGCGGCGGCGCGCTGCGCACCCTCGTCGATGTGCCCGCACCGCGCGAGACCCTCGACCGGTCCGCGGTGAAGGACCGGATCCTGGAGCTGCTGTGAACATCCCCGAACTGTCCGACCAGCAGCGCATCGACTGCGATGTGCTCGTCATCGGCGGCGGCACCGCGGGCACCATGGCCGCGCTCACCGCCGCCGAAGCGGGCGCGAACGTGCTGCTGCTGGAGAAGGCCCACGTCCGCCACTCCGGCGCCCTCGCCATGGGCATGGACGGGGTGAACAACGCCGTCATCCCCGGCAAGGCCGAGCCCGAGGACTACGTCGCCGAGATCACCCGCGCCAACGACGGCATCGTCGACCAGCGCACCATCTACCAGACCGCGACCCGCGGGTTCGCGATGGTGCAGCGCCTCGAACGCTACGGCGTGAAGTTCGAGAAGGACGAGTACGGGGAGTACGCGGTGCGCCGCGTGCACCGGTCCGGGTCCTATGTGCTGCCGATGCCCGAGGGCAAGGACGTCAAGAAGGCGCTCTACCGCGTGCTGCGCCAGCGCACCATGCGCGAGCGCATCCGCATCGAGAACCGGCTGATGCCCGTGCGGGTCCTCACCTCGGGCGGCCGCGCGGTCGGCGCGGCGGCCCTGCACACGCGCACGGGCGAATTCTTCGCGGTGGGCGCGAAGGCGGTCATCCTCGCGACCGGCCCGTGCGGCAGGCTCGGCCTGCCCGCCTCGGGCTACCTGTACGGCACCTACGAGAACCCGACCAACGCGGGCGACGGCTACTCCATGGCCTACCACGCGGGCGCGGAGCTCTCCGGCATCGAGTGCTTCCAGATCAACCCGCTGATCAAGGACTACAACGGCCCCGCCTGCGCGTACGTCGCCAATCCCTTCGGCGGCTACCAGGTCAACGCCGAGGGCGAACGGTTCGTGGACTCGGACTACTGGTCCGGCCAGATGATGGCCGAGGTCAAGCAGGAGATCGAATCCGCGCGCGGCCCCATCTATCTCAAGGTCTCCCACCTGCCCGACGAGACCCTGTCCACCCTCGAATCCATCCTGCACACCACCGAGCGCCCCACCCGCGGCACCTTCCACGCCAACCGCGGCCACGACTACCGCACCCACGACATCGAGATGCACATCTCCGAGATCGGCTTGTGCAGCGGGCATTCCGCCTCCGGCGTGTGGGTCGACGAGAACGCGCGCACCACCGTGCCCGGCCTCTACGCCGCGGGCGACCTGGCCTGCGTGCCCCACAACTACATGATCGGCGCCTTCGTCTACGGCGACCTGGCCGGCGCGCACGCCGCGTCCACCCTGGACGCCGTCGCCGCGCCCGAAGAGCTGCCGGCCGACCAGCTGGCCGAGGCCCACGAGCTGATCTACCGCCCGCTGCGCAGGCCGGACGGCCCGCCCCAGCCGCAGGTCGAGTACAAGCTGCGCCGGTTCGTCAACGACTATGTGGCCCCGCCGAAGACGGCCGCGAAGCTGTCCATCGCGGTGGAGACCTTCGAACGCATGCGCGGCGAGGTCGCCGGCATCGGCGCGCGCACCCCGCACGAGCTCATGCGCGCGGCGGAGGTGTCGTTCATCCGCGACTGCGCCGAGATGGCCGCCCGCAGCTCGCTGACCCGCACCGAATCCCGCTGGGGCCTCTACCACGACCGCGCCGACGCCCCCGAGCGCGACGACGTCGAGTGGCGCTACCACCTGAACCTGCGCAAGAACGCCGACGGCGAGATGGAGTTCCTCAAGCGGCCCGTGGCGCCGTACCTGGTGCCCGTGCCCGGCCTGGACGACGTGCCCTCCGACGATCCGACGATCATCCCGGTGGCCCAGCCCGATCTGGTCGGCACCCGCGCGCCCCAGCGCGAGACGCCGGCCTTCGCCGAGGCCGAGCCGGTCACCCCGCCCTCCCCGCGTCTGGTGACCCTGCTGGCCCTGGACGCACCGTCGGTGGCGGACCTGCGCGGGTACCTCGCCGACGAGGACGCCGGGGTGCGGGTCGCCGCGCTCTCGGTGCTCACCGAGAACACCCCCGACGGCTGGGCGCCCGAACTCGTGCGCGCCCTGGGTGACGGGTCGGCCGCGGTCCGCCGCGCGGCGACGGAGAGCCTGCGCGAACTCGTCGAGGTCCTGCCCGGCGCGGGCGAGCTCGCCGCGCACCTCGGCTCGGGCGACCCGCTGGTGCGCGCCACCGTCATCGACCTGCTGCGCGCCCTGCGCGCGGGCGACGGGGCCGATTACCGTGCGGCCCTGGCGGATTCCGACCACCGCGTCCGCATCGAGGCCGTGCGCGCCCTGGTCTCCCTCGACGACAGCGACGCCGTCGCCTCCATCGCCGGCGACGTCAACCGCGAGGTCCGCATCGCCGTCGCCCAGGGCCTGGCCTCCATCGGCTCCGGTGGCACCGGTGTCGTGCGCGCCCTCGCGGCCGATCCCGACCCCCTGGTCCGCGCCGCCGCCCTGACCGCGTTCGCGGCCCTCGGCACCGACGACATCACGGAACTGGCGGCCGCCCTGCGGCATTCGGCCTGGCAGGTCCGCGTCGGCGCCGCCAAGGGCCTCGCGGGCGCCGACCCCGAGGCCGCCGTGCCCACCCTGCGCGAGGCGCTCGGCGACCGGCATCTCGACGTCCGCAAGGCCGCCGTGCTGTCGCTGTCGGTCTGGCCGCACAGCGCGTCGGCGCTCGACGCGCTCGAGTCGGTCCTGGACGACCCGGACGCGGACGTGCGGGCGTACGCCCGCCGGGCGGTGGTGGCGGCCCGATGAGCGACACCCCACCGCCGCGTGTGCCGTGCCGCGCGAGCGCCGTCGGCCGCCCACGGGCCGCCGCGGTGACGCCGAGGCCGGGCGCCGAGCCGGCCCCGGCGGTCACGCTGCCGTGGTCGCCGCGACGGCACGGCGCCCGGCCTC
>NZ_BAGK01000109.1 GCF_000308795.1 Nocardia thailandica NBRC 100428 | reverse complement strand
AGCCAGGGCCGGGCCGTCGTCCGGGGCGTGCGGGCGGCCGTGGCCGCGCGGGCGGTGAGCGAGCCGACCCGTCACGACCGCCGCGCCGCCGACCCGGTGGCCTCCGGACCGGAGTGGACGCCCTCGGACGTGATCGTGCAGTGCGAGCTCGACCAGTGGCGGAAGGTCGCGGCCGAGCACGGCGGCACCGTCAACGGGCTGCTCGTCGCCCTGGGCGCCGGGCTCTTCGGGCGCAGCGGTCGCCTCGCCGACGGCGCCGAGCTGCGCGTCGACATCCCGAATTCGCGGCGCGAGGACGGCGATCCGCGCGCCAACGCCACCACGGGCCTGCCCATCGCGGTCCGCTACACCGCCGACTCCCCCGTCGACCTGGCCGCCGTGCGCGCGTCGATCAAACGCGCCGCGCTCGCCTACGGCGATCCCGCGACCACGCCGCCGTTGCAGCATCTCCAGCCGGTGCAGATGATCCTGCCCCGCGCGGTGCTGCACCGGTTCGCCCGCACGGCCAAGGCCCCCGAGTGCCTGTGCACCAACCTCGGCGAATCCGCCGCGGGCGTAGCCGACTTCACCGGGCGACGGGCGGCGGCGGTGCTGATGCGCCCGGTGATCACCACCAACGAGACCGACCTGTTCCGCCGGGTGGAGGTCGGGGTGAACCTGTCGTTCTGCACCGACGGCGAACTGGTCACCCTCGCGGTCACCGGCGCCGACCCCGACCGCTTCCCGACCCGCGCCGCCCTGCGCGCGGCAGTGACCACCGAGTTCGCCGTGTGGGGCCTGGACCCGGTCTTCTGGTGAGGACGCGCGAAACCCCCGGAGGCCCTGGGCCTTCCGGGGGTTTCGCACGCACTTCGAGAATCGCTCAGCGCGTCACAGCGGCGGGAACCCCGACGATCCGGTGGCCATCCAGTTCCAGAACAGGGCCGCCCGGTTCGTGACCAGAGCGATGACATCGAGCACAGTGCTACCCATACGTTGTTCCTATCGTGGGGAAACGAACCTTCGCCGCTCCACCCTAGCAATACGCGTCGATCGCGCATCGGTGTGATAACGCACGAATAACGCCCGCCACCCGCTGGGCGGGTCACGACGGGCGGGCCGTCCGCCGGGCGCCCCCGCGACGGCCGGAACGCCGGGACGACGCGACCCCCGCCCGGACGGACCGGACGGGGGTCGTGTTGCGCGACAGGCGATCAGGCGTTGGCGGCCTTGTACTCGCGGCGACGGCGGTGCAGGATCGGCTCGGTGTAGCCGTTGGGCTGCTTCGTGCCCTCGAGGACCAGTTCCTTGGCGGCCTGGAAGGCGATGTTGTCGTCGAAGTTCGGCGCCAGCGGACGGTAGTTCGGGTCACCGGCGTTCTGGCGGTCGACCACGGGGGCCATCCGCTCGAGGCTGGCGATCACGTCGTCCTCGGTCACGATGCCGTGGCGCAGCCAGTTGGCGACCAGCTGGCTGGAGATGCGCAGGGTGGCGCGGTCCTCCATCAGGCCGATGTCGTTGATGTCGGGCACCTTCGAGCAACCGACACCGTGGTCGATCCAGCGCACGACGTAGCCGAGGATGCCCTGGGAGTTGTTGTCCAGCTCCTGCTGCTTCTCCTCCGCGGTCCAGTTCGGGGCCGCGGCGAGCGGGATCTCGAGGATCTGGTCCACGGTGGCGCGGGGACCGCCCTTGGCGATCTCGGCCTGCCGCTTGAACACGTCGACCAGGTGGTAGTGGGTCGCGTGCAGGGTCGCGGCGGTCGGCGAGGGCACCCAGGCGGTGCTGGCGCCGGCCTTGGGGTGACCGATCTTCTGCTCGAGCAGGCCCGCCATCAGGTCGGGCATGGCCCACATGCCCTTGCCGATCTGCGCCTTGCCCGACAGGCCCTTGGCCAGGCCGGTGTCGACGTTCCAGTCCTCGTAGGACAGGATCCACTGCTGGGTCTTCATCTCGGCCTTGCGCACGACCGGACCCGCCTCCATGGAGGTGTGGATTTCGTCGCCGGTGCGGTCGAGGAAGCCGGTGTTGATGAACACCACGCGGTCGCGGGCGGCCTCGATGCTCGCGGCGAGGTTGACCGTGGTGCGGCGCTCCTCGTCCATGATGCCGACCTTGAGGGTGTTGCGGTCCAGGCCGAGGACGTCCTCGATCCGGCCGAACAGCTCGTTGGTGAACGCGGCCTCGTCGGGGCCGTGCATCTTCGGCTTCACGATGTAGACCGAGCCGGTGCGCGAGTTCAGGCGCTGGGTGTCGCCGTTGAGCGAGTGCACGGCGATCAGCGAGGTGATCAGGCCGTCCAGGATGCCCTCGGGCACCTCGTTGCCCTCGGCGTCGAGGATGGCGTCGGAGGTCATCAGGTGACCGACGTTGCGCACGAACAGCAGCGAACGTCCGTGCAGTGTCAGCTCGGAGCCGTCGAGCGCGGTGTACACGCGGTCGGGGTTCATGGTGCGGGTGAAGGTCTTGCCGCCCTTGGTGACCTCTTCGGCCAGGTCGCCCTTCATCAGGCCGAGCCAGTTGCGGTAACAGACGACCTTGTCCTCGGCGTCGACCGCGGCGACCGAGTCCTCGAAGTCCATGATGGTGGTCAGCGCGGACTCGAGGACGATGTCCTTGACACCGGCGGTGTCGGTGGAACCGATCGGCGAGGACGGGTCGATCTGGATCTCGATGTGCAGGCCGTTGTGCTTGAGCAGCACCGAGGTCGGGTTCTCCGGGTCGCCCAGGTAGCCGACGAGCTGCGACGGGTCGGCCAGGCCGATGTCGGTGCCGTCCTCGAGGCCGACCTCGAGCTCGCCGTCGACGATCTTGTAGTAGGTCGAGCCGATGTGCGAGCCGGTGATCAGGGTGACGGCGTCGTCGAGGAAGTTGCGGCCCCACTCGATGACCTTGTCGCCGCGGACCTTGTTGTAGCCGCTGCCCTTCTCGGCGCCGTTGGTCTCGGGGATCGCGTCGGTGCCGTAGAGCGCGTCGTAGAGCGAGCCCCAGCGCGCGTTGGCGGCGTTGATCGCGAAACGGGCGTTCATCACCGGCACGACCAGCTGCGGGCCCGCGGTGGTGGCGATCTCGGCGTCGACGTTCTCGGTCCCGATCTGGAACGGGGCGGGCTCGTCGCGCAGGTACCCGATCTCGGTCAGGAACTGCTTGTAGGCGGCCTTGTCGTAGTCGGCGCCCGGGTTCTCCTGGTGCCAGGCGTCCAGCTTGCCCTGGATCTCGTCGCGCTCGGCCAGCAGCGCGCGGTTGCGCGGAGCGAGATCGTTGATGACCTGCTCGGCACCGGCCCAGAACGCGGCGGAGTCCACGCCGGAACCGGGGAGCGCTTCGTTCTCGACGAAGTCGTGGAGAACGCCGGCCACCTGGAGCCCGCCGACCTGAATCCGCTCTGTCATCTACTGCCTCACTTTTCGAGAAAGCCGGGTGAAAAGGACGAAGTCATGTTACCCGTGCGTACCTTTCGCTTGGTGCGTCGGGTCAACACGCCGAAGGCCGTTCCGTATTCCGGACCGCGCGGCCACGGGGGTGGGCCTGTCGCCTCGGCACCGGACCCGGCGCCCCCGGGCACGGGCGGCCGAGGCAGACCCGCCGAACGGGGCGCTCGGGCTGGCGCCGGAGGTCGCCGACCGCCGACTCACCCCGCGGCGCGCACCGGGTGGACCTGCAGGGCGCAGGCGGTCAGGGCGACCGGGTGTGTGGTCGTTTCGGTGGTGTTCGGCGGGGTGACCAGCAGCGCGGTGTAGACGGGGCAGCCCTGATCGGCGGTCCCCACGGCGGTGCCCTCGACGGTCGCCTCGGCGGCGCGGTCCTGGGTGAGCAGCACCGTGGGGGCGCGGTCCTCGCCCGCGGGCAGCCCGCCCAGGTAACCGCGCGGGGTACGCGACGCGGGCACCTGGCCGTGGCCGGTCGCGTCGACGCCCGGATAGCCGGTCAGCGTGCAGGGCGCGCTCGCGCCGACCAGGCCGAACGTCAGCCGCACCCCCTGGTGTCCGGCCGCGGCCCCCATCGGCTCGGCGCCGACGATCACCTGCCCGTCGCGGCAGGCCGGGGTCCCCGCGTCGGTGGCCGGGGTCGTCGGCGGTGCCGCGGTCACCGGGGTGGTCGGTGGCGGGGGCACACCCGGCGGCGCGGGCGCGGCCGGGGTGAGCGGGCGCGTGGTCGCCACCGCGGGACCCGGCGGCGGCTCGGACACCGCGCCGCGGCCCGCGGGCGCGGCGGTGCCCGGCGTCGTGCTGTCGCAGGCAGGCAGCGCGGCCAACGCCACGCACACCGCCGCCGCGACGATCACCGAACCACGCGTCATCGGCACTCCTGGGGTGTCGGGCC
>NZ_BAGK01000110.1 GCF_000308795.1 Nocardia thailandica NBRC 100428 | reverse complement strand
GCGGCGCGGCGCGAAAGCCCAGGCAGGCGGGCGGCGCCGGGCCCGCCGCCGGGCCGGTGCGCGCTGTCAACGGTTGAAATCAGGGCGACGGCAGGGAAATACCCGGCGCCACGGCGGAATTGACACCGGGGAGCGGGATCGGATCGGCGCGAGCGCAACCGGTGACGGTGATCGTGCGCACGGCTAACGTCCTGGTGCCGAGCACACGGCACCGGCGCCCGGCCCGCCGGACGGACAGGAGCTCTCAGTGACCATCGAGTACGTGGCCGACACCGGGGTCGGGTTGCATCCCCTCGACGACCCGGTGCGGTCCTCGCTGCGCGGCGCGCACCGCCGCTTCGCGACCTGGGTGGGCCGGATCGGACGCTACGACCCCGAGGTGGCCCGGTTCGTCGGCCACCCGCCCGTGCTCGACGAGCAGGACTGGCGCGACCTGGCCACCGTGCTCGGCCCCGGCGGCACCACCGGCCTGCGCGGCGACGGGCACCGGATCCCGCCGGACTGGACCGTGCAGCAGACCTTCTCGTCGGTGCAGATGGACGGCAGCGGCCTCGCGGTGGCGACCGACCCCGAGCTCGAGGTGCTCACCGCCGCCGACGTCCCCGAGATCCTCGCCCTCATCGCCCGTACCGAACCGGGCCCCTTCGCCCCGCGCACCATCGAGCTGGGCACCTACCTCGGCCTGCGGATCGACGGGCAGCTGGTCGCCATGGCCGGGGAACGGATGCATCCACCCGGCTGGACGGAGATCAGCGCCGTCTGCACCGACCACGCCCATCGCGGTCACGGCTACGCCACGCGGCTGATCCGGGCGGTCGGCGCGGGCATCCGGGCGCGCGGCGAGGTGCCGTTCCTGCACGCGGTGGCCCACAACACCACCGCGATCCGGCTCTACGAATCGCTCGGTTTCACCCTGCGCAAGCGCGGCGGACTCACCCTGGTCCAGGCGCCCTGACTCCTGCCGGGCATCGTCTCAGAACGTCGCGCGGTGGGTTTCCCGAGTTAGGCGAATCGGCCGAAACCGATCCCGGCCGGTCGGCCGTCTCCTACCATCCGAACGAGGGGAGCTGTCTGGGTCGGATCGGCGACGTCGCTCCCACCGCTCGATCGGGGAGGCAACGATGCCCACACGATTCCGGCGTGCCCTGCTGCGCGCCGCCGCGGCACCCGCGGCCGCCGTCCTGGCCCTCGTGGCCCTCCCCGCGGGCGCGGGCGCGGATCCGCCCCCCGACGTCTCGACCCTGGTGCACGAATTCCTCGACGCGGGACGCACGGCCGTCCCGCGCGCCGACTGCGGACCCGGCTCGCTGCCGGAAACCGGCCTGCAGGGCGACGTCCCGGCCGCCGACCGCGAATCCGGCCGCAGCGCTCTGGGTTACCGGTGCAACATCACCCGCGTCGGCGGCTACACCGGCCGCGGGGCGGGCATCACCTCGACCAGCTTCGAGCACTGCGCCTACCTCGGCTCGTTCTTCCCCGGCACGCTCGTCACCGAGCACCCCGGCGTGCAGGTGATCGACGCGTCCGACCCCGCCGACCCGAGGCTGACCGCCGTGCTCGCCGAACCGGCGATGCTGGCGGGCACCTGGGAGACGCTCAAGGTCAACGCCGCCCGCAAGCTGCTCGTCGGCACGGGCGTCCCGGTCGGGGAGGGCGCGGGCTACCTGTCGGTCTACGACATCTCCGACTGCGCCCACCCGCGCCTGCTCAACCCCGGCCGCGGCACGAATCTGCTCATGCCGCTGCCGGTCACCACGCACGAGGGCGGCTTCTCACCCGACGGGCGCACGTACTGGACCTCCGGCATCGCGCCCGGATTCGTCAGCGCCGTCGATCTCACCGACCCGGCCGAACCGCGCGTCGTCTGGCAGGGGCTGACCGGCATCGAGGCCCACGGCTTCGGCGTCAGCCCCGACGGCGACCGCCTCTACATCTCCGCCCTCGGCGGCTTCACCGTCCTCGACGTCAGCGCCGTGCAGCGCCGCGACCCGAATCCCCAGGTGCCGCACGTCGGCCGGGTGTTCTGGACCGACGGGTGGGCCACCCAGCACAGCGTGCCCGTCACCTACGACGGCGTGCCGCACCTGTTCACCGTGGACGAGGGCGGCGCGGGCGGGGTCAAGCTGATCGACGTCTCCGACGACGACCGGCCCCGCATCGCGGCGCGCCTGAAGCTCGAGATCAACCTCCCGCAGAACATCGACTCCGGGCTCGCCTCGTCGATGGGCGGCTCGATCTTCTCCTACGAATCGCACTACTGCGCCGCCGACCGGCCCGCGAACCCGACGGCGCTGGCCTGCGGCTGGATCTCGTCGGGAATCCGCGTCTTCGACGTCCGCGATCCCGCCGCCATCCGGGAGATCGCCTACTACAACCCGCCGGCCAGGACGGGGCAGAACCTGCAGATCTGGAACTCCCCGCACGCGCTGGCCTCGCTCATCGGGGTCCCGGCCATGTCCGCGCCCGCCGCGCTGCGGGCCGTGCTGGAGGGCTCGTTCGACGTGGGGCAGGCGCTGTCGGCCCGCTCCGGCGACCTCGCGCTGGGCGACCTGTCCTCGGACTGGTGCTTCTCCCCGCCGGAGTGGCGCGGCAATCAGCTCTTCGTCGCCTGCTCGGACAACGGATTCCAGGTCCTCGAACTCGACGGGTCGGTGTACACCGCCCCGGCGGACCAGGAATCGACGGTGGGTTCCTGATGCGGCCCGCCTACCGGCTCGCCGCCGCGTGCGCCGCGATCCTGCTGGCCATGGTGCTGGGCGCCGCGCTGCGCCCGGTCCTCGTCCCGGCCGCCGCGTCCGGCGCACCCGTGCTCGGCGCGGTGGAGATCGGCTTCGCCCAGGACATGACCGCCCACCACCAGCAGGCCCTGCTCATCGCCGAGCGCCTCGACCCGGCCGCCGACCCGGCGCTGCGCCGCCTGGCCACCCAGATCGCCGACAGCCAGCGCATGGAGCTGGGCACCCTGCTCGGCTGGACCCAGCTCGCCGGCGCCGCGCCGACCGCGGCGGAGCCGATGCGCTGGATGCCGGACGGCCACCGCCACGGCGCGGCGCAGGCCGCCATGCCCGGCCTGGCGAGCACCGCCGAGCTGGACGCGCTCGCCGCCGCCCGCGGCGCCGAGGCCGAAGCGCTGTTCCTGCGGCTGATGTACCGCCACCACGCGGGCGGCATCGTCATGGCCCG
>NZ_BAGK01000111.1 GCF_000308795.1 Nocardia thailandica NBRC 100428 | reverse complement strand
CTTCCGCTGCAACATGCGGCTGCTCGGCGCCCTCGGCGGGCGCGGCGGCGGCATCACCTCGGTCACCTTCGACCACTGCGCCTACGTCGGCACCTTCTTCCCCGG
>NZ_BAGK01000112.1 GCF_000308795.1 Nocardia thailandica NBRC 100428 | reverse complement strand
ATCGAAATTGCGGCGGTCGAAGGACTGCAGCGGATGCCGCGTGTGGCAGGCGCCGCGGCCGCCGGGCCCCGCGTGCGCGGCCAGCACGTCGAGCAGCTCGGCGACCGGGACCGCGGGTGGGCGGGGCGCGCCGGTGACCGGGTCGGCCCCCGTGTAGAGCACGATGAGCTGATCCCCCGCGGCGAGCACGGCGTCCAGGAGCAGCTGGCGGTCCTCGCTGCGCGGATCGCGTTCGCCGACGAGCGGGGTCCGCGCGGTGAGATCGTCGCCGTCGGCGCCGCCTGCGCGCGGGAACACCTCGTCGTCCAGCCCGAGCAGGACGACGACGCGGTGCGGCACCGACCGCATGGGCACCAGGGTGCAGACGGTGAGTTCGCCGGTGCGGAAGTTGGCCCGGCCCGCCCGGGCGCCGAGGCGGGCCGCCAGCAGCGCGGCGACGTCGTCGAGGCGCAGCGGCACCGTGCCCGCGTGTTCGGTGGCGGCCACGATCTCGCGCCGCGCCTCCGCCCGCACCCAGCTCTGGGTGACGGGGACGTCGGTGAGCAGGTCCAGCGACCGCAGCAGCACGGTGGTCCACTCGGCCGCCGGGCGCGGACCGCGCAGGTCGCGCAGGCAGACCGCCAGCCGGTCGACGAACTCGGCGAACCGGCCCGCCAGGTCGATGTCGTTGGAGTCGACGTCGTCGAGGGGCAGGACCAGGTCGAGCCAGTCGTCGGCGGTCTCGTCGGCCGTGACGCCGAGCAGGATGCGGTCGACCGCGCCGTTGAGGGTGTTCTGGGGGAAGTCGCCGAGCCCGAACGCCTCGCGCTGACGCTGCCCGATCCCCCACCGCGCGCCGGACTCGGCGGCCCAGCCGCGCAGCCGTTCCAGGGCGTCGTCGTCGAATCCGCAGCGGCGGCGCACGGTCTCGCTCGCGGCCAGGTCGAGCACCTGGGTGACGGTGACCCGCCCGTCGGCCAGCTCCAGCAGCTCGCCGACGACCGCGAGCAGCGGGTTGGTGACCGCGCGCCCGCGATCGGCCAGCCGCACCCGCAGCCGGTGCGCCGGGTGCTCGCCCTCGGTGGGCGCGTCGAGCGCGCCGGGCCCGCGCTGCCCGAACGCGGCGCGCACCAGCGGGGCGAACGCCTCGACATCGGGGCACATCACCACGACATCGCGGGGTTGCAGCAGCGGATCGCGCGCGAACACGTGCAGCAGCAGGTCGCGCAGGACCTCCACCTGGCGGGCCGGGCCGTGGCAGGCGTGCACCTGCACCGTGCCGTCGGCGAGCACGGCGGGGTCGACGACCGCCGGCGCGCGGTCGCCGCGCAGGGCCGCCTGCACCGTGGCCAGCAGGGTCGGCGCGGCGGGACCCGGGGGCGCGGGCAGGAGTTCGTCGGAGTCGAGGACGGGCTGTATCCGCTGCTGGAACTCCCGGACGTCGCGGCCGAGACCGGCGAGCAGCGGGTGGGTCACCGAGGCGGCGCTGTCGTCGTCGGCGCGGGCGCGCGCGCCGGGCGCGGCGGCGCCGGGCGGCGGGGTCAGGGCGGTCCACATCGCCGGGCTGGGATGGGTCGCCCACAGGTGGACGTCGCGGTGCGCGGCCAGGGCCGCGAGCACCGCGCGCTGGTCCTCGGGCAGCCGGGTCACGCCGAACAGCGACAGGCGCGAGGGCAGGTCGGTGAGGCCGGGTTCGGCGCGCAGGCGCGCGCAGGTCGCGCCGAGCCGCTCGGCGGGCGCCTGCGTGCCGACGGCCTCGCGCAGGAGCCGGAAAAGCCGTGGCTGCCAGGACAAGTCGGGCGGGACCGGCCCGCCCGCGCCGTCGGTGTCGGCCCCGGCCGCCCAGTCGCGCAGCAGCTGCGGGCGCTGGGCGCCGTAGCTGTCGAAGAGCGCGGCCAGCCGGGCGGCGGTCGCGTAGCGGCGACCCTGCCGGTGCCCGCCGCCGGGCAGGCCGAGGTGCCGGTCGAGCACCGCCGCCCAGTCCTGTCCCGCGGCCCCGTCGATGACCCGCAGCAGGGACCACACCACCCGCTCGCCCGCCCACGGATCCTCGGCCGGGTCGATCGCGCCCGCCGCGGCCAGCACGTCGGCGACCAGGGCCTGCGGGGAGGGGAAGGCGATGTTGGCGGCCACCCCGTCGCCGTGGCCGGACACGCCGAGCCGCCCCGCGAGTCGCTGGGCCAGCCAGCGCTCGACACCTTTGGCGGGCACCGCGACGACCTCGGCGGCGAACGGGTCGGCCTGCGGCACCGCCAGCAGCGCGCCCACTCCGTCGGCCAGCGCGTCGGCGCGATCGGCGCGATGGAGGTGCAGCGGCATCCGTCGTTTATACGCCCAGCGACCGACGCGCAATCCGGCGACCCCGCCACGCCCGGACCCACGAACAGTGAATTACGCCACACCAGAACGCATTCGCGCCCCGCCTCCCGGGCGCGCGCGCCCGGCCGTGCCAAGCTGGGCTTTCCGGGGTGGAGCAGCAATGATAGGCGAAAGGCTGGACGCATCCATGAATGCGCAGGTGATTCCCCTGGTTCCGCGCGGCGGCTTCGTCGTCCGCCGGGCCGGCGACCGGTGGGAACTGGTGAACTCGCGCCGGTACGGGCCCGGCGTCGTCCTGCACACCTGGCCGCTGGCGCGGCACGGCGAGGCCTTCGAGCACTGCCATCGTCTCAACGGCTGCACGATCGCGACCCCCCACGCGGCGCACCACTAGACCTGCGGAAACCACTGGGACACAAGGCACTAACACACTCGGGCGGCAACCTCAAGTAGTGCGCCGCGGCCGACAGTGTGCCAAGGTGGTCCCTCGTGCGTGATCGTTCCGACTCCTCCCGGGTCTCCGGCCGGGTGACAGCTACCGCCTGTCTCCTCGCCGCCGCGGCCGTCCTGACCCCGGCCGCCGTCCCCGCCCTCACCGCGCCCGCCCAGGCGGTGCCGGTGCTGACCCAGGCGTGCCTGCCCGGGTTCGACTGCGACATGAGTTCGCGGATCGCGCGCGTCAATTCCTACCTGTCGAGCAGGCCCGGGGTGGTCGGCTTCGTGCTGCGCGACCGCGTCTCCGGCGGCGTCTACGCGAGCGAGCACGCCGAGAACCCCGTGTGGACCGCCTCCACCCTCAAGCTCGCCATCGCCGCCGACGTGCTCAACCGCGCCCGCAACGGCGCCATCGGACTCACCCCCGACGACCGCACCAACCTCGAGTCCATGCTGGCCACGTCCAACGACACCGCCGCCGACATCCTGTGGAACAAGTACATCGGCCTCGACCGGATGGCCTACAACAACGCCTTCCGCGCCTACGGCATGACCTCGCTGGTCCCGCAGCCGACCGCGACCGCGCTGTTCCCGGACTGGTCGTTCCAGAAGTGCACCGCCGCCGACCTGGACCGGCTGATGAACCACATCCTCGACACCATGCACCCCGACGACAAGGCCTACCTGCTCGACCGCATGCGCCACGTCGACGCCAACCAGCACTGGGGCGTGTGGGGCGCGGGCGCGAGTATGCAGCCCGGCCTGAAGAACGGCTGGTCGAACGAGAACGACGGCTGGGTCGTCAACTCGGTCGGCTTCGCGGGACCGGGTGAGCGCTACACCCTGGCGATCATGAGCGCCCTCGGCGCCGACGGCGGCTACACCGAGGGCGCGGCCACCGACACCCGCATCGCCGAGATTCTGCTGGCGGGCCGTTAGCCGATTCGTCCCGTATTCTCGATCGGGTACATCGTCCGGCCGGAGCGCGGCGCTCACCGCCCCGCTCCGGTACCGGTGAGACAACGCACCACACCAAGATCGGAACCGGGATCTCGTGGCGACGTCCGTTCCGGGGCCGACTACGGTAACCCTGTCAACACATTGCGGGGCCAGCCCCCGGTCTGTCGAGGAGCGCGACGATGAACTCTCAGTCTGTCGGAAACCGTCGTCACCACGTGGTGGTGATCGGTTCCGGTTTCGGCGGCCTGTTCGGCACCAAACATCTGCGCCGGGCCGACGTCGACGTCACGCTCATCTCCAAGACGTCGACGCACCTGTTCCAGCCGCTGCTCTACCAGGTGGCCACCGGCATCCTGTCCACCGGTGAGATCGCCCCGGCCACGCGCCTCGTCCTGCGCAACCAGAAGAACGCGCAGGTCCTCATGGGCGAGGTCGTCGACGTCGACCTGGCCAACCAGACGGTCACCTCGCGGCTGCTCAACATGGACACCGTCACCCACTACGACAGCCTCATCGTCGCGACCGGCGCCCAGCAGTCCTATTTCGGCAACGACCAGTTCGCCACCTTCGCCCCCGGCATGAAGACCATCGACGACGCGCTCGAGCTACGCGCCCGCATCCTCGGCGCGTTCGAGCAGGCCGAGCTCGCCAAGACCCAGGAGGAGCGCGACCGGCTGCTGACCTTCGTCGTGGTCGGCGCGGGCCCCACCGGTGTCGAGCTGGCGGGCCAGATCGCCGAGCTCGCCGACCGCACCCTCGAGGGCACCTTCCGCAACATCGACCCGCGTGACGCCCGGGTCATCCTGCTCGAGGGCGCCGGCGCGGTGCTCGGCCCGATGGGCCCCAAGCTCGGCGGCAAGGCGGCCAAGCGGCTGACCAAGATGGGCGTGGAGATCCAGCTCAACGCCATGGTGACCGACGTCGACGCCTACGGCGTCGTGGTCAAGGACGCCGACGGCAGCACCCGGCGGATCGAGTCCGCGTGCAAGGTGTGGTCGGCCGGCGTGCAGGCCAGCCCGCTGGGCAAGATGATCGCCGAGCGCTCCGACGGCACCCAGGTCGACCGGGCGGGCCGGGTCATCGTCGAGCCCGACCTCACGGTCAAGGGGCACCCCAACGTCTTCGTCGTCGGCGACCTCATGTCGGTGCCGGACGTGCCGGGCCAGGCCCAGGGCGCGATCCAGGGGTCGACCTACGCCGCCAAGGCGATCAAGGCCGGGCTCAAGGGCCAGAAGCCCGAGGAGCGCAAGCCGTTCAAGTACTTCAACAAGGGCTCGATGGCCACCATCTCGCGCTTCGACGCGGTGTGCCAGATCGGCAAGATCGAGTTCAGCGGATTCCTGGCGTGGCTGGCGTGGCTGGGCCTGCATCTGTACTACCTGGTCGGCTACCGCAGCCGCATCGTCACGGTGATCGGCTGGTTCGTGTCCTTCCTCGGCCGCAACCGGGGCCAGATGGCGGCCACCGAGCAGTGGGTGTTCGCCCGGCTGGCGGTGGAGGCCGTCAATGCCGACGACCAGGACGCCGACCAGCTCGCGGCCGCGCTCGGCGTCCCGCGCAGGGCGCCCAAGCAGCTCGGCGGGGCGGGCTGATCCCGTTCTCCCCGAAGGCCGTCCGGCGCGTGCGCCGGGCGGCCTTCGCCGTTTCGGGACCGCGAAATCCGAGGTGGACACGGTTCGCACCCATCCGTTGCCGCCGCAGGTCCGAATGTGGATCGTCATATGTCTGACCACCCCCGGACGAAAGGTGATCTATGGCGACGGGGAAGCACAGAGCACCGAATCTCCAACGGCAGAAGGTCGGTTCCGTGGTCGCGGCGGGCGCCGTGCCGCTGGTCCTGGCGCTGATCGGCACGGGCACCGCGAACGCCGACCCCGATCGGGCGGCGGTCACGCAGCCCGATCAGCCGGCGGGCCCGGAGTTCGACGCGGTGGCGCCGAACGCGACACCGTATGTGGGCCAGGCGATGCCGGCCAACACCCGCAGCTCCCTGCAGTGGTCGCGCTCCGGCCCGGAGACCGACTACCTGTCCCCGGTCGGCCCGCTGCACGCGCCGACGGCCACCGCGCCGGTGCCGCCGATCCTGCCGCCGCCGGGCCAGTTCCGCTTCGGCGACCAGCAGATCGCGGTGCCCGATTTCGTCCCGTACGACACGTCGGTGCAGATCAACGACGCCGCGGCCACCACCGAGGCGAACCTGGCCACCTTCCTCGACTCGGTCGGGCTCGAGCGCAGCCGTTCGGACCTGATCGCCGGGCAGACCCTGGGCAGCGCCGCCCGCGGCGCCGCGGTCGGGTCCACCGTGGCGATCCCGCTGGCCATGGCCGCGAGCACCATGGGCGCGGTCGCGGGCCTGGTCGCGGGGATCCCGCTGCTGCCCGTCGGCCTGGTCGCGGGCCCGATCCTGGGCGGCATGGTCGGCTACATGGCGGTCTCGGTACCCGCGACGATCGTCGGCGCCGGGATCGGTGCCGCGGTCGGGGCGGCAGCCGGTTTCGCCACCCCGCCGCGCGCGGAGGTTCCCGCCGCGGTGTGACAACGTCACGTGAGGGTTCGGGGCCCGGCGGTCACCACCGCCGGGCCCTTCCCGTCCAGGCGCCGCCCGATCCCGATCCGAGCCCTGCCCTCAGTCTGTGCCGCGCGGCGCGGAGGTCGGCTCGCGCACGGCGTCGGCGAGGGACAGGCCGACGACGCGCGTTGCCCGCCCGACCCGGCCCGGTCTCGGGGACACCGCGATACGGGCGGGCCCGCGGTGAACCGGCCCGGGCCTACCGGGACGCGGGAGCGGACAGGCGCGGACGGTCCGCCGCGTCGTCGGCGGAGAGCGCGGGTCCGCTCGGCGCGGCCGCGAGGCGGGCGGTGAGGGTGGTGGTCAGGGAGCCGCCGGCCGCCAGGGGCAGGCGGGCGGTGGCGAGGCCGTCGGTGCGGGCGGGGCGGTCGTCGGGGTAGCGCAGTTCGCTGTCGAGGGCACGGGGCGCGGTCAGCGTGTCGTCGGTCGCGGTCCGCGCGCCCAGGGCGAGGCGGTGGCGCAGCAGGGGCAGATCGGCCAGGTCGGCGACGAGGTCGCCGCGCCAGGTGCCCTCGTCCTCGCCGGTGCGGCCGATCTGGACGCGTTCGCGCAGGCGCAGGGTGGCGCCGGGGGCGAGCCGGACGACGGTGACGGCGTGATGAGCGGCCCCGCCCGCGACGACGATGGGTTCGGGATCGAAGTCCAGCGTCGCGTTCTCGCCCACCTCCACGGTCCAGCGGGCCGTGGACAACAGCGCGTGGCGGCCGGGCAGGGCCAGTGTCGCCGCGACCGAGCGGACCGTCAGCCGGGCACCCGGGCGGACGACGACGGTGATGTCGAGTTCGTCGCCGCCCAGGGGCGTGGCCGCCGTGCCGATGAGATGGACGGTCTCGGGGCCGGTGTGCCGGGCGGCCAGGCCGCCGACGGCCTCGATCCGGGTCAGCCTGCCGGGCGCGGCGTCCAGGCGGAGCTCAGTGCGCAACGCCGGCGGCCGCGTCCTGCTCGGCGATCAGGCGCAGCTGCTCGCGGACCCAGGCGAGCACCGGCGTGGCGGCGGGGTCGTCGGTGAGCGAGATCAGCGCGGTGGGGCGGCCCTCGCGCACCTTGGCGGCGTCGCGTTCCATGACCCCCAGGTCGGCGCCGACCAGCGGGGCGAGGTCGGTCTTGTTGACCACGAGCAGATCCGAGAAGGTCACGCCCGGCCCGCCCTTGCGCGGCACCTTGTCCCCGCCCGCCACGTCGACGACGAAGATCTGCACGTCGATCAGGCCGGAGGAGAACGTGGCGGTGAGGTTGTCGCCGCCGGACTCGACGAGGACGAGATCGAGCGGCGGGTTGGCCTCGACGAGGTCGTCGATGGCGTCGAGATTGGCGGTGATGTCGTCCCGGATGGCGGTGTGCGGGCAGCCGCCGGTCTGTACGGCGGTGATGCGCTCGTCCGGCAGGACCGCGTGGCGGCGCAGGAAGTCGGCGTCCTCGGTGGTGTAGATGTCGTTGGTCAGCACGGCGAGGGACAGCTCGTCGCGCAGCTGCCTGCACAGGGCCGCGACCAGCGCGGTCTTGCCCGAGCCGACCGGCCCGCCGATGCCGATGCGCAGCGCCTCGCCGGGGGTGCGCTGCCGCTTGGGCCGGTCGTGGGCGTGGTCGTGGGGCTGCCCGTCGAGGAGATGCGGTGGCATGGTGGTCCTTTCGGATCAGGAGGCGAACAGGGGCATGTCGCGGTCGAGGTGCCGTTCGGCGAGGACGTCCTGCAGCGGGTCCGACAGCGCGGCGAGTCCGGTGACCGCGTCGGCGGCGATCTCGTCGCACAGCGGCGCCAGCCGGAAGGTGGCCGCGGCGACGGTCGCCGGATCCAGCGCGAGCAGGCGTTGCGCGGCGGTCGCGGCGCCGGTGAGCGTGGTGTAGACGACGACGCCGGCGAGGTCGCGCGCCCGCGTCTCGCACGCGCGCCCGGCCACGCCGAACACCGTCGACAGATGGGGCCGGGTACCGTGCTCCGGCCAGTCCGCGTGCGGCCAGAGCTGCCTGCCGAGCCGCAGCAGCCCGCGCCCCTGTGCCCGGGACGCGGCCCGCGCGGCGGGCGACGGCGTGCGCGCGTCGGCCTCGAGGTCGGCGCGCTCCGCGCTCAGGGCGCCGTCACAGACCGCGGCGGCCAGCGACGCCGCGACCAGCCCCGAGGTCCGTACCCGCCGTGCCAGGTACGCCTCCACGCCGGCCGCGTTCCGCACGAGCCCGGAGACCACCGCCTCCTCGACACCCCCGGAGTGGACGTGGCCGCCGATCGGCAATCGCGAGTCGGCCAGCGCCAGCAGCACCGCCAACCCTCCTGACCCGTCTCCACGCATCCGACGATCCTATGCGCTCGGCCCGCGCGACGCCGTCCGCGTGGCGGACCATCGCCCCGTCAGTCGCGGCGCGCGCGGGCGCTGACCCAGGCGACGGCGGCCATGGCCAGCAGCAGGACGGCGCCGGTGGTGGTCGCCCAGTGCATCCCGGTGACGAAGGACTCGTCGGCGGCGTGGGCCAGCGCCGGATCGTCGGTGTGGGCGAGGGTCTCGCCGAGCGTGTCGCCGAAGTCGCCGCCGGAGCGGAAGATCAGCGCCGCGAGGGAACCGAGCAGGGCGAGGCCGAGGGCGTTGCCGAGTTCGAAGCTGGTCTCGGAGATGCCGACCGCCGACCCGGCGCGTTCGGGCGGGACCGCCGACACCGCGACGTCGGAGACCAGGGTGAACGACAGGCCGTAGCCGACACCCGCCACCGCCGACCCGGCGAGGTACCAGCCCACTCCCCCGTCGACACCGACGCCGAGCAGCATCAGGTTGCCCACCGCGGACAGCGTGAGCGCCAGCACGAAGGTGGCGCGCACGCCGAGGCGCCTGCCCACCCGGGCGCCGCCCATGGAGAACACGAACACCGCGATGGCCATGGGGATGCCGAACAGGGCCGCCTGCAACGGGTCACGGCCGGTGACCGACTGCAGGTAGATGCTGGTGAGGTAGCTCATCGCCGCCAGCGACATCATGCCGACGGTGCTCGCGCCGATGGCCACCCGGAACAGCGGCCGGGCGAACAGTGTCAGGTCGAGCAGCGGTTCGCTCAGCTGCCGCTGCCTGCGCACGAACAGCACGAGGACGATCGCGCCCGCGACGGCGACGAGCAGCGAGAGCCAGTCGAACCCTTCGGCCGCGATGTGCTTGATGCCGTAGACCACCGGCAGGATGCCGCCGATGGACAGCGCCACGCTGGGCAGGTCGATCGGGCCGAGCGCGCTCGAGCGGTGCTCGGGCAGCAGCATCGGGCCGAAGAGCAGCAGCACGGCCAGCACGGGGATGTTGATCAGGAACACCGACCCCCACCAGAAGTGGTGCAGCAGCAAGCCGCCGATGACCGGCCCGACCGCCGAACCGCCGGCGAAGAACGCGGTCCAGACGCCGATCGCGGTGCCGCGTTCGCGCGGGTCGGGGAACAGGCTCGAGATCAGGGCGAGGCTGGACGGCAGCAGGGTCGCGCCGCCGATGCCCATCAGGGCTCGGGCGGCGACGAGCACCCCGGCCGTGGGCGCGAACGCCGCGAGCACCGAGGCGAGGCCGAACACCGCGGCGCCGGCCAGCAGGATGTTGCGCCTGCCGACCCGGTCGCCGATGTTGCCCATGGTGATGAGCAGTCCGGCGAGCAGGAACCCGTAGATGTCGAGGATCCACAGCTGCTGGGAGGCGGTCGGGTCCAGGTCGGTGGTGAGGGTGGGCATGGCGAGGAACAGCACCGAGATGTCCATCGACACCAGCAGGACCGGCAGCAGCAGCACGCCGAGTCCCAGCCAGGCGCGCCTGCCGCCGGTGTGTACGACCGGCGCCGTGTCGAGCTTCGTCATCGTCGCTGCTGCCTTCCGTCTTCCGCATTCGCGTACACCGTACGCATGATTCGGGTACAGTGTACGCATCGATCGGCGAAAGAGGAAACGAGTTCCATGAGCGAGCACCGACTCACCCGCGCCGCCATCGTCGACGCGGCCGTCGCACTGGCCGACGCCGACGGGCTGGCGGCGCTGTCCATGCGCAGGCTGGCCGAACGGCTCGGCGTCGGCACCATGTCGCTGTACCGGCACATCGCGAACAAGGACGAACTGATCGCGGCCATGACCGACGAGATCGCGGGCAGGCACCCCTACCCCCCGGCCGAGGGCCGCGGCTGGACCTGGCGGGACCGGGTACGCATCGCCGCCGAGGTCGACTGGCAGCTCTACCAGCAGCACCCCTGGGTCCTGCTGACCTTCGCCATCCCCCGCTACAGCTTCGGCCCGCAGAGCCTGGCCTCGCTGGCCTGGCTCGTCGAGGGGCTGCGCGAACTCGACGTCACCGCTCGCGAGGCGACCACCATGGCCTTCTCGGTCTGGAACTACATCTCCGGCGCGACGCTGCCGCACGTGTCGGGCACCCTGCTGCCGGGCAACGACGTCTCGATCGAAGACGGCAACGGGTTGCGCAGCATCCTCGAGGGCGATCCGCAGTTCCCGGTCCCCGCGCCGCTGGCCGACCTGCTCGGCGCCGGGGTGAGCGAGCTCACCTCCGAGGAACTGCTGTTCCTCGGCCTGGAGGCACTGTGCGACGGCTTCGCGGCGCGGGCGGCGCGCGACTGACCCCGCGCGGATCCCGCCCGCCGCCGGTGCCAGAATGGTGACGCGGTCACAGCTCGTGCGTTTTCTTACCGAAACCCCGGAGCAGGAGGCGTCATGCGGGCGGTTGTCATCGAACGGTTCGGCGAGCCGGCCGAGGTGCTGCGGCTCGCGCAGCGGCCGGTCCCCGAGCCCGGTCCGGGCGAGGTGCGGGTCGCGATGACCCTGTCACCGATCCACAATCACGACCTGGCCATCGTCCGCGGCGTGTACGGCTATCGACCACCCCTGCCCGCGATCCCCGGCACCGAGGCGGCCGGGGTCGTCGAAGCGGTCGGCCCCGGCGTCGACACGGTCGCGGCGGGCCAGCGGGTCGCGGTGCCGGGTGCCAGGGCAGCGTGGGCCGAGTTCTTCCTCGCCCGCGCCGACCAGGTGGTGCCGCTGCCGCCCGCCGTGCCCGACGAGACCGCCTGCCAGCTGCTGGCCATGCCGCTGAGCACGCTGCTGCTGCTCGACGACCTCGGAGTCGCGGCGGGCGACTGGATCGCCGTGAACGCCGCCAACGGCGCCGTCGGCCGGCTGCTCAACCTCTTCGCCCGGCAGCGCGGCGTGCGGGTGCTGAGCCTGGTCCGCGACGAGGCCGCGGCGCGGGCACTCACCGAGCTGGGTCATCCGTCGGTCGTCGACACCTCCGCGCCCGGCTGGCGCGACGAGGCCGCCGGAATCACCGGCGGGGCCCCCGTCGTGCGGGCCGTCGACCAGGTGAGCGGGACGGCGGGCGCGGACCTGCTGGCGCTGCTGGCGCCCAAGGGCGAACTGATCTCCTTCGGCGCCCTCTCGGGCCGTCCCCTGGAACTCGACACCGGCGCGCTGATCTTCAAACAGGCCGTGGTGAAGGGCTTCTGGGGCCAGCAGCGGGGCGCGGAGATCGACGCGGGCACCCGTGTCCGGCTGGTCACCGAACTGCTCGGGCTCGCCGCGACCGGCACCCTGCGCATGGCCGTGGCCGCCGAGTACCCCCTCGACGAGGCGGCAGAGGCCGCGGCGGCCACCGAGCGGCCCGGCCGCAACGGCAAGGTGCTGCTGCACGCGGGCGCCCGCTGAAATCGGCCGGCGCCGCACATCACGGCCCGCGTCCTCGACCTCGCCGCGCGCGGCGCCCGGCGCGTCGGCCGCGCCCGAGCCACCCGGTCAGCGCGCCGGGCCGTTGACCACCGCGTAGGCGAAGCCGTCCCAGCCCTTGGACCCCACGGTCTGCACGACCGTGGCGTCCAGCCCCGGCTCGGCGGCCAGCAACTCGACCAGCTCCCGGCTCGCGCGCACGTTCGGATCCTCGGACCGCTCGTCGGCCAGCGCGCCGCCGCGCACCACGTTGTCCACGATGATCACCGACCCCGGCCGCGTCAGCCGCAACGCCCACTGGACGTAGTTCGCGTTGTTGACCTTGTCGGCATCGATGAACACCAGATCGAACGGCTCGGCCGAATCCTCGGCGACCTCCGGCAGGGTGTCCAGGGCCGCGCCGACGCGGATGTCGACCCGCTCGCCGACCCCGGCCCGGTCCAGGTTCTCCCTGGCCACCTTCGCGTGGCGCGGCTCGAACTCCAGCGTGACCACGCGGCCGTCCTCGCCGACCGCCCTGGCCAGCCACTCCGTGCTGTACCCGCCGAGCGTGCCGATCTCGAGCACCCGGCGCGCACCGGCCGACCGCGCCAGCAGGTGCAGCAGCTTGCCCTGCGGCGGGGACACATCGATGGCAGGCAGCCCCGCCTCGGCGTTGGCGGCCAGCGCCGGCGCGCCGTCCCCACCGATGAGGGTGTCCACGATGTAGCGGTCGACGCCTGCCCAGTCCGTATCGGTCATGGGCGCCAGTGTGCCACCGGATCCGGTCGTTTCACCGGATCGCGCGCAGGGTGATCACAATGTTCATTTCGCCGTCTCGACCTCGGTGACGCCGCGGATGATGCTCACCGCGCTCTGCGCGAGCGTCTTGGTGTCGATCAACGCCTTCGACAGTTTGACGAGCATCTGCGAGACCGTCATGGTCGCGACGGAGATGTCGGCCAGCGCCCGCGCGATCAGTGCCGGTGTCGCGGTGCCCGCGGAGGCGATCAGGAGGGCGGTCATCTCCGCCAGCATCCCCGCCAGGTTGCTCAGGATCTCGACCACGATGTCGCGGACGGTCTCCACGATGCCCGACATCGCGTCGTTGCATTCCGAGAGCACCTGCGCGACAGCCGATTTCTCGGCGATCTTGCCGGTGAGTTCGGTGGCCTTCGCCTTGTAGGCGTCGGCGGCGGCCCCAGTCCATTCGCCCATGCCGGTGTCCAGCGCGGCCGCCCAGGCGGCGGCGGTGTTCTCGAGGTGCTCGGCGATCTTCTCCCAGGAGGTCGAGTACGCCTTGACCATGTCCGGGTTGCCGGTGATGGAGTCCAGCGCCTTGCGCATCGGCTCGACGTGCTCGAGCATCCAGCTCATCAGCTGGGCGCCGAGCAGGTTGAACGGATCGAACTTGCCGAGGGTGGTCGTACCCTTGATGGCCTTGCCGATGGTGGAGGCGGCCGAACTCAGGTCGCCCGCGGCGCCCGCGGCGCTCTTGATCGCGTCGACCTTGTCCATGATCGAGCTGTCCGACGAGAACGCCTTGTACAGGCCGTGTCCCGCCTCGGCGGTGTCGCCGAACAGGGTGCCCGACAGGATGCCGGAGTCGAGGGAGCCGTCGTCCCCGGTCGACATCCGGCCCACGTTCGACAGGAGCGGGTTGCCCTCCTGGTAGTAGGTGTCGCGGTAGTTCGTTCCGTCGGAGAGCAGGTCGTTGTCGGGTGCCTCCGCGTCGTCGAACGTATCGATCGTGCCGGGCAGTGGCGGCATGGACTCGTTGAGGAACCGCCCCACCGCGTTGGGTCCGTCGGCCATGGTCACACGCTCTTCTCGATCTCGGCCTGCTTGCCCGCGAGGTCGCCCGCGCGGGTCGTGTCGCAGGTCTCGAAGCCGTCGGCGGCGGTGCGGAGCTTGCCGGGCATCTCGGCGGTCAGGGTGTCGAGTTCGTCGAGCGCGCTGGTGATCTCGTCGTGCAGGGAGCCGAGGGTGGTGACCGCGTACGGCTTCACCAGGAGCCCGTAGCCGTCGTCGGCGTTCGCCAGGTAGCCCGCCGCCTCCCGTGCCTTCGCCACCCCGCCCGACACCTCGTCGACCGCACTCGCGTGCGTCCGGATCGCGTCCGGCTTCACGTTCACGACAGGACAACTCACAGGTGACCTCCTCCTCGCTCCGGACACCGGCCGGACGGCACGGTCTCGATGCACTCGCTCTGGTTGGACGCGGCCGGGCCCGATCCGGTTCCCGGGAGTTCGCCGGGCCCGGCGCGCGGTCACTCGAGCCAGGACCGGCGGCGGAAGTACAGGTCGTCCTCGGAGGGTTCCTCGGGGGTGACGGCGTGGTCGCGGCCGGGGGCCCGGGTGCCGGGGGCCGGGGCGGGCGGGGCGACCGGGAAGGCCGGCGGGGTGGGCGTTGCGGGAGGCGTGGGCGGCGCCTCGAGGTCGGCCGGGTCGGGGAAGCGTTCGGCGTACTGGCCGACGATGGTCTCCCCGACCGAGTCGGTGCCGAGGGTGTCGTGCACGAGTTCGGTCACCCGGGCGCGGAGGCGGGCCTGCGCGCGGCGGGTGCAGGCCATGAGTTCGCCGGCGATCGCGGCCGGGTCGGCGCCGCGCAGCGCGGGCGCGAGGGTGATCGCGGTGGTGACGCCGTTGGCGTCCACGGTCACCGAGACGCGCCGGTCGGCCGAGGTTTCGGTGATCGACACCGCGGCCATCCGGCCGTGCAGCTCCTGGTAGGTCTGTGCCTTGCGTTCCATCTCGGCGGCCCATCCGGCCAGATCGCCCGCCGCGGCTTCGAGGTCGTTCATCCCGCTCCCCTTCCCTACGGGGGCGACCACCCCCGCGATTCGCGCGCCGAGCCTAGCCGACTGCCGGGTTCGCACTCACCGCGCCCGGACCCGAACGCCGCTTTTCCCGAAGGTAGTAACCGTGTTACCGTCCGGTGGCGCGTAACCGGTGACGCACGTCATGTCGGGGGAAACGTGCGAGCCAGGACACATCCGCGACGGCGCGGGCGTGGCGTTTCACGGAGAGTGGTCATGCAGCAACAGAATCGGCGGGACAGGCGACGCGGGACGCGGCGGCGTGCCGCGACCGCGGCGTTGGCGACCCTGGCCGCGGTGTCGTGCTTCACCGCGGCCCCTGCGGTGGCCGACCCCTCAGACTTCTACACCCCGCCCGCGCGGCTGCCCTCCGGCTCGGGCACCGTCGTCAAGACCCAGCCGATGGCGATCCTGGCCGCGGCGCCGACCGCGCAGGGCTGGCCCGCGCGCGCCCGCCTGGTCATGTACACGACCCGCCTGCAGGACGGTTCCCCCGTCGCGGTGACGGGGACCTACCTGGAGCCGGACAACCCGTGGCAGGGTCCGGGCCCGCGCCCGACGGTCGTGATCGGCCCCGGCACCTCGGGCCAGGCCGACCGCTGCGCCATGTCCAAGGCGTTCGGCACCGGCGTCACCGCCTTCACCGCACCGCTGGGGATCTCGGCCAACCAGGAGCTGCCGTCCTCGGCGGTGTGGAGCGCGCTGGGCGCCCGGGTCCTGGTCACCGACTACGTCGGACTCGGCACGCCGGGAATCCACACGTTCGCCAACGGCATCGAGGAGGGACACGCCATGCTCGACGGCGCCCGCGCGGCCAACGCGCTCGGCGGCGTCGGCGCCGACACTCCGCTGGTGCTGTGGGGGTACTCGCAGGGCGGCGGCGCGAGCGCGGCGGCCGCGGAGATGCAGGCCGACTACGCGCCGGAGCTGAACCTGAAGGGCACCTGGGCGGGCGGTCCGGTCGCGGACCTGGCCGCGATCCTGTCCGGGATCGACGGCGCGCTCATCGGCGGCGCCATCGGCTTCGCGATCAACGGCCTGCTCGCCCGCTACCCCGACCTGCACGCCGCGGTCGACCGGGTGACCAGCCCGGCGGGCCGCGACGAGCTGGCCGCGCTGAGCGACGAGTGCATCGCCGACCTGATCGTGCGCCATCCCTTCCTGCGCACGAACGCGCTGACCGTGGACGGCCGTTCGCTCACCGAGCATCTCGCGGACATCCCCGAGGCGGGGCCTGCGCTGGCCGACATGCGCCTCGGCAAGCGGCCGCCCGCGACACCGGTCCTGATCACGAGCGGCCGCAACGACGACACCGTGCCCTACGGCCAGGCCAGGCGGCTCGCCGAGGACTGGTGCGGCCAGGGCGCCACGGTCACCTTCCGCACCAACGAGCTGCCGCCGATCCTGCCGGGAGCCACCATCCCCAACCACTTCGGCCCGGAACTGATCGACGGGTTCGGTCCCGACAACGCCGTCGGCTACCTGCTCGACCGGCTGGCGGGCGAGCCCGTCGCCGGCTGCTCGATCGACTGAGCCGAGGACGCCCGCCGCCGGCCGCGTCCTCGGCGCCGCGGCAGGCGGCGGGTGCGCTCAGAACAGGAAGTACCGCTGGGCCATGGGCAGTTCGGCGGCCGGTTCCTCGGCCCAGACCTCGCCGTCGACGCGCACGGTGAAGGTGTCGGGGTCGACCTCGATGCGGGGCATGGCGTCGTTGCGCGGCATGTCGGCCTTGGTGAGGCGGCGGACGTTCTTGACCGGCACCAGTTTCCGGCGCACGTCGAGCCGGTCGGCCAGGCCGTCGGCGATGGCGTGCTCGGAGACGAAGTGCAGCGAGGTCGCCGCCGCGGCGGGCGCGGCCGCGCCGAACATGGGCCGGGGCAGCACGGGCTGCGGGGTCGGGATGGAGGCGTTCGCGTCGCCCATCGCGGCCCAGGCGATCATGCCGCCCTTGAGCACCAGGTGCGG
Source organism: Nocardia thailandica NBRC 100428 (assembly GCF_000308795.1). GTDB lineage: Bacteria > Actinomycetota > Actinomycetes > Mycobacteriales > Mycobacteriaceae > Nocardia > Nocardia thailandica. The sequence continues at coordinate 23,343 of NZ_BAGK01000112.1, read as the reverse complement.
GCGGACGCCGAAGAACGCCGGTTCCCACAGCACCAGGTCGGCGAGCTTGCCCGGTTCCACCGAGCCGATCTCGTCGTCGAGCCCGTGCGCGACGGCCGGGCAGATCGTGTACTTGGCGACGTAGCGCTGGGCGCGGGCATTGTCGGCGGCGCCGTCGCCCGGCAGCGCTCCCCTGCGGCGCTTCATGACGTGCGCGGTCTGCCAGGTGCGCAGCACGACCTCGCCGATGCGGCCCATGGCCTGGGAGTCGCTGCCGATCATGGAGATGGCGCCCAGATCGTGCAGCAGGTCCTCGGCGGCGATGGTCGAGGGGCGGATGCGGGACTCGGCGAAGGCCAGGTCCTCGGGGATCGACGCGCTCAGGTGGTGGCAGACCATGAGCATGTCGAGGTGCTCGTCGAGGGTGTTGACCGTGTGCGGTCGGGTCGGGTTGGTCGAGCTCGGCAGCACGTTGGGGTACGCGGCGACGGTGATGATGTCGGGTGCGTGGCCGCCGCCCGCGCCCTCGGTGTGGTAGGCGTGGATGCCGCGCCCGGCGATGGCGGCCAGGGTGTCCTCGACGAAGCCCGCCTCGTTGAGGGTGTCGGAGTGCAGGGCCACCTGGACCCCGGCGGCGTCGGCCACGGTGAGACACGCGTCGATGGCCGCGGGGGTCGAGCCCCAGTCCTCGTGCAGCTTGAAGCCGGAGGCGCCGGCGCGCAGCTGCTCCCACATGGCGTCGGCGCTGACGGTGTTGCCCTTGCCGAGCAGCACGATGTTCAGCGGCCAGTGGTCGAGCGATTCCAGCATGCGCGCCAGATGCCAGGCGCCGGGGGTCACGGTGGTGGCCTTGGAACCCTCGGCGGGCCCGGTGCCGCCGCCGATGAGGGTGGTGATGCCGCCGCCGAGCGCCTCCTCCATCAGCTGCGGGCAGATGAAGTGCACGTGGCAGTCGATGGCGCCCGCGGTGAGGATGCGCCCGTTGCCCGCGATGATCTCCGTGGACGGGCCGACGACCAGGTCGGGGTGCACCCCGCTCATGGTGTCGGGATTGCCCGCCTTGCCGAGGGCGACGATGCGGCCGTCGCGGATGCCCACGTCGGCCTTGACGACGCCCCAGTGATCGAGGACGACGACGCCGGTGATCACCGTGTCGGGGGCGCCCTCGGCGCGGGTGGCCCTGGACTGGCCCATGGACTCGCGCAGCACCTTGCCGCCGCCGAACACCGCCTCCTCCCCCGCCAGTCCGGGCCCGCCGCAGCGGTCCTCGGTGATCTCGACGAGCAGATCGGTGTCGGCGAGGCGGATGCGGTCGCCGGTGGTCGGACCGAACAGTTCGGCGTAGCGGGCACGGCTGAGTTCGGTCATCGGCACTCTCCTGCGTAGCGGGGCAACGGGTGTCCGGGTGTCCGGGTGTCTCAGCCGTCCAGGCGGCCGGGCGCCGGGGTGCTGATGCCGTGGACCTCACGCGTCCCGCCGATCGGGACGAGCGAGACCCGCTGCGGCAGACCGGGTTCGAAACGCACGGCGGTGCCCGCGGGGATGTCGAGGCGCAGGCCGTGCGCGGCGGCGCGGTCGAAGTCGAGGGCGGCGTTGGCCTGGGGGAAGTGCACGTGCGATCCCACCTGGACCGGGCGGTCACCGGTGTTGACGACGTCGAGCACGGTCCGGACCGCGCCGGGGTTGAGCTCGACGACGCCTGCGGCGCAGAGGATTTCACCGGGGATCACGGGCGCTCCTAGGCGATCGGGTGATGGACGGTGACCAGCTTGGTGCCGTCCGGGAAGGTCGCCTCGACCTGCACGTCGTGGATCATCTCCGGCACCCCGGCCATGACGTCGTCGCGGGCGAGTACCGCGCGTCCCGAACTCATCAGCTCGGCCACCGTGCGGCCGTCGCGCGCGCCCTCGAGGACGTGGTCGGTGATGATCGCGACCGCCTCGGGGTGGTTGAGTTTGAGCCCGCGGGCCCGCCTGCGCCGGGCGAGTTCGGCGGCGTAGCTCAGCAGCAGCCGCTCCTGCTCGTGCGGCGACAGGCGCATGCGGGTCTCCTCACGGTGCGGGGACTGATCTGGTCATTCTGGCACGAGCGCCGCGCCCGCGCCCGCCACGGCGGTGCCCGCGCCGGTCGCCGTTTCCGACCGTCCGGTTTCCGACACCCCGTGCGCGCCGCGGGCTGGCCTTATACGATGCTGCTTTCACAGCAGGGGTTCCCCGGCTGCCGTACCCGATCCGAGGGGAACAGAGCGTGGAGTTGCTCGCCTTCCTGGTCCGTGGGGCCGCACTGCTCGCGGCCGTCGGCGTGGGAATGCTCACCTACAACACGTGCAACGGCCAGATCCGGGCGCCCCGCGCGGCGTTCACGGCCGAGGACGAGTCCTGTCCCCTCGCCGCGCCCGCGCTCGCCGTGCGCGCGGCCGTCGACGTCGCGGGCTGAGCCCGGCTCAGCCCTGCGGCGACAGGTTCTGCAACCGGACCTGACCGCGCGCCACGGTGCGGCCCTCGGCGTCGCTGATCACCACGATCCACAGCTGCTGTGAGCGACCCCGGTGGATCGGGGTCGCCTCGCCGGTGAGCAGGCCGTCGCGGACCGCGCGCAGGAAGTCGGTGTTGTTGTTGACCCCGACGACGGCGCCGCGCTCGCCCAGCCAGACGCCCGCCCCCACGCTGGCCAGGGTCTCGATGACGGTGCAGTAGACGCCGCCGTTCTGGATGCCCGCGGGCTGGTGCAGCTGCGGGCGCACCTCCCATTCGGCGCGTACCCGGTCCGGTCCGACCTCGGTGTACCTCAGGCCGATCAGGTCGGTGAAGGTGCCCTCGCTGACCTTGTTCATCAGCTCCGGCGTCGCCTCGGACAGGGACTGCGGTGTCTCGCTCATGAAATCCGGTTCTACACGGTCGGGGCGGAGACGATGCGGCGGGCCCCACTTGTGGTGGGGCCCGCCGCGGCTCGGATCGCGGGGTCGACTGCAGCCCTCAGGACCTCCGGCTCGATCCGTACGCCGAGATAACCATAGGTCAGGCTTACCTAAGTAGTCAACCCGGCGCCTCGATCAGTTCCCGACGTAGGTGCCGAGGGCCCGCTGATACTCGGCGAGATCGGGCTCGGTGTGCAGGCGGGGATTGTCGCCCTTGGTCAGGGCCGAGAAGGGGCAGTCCGAGGAATTCTTGCCGCTGACGGCGACCGAACCCACCTCCTTGCCCGTGTGCGCCTCGTAGACGGTGCCCCGGTAGCGGCCCTGGTACTGCGGCAGCGAGCCGGAGGTGAAGGTGCAGTCGGCCAGGAACGGTCCCGAGTCCACGTCGTCGAAACAGGCGACGAGCTGGACGGTGCGCGGGTCCTTCGGATTCCAGGCGGCGGGCGCGGAATAGTCGAGGCTGTCGTGATCGAGCCCGTCGGACTCGTTGGCCAGGAAGATCGCGATCGGGTGCGGGCCCGCGCCGGTGAACGCGGCCGCGTCGGGGAAGTACTTGCGCGGCGTGTGGCAGACCTTCTCCAGGGCCGAGGCGGAGGTCAGTTCGGCGTCACTGGCCTTGGGCACCAGGAACATCCAGTAGGCGGAGTATCCCGCCCCGACCAGCCCGGCGACGCTCACGACGGCGACCGCGATCCGCGCGCCCCTGCCGAAGGGCCGACGCTCACCGCCGTTGCGGCGGGTGCGGACGAGCGAGACGACGAGCGCGATGACCGGCGAGGCCGCGACCAGTGCGAAGATCACGCCGGGTAGCGGGCCGCCCTGCTGGAAGGCGAGCACGGAGAGCACGCCGGAGAAGACGGCGAGCAGGAGAAAGAGACGAACCACGGTTCCCCCCGGAATCGATGACATGGAGCCGGGCGAGCTTAACAGCCGTCACCCGGCGCGTCACCGGGGGTGGACCGGCGGCCGCGCCGCGACCTCCAGCCAGAACGAGCCGTGCGTGTGCGAGCCCGTGATCGCCAGCGCCGCAGCGGGTTCCGTGCGATGCCAGCGGTCGGCCAGGCGCTCGGCGACCGCGGGTTCGACGTCGCCGACCACGCTGACGACCAGCGCGCCGTCCTCGTCGGCGGCGACCAGCCGGGCGGCGGTCCGGACGGCGGCCAGCACCGCGCCGACGGACTCGGTGGCCGCCGCGACCTGCCCCGGCGCCAGGCGGGGCAGGTCGCCGCCCGCCTCGACGGTGACCGCGACCCCGCGCTCCTCGGCGTCGTCGATGTGGGCCGAGAGTTGTTCGAAGAGGGGGTGATCCAGGCAGTCGAAGCGCGCGAACAACCGGCGGAGGCGGTCGTGCTCGGCGCGGGCGGCGCGCCGGACGGCGGGGTCGTCGGGTGCGTGCGTGCCGTCGGCGAGCCCGCGCAGCAGCGGCAGGGTGGTGCGCAGCCGCTCGCGATACCTTCTGCGGCAATCGGTCTCGAGGACCCGCTCGATCCGCGCCGCGCCCTCGGCGGCGCGGCGGGCGCGGTCCCGCTCCCCGATCGCGCGCACCGCCCCCGCGACCACGGTGGCCAGCACGCCCACCAGGATCTCGGCGAACAGGATGGGCGCGGTGTAGAGCCCGTAGAGGGGCAGCGCGCCCGGGCGCACGGCCGCCACGGACACCCCGATCGCGGCCCACCACAGCACGAGCGCGCCGACGGTCAGCCCGCCGGGCTGTCGCAACCCGATCACCACCAGCACCCAGCCGACGGTGCTGATCGGCCAGTTCACCACGGTGAACACCAGCGAATCGGGCAGGATCGCGCAGTACACGAGCGCGGCGGCGATCATGGCGGCCATCAGCGCGGCGGCGCGGCGGCGCGAGAGCGGGACGAGCACCGCCGTCGTCGCGACGGCCACGGTCACGAGGGTGCCCGCGAGGTCGACCGGCCACGGGGCGCCGGGACCCGCCTCGATCCGGCCGATCACCGTCTGCAGCACGGCGTTGCCGACCGCCATCGCGGCCAGCCCGACGGCCAGCCGGGTGCGCACCCGCTCGACACGATCGAGCGGATCCGGCCCGGACGCGACGGGAGCGGCGTCCGGCCAGGTCAGCTCGACGCGGGTGCCCCCGCCCGCCGCCGGGCCGATCTCGGCGTCGCCGCCGACCGCCCGCAGGCGCCCCACGATGGACATGCCGATCCCGTGCCGCGTCCGGTCGCCGTCCGGCCGGGCACTCGGGCCGCGTCCGTCGTCGACCAGCACCACCCGGCCGGGCGCGAGCTCCACGCGGACCCGGCTCGCCCCGGCGTGGCGGTCCACGTTGGCCAGCGCCTCGCGGGCCGCCGCCGCGACGGCCCACCCGATCTCGCCCGGCACGGGGACCGACGCGGGCCCGTGGCGCACCACGGGGGTGCGTGTGCGCCGGATCGGCTCGTCCAGCGCCCGCGCGAGGTCGGTGGTGGCGGGCCGGGTCAGCGGGACGCCGGCCTCGAGCGCCTCGACGTCGGCGGCGGCCTGGGCGGCGAGCCTGCCGCGGTCGAGGGGCGTGCCCGCGCCGACCAGCATCAGGGTGGCCGCGGCGGTGTCGTGCAGAACCGCCCACTGTTCGCGCTGGTAGCGGCGTTTGGCGGCCGCGATGTCGCGGCGCAGCCGGGCGGCGGCGAGCGCGGCCCCCGCGTCGTCCTCCTGGGCGGCCACGGTCAGCACCACGGCGCGGATGCCGACGGTGAGCAGCCACACCACCGGCAGGTAGGCGACGGTGAAGGTGGTCAGCACGGTGGCGGCGGGCGCCGCGCGGAACGACAGCACGGTCACCAGCAGCACCGCCCCGGCGCCGAGCGCCGAGGCCGCCACCGGCCGAGCGAGGGCGCCGGAGATGATCGAACAGGCGGCGATCTTGGTCTGCGGGGCCGCGCCGATCAGCAGCGGGTCGGTCGTCACCGTGACGGAGGACGCCACGTAGATCAGCGCGACGACGAGGTCCGCGGTTTCCCAGCGCGGTCCCGTGCGCGGCCGCAGCAACCGGGCGGCTGACCAGGCCACCAGCCCGACGGTGGCCGCCACGCTCGGATCGCCGGGCAGGAACAGCGCGCAGACCGCGACGAGCGCGCAGCTCACGTGCCGGAACCGCACCGCGATCCCCGCCATCGTCTCCGCCACACCGATCCGGGTCGCGCCGTACTCCCGGCCCATGGCGCGGCATGTTACCGGTCGGCAACCGGCCCGCCGCCGCGCCCGGGGAGCCGGCGGTGGTCGTGCCTACCCCCTTGCCCAGGCACGACCACGCACCGTCCGACGGTCCGGTCGGCCTGCGCGACCGGACGCGGGCGATGGTGTCACGAACACCGGGGCCCGCGGTATCGGGTGAACACCCGACACGGGCGGTCACACGGCGCGGGTCTTGATGGCGTCGTGGGAGATGAAGACGTCGTACTCGCCCGGCGTCGCGATGACGGCGTTGCCGTAGGCCGAGCGGACGAAGGGGTTGGTGTACCAGCGCTTTTCGTTCATGTCGGTGAAGAAGTCGCGGTCGTCACCGGCGAGCATGATCTGGTGCTGGGTGACCGGCGCGCCGTCGAGCCGCTGGCCGTACAGCCGCGACACGCGATAGCCGGAGTGGAAGCCGAGCGCGTTGACCCACGGGTGCAGTTCCACCAGATCGGCCTGCAGGACCCACAGGTCGCCCTCGACCTGGAAGGTGGACCGGTCGGTGATCTCGTCGCCGTCGAAGAGGGTGAGTTCGATGTCGAGCCGATGCTGCTGGCCCGCGACGGGTGTGGCGACCACGCGGGCCGCGCGGATCTCCCCGCTGAGCCCGAGATAGGTCTGCAGCAACGTGGCGATCCACAACAGCACCACCGCGACGAGCAGGACCACGAGACCCGGTAGCCCGCGGCCGATCGCCGCGCGCGGCTTCGAACGCCGCACCGCGAGCACCGCCCACACCAGCAGGGCGAGGCCGATCAGGATCAGAAGGAACAGGCCGATCTGCACGGCGCCGAATCGCACCGGGAAACTCATGGGTTCGTTATACCCTGCGCGACAGCGGAGTTCGCGCCGATCGGGGGAACATCCGGTCGCGGTGCCGCGCGCCGGGCCGGGCGCGCGGCACCACGGCGCGGGTCAGCGGTTCACGTTGCCACGGCGGACCGGGAGCCCGCGTTCCTCCAGCGCGGACATGATGAGCTGGCCGCGGTGGGCGCCCAGCGCCTCGTCCATGCCGTTGAGGGCGGGGACGTAGGTGGCCGCGCCGCAGACGGATTCGCCGAGCAGGGACCAGAAGCGGCGGGGCGCGAGGCCGGTCGAGCGGGTCAGGTGCAGGCCGACCAGTTCCAGCGAGGCCGCGCAGCGGTTGGCCAGCCAGACGGCGACGGCGTGCTCACCGGGCAGCGCCACCATCCCCGGATGGACGCCGGCGGACCGAAGAGTGATGTCGGACAGGCCCGCCCAGTCGATGCCGCCGTCGTTGTCGTGGTGGATCCAGATGTTGTCCGGGCCCGGGTCCCAGGCCTGCCCGGTGGCGACGAACAGGGCGGTGACCCGGCCCGCGACGGCGTGCACGAGGGCGGTGCCGACCACCTCGGCGGCGACCTCGTCGGAGACCATCTCGGCGGCGTGCCTGCGGTACATGAGGTCGAGACGGCCCTCGCGCAGGCCGGTCCGCAACTGCCACCAACGACGTTTGCCCTGCTCACACATGGCGGCCGGCGCGTAGACCCGCGGATAGTCGGGTTGCAGCGCACGCAGCCGCACACACGCGCGATCGAACGCGGCGGTGGCGGGGGTCGTCGTGATGACGGGCTCGGACATCGAACCTCCTCGAGCGTGTTGGGTTCCCGTGACGTTCCTGTCGGGGAACATAGGTTAGGCTTACCAGACTTTGCAACACATGTCCGGTTCGAGGCAGGAGAAGTTCGCCACCGTGACCCACCAAGGGACTGTCAGACGCCGTCGTCTGACCGGGCTCGTCCTGCTCGCGTTGTTACTCGGTGCGGCCGTGCTCGCCAGCATCGCCCTCGGCTCTCGCCTGCTCGCTCCGGCCACGGTGGCCGACGCCCTCACGCACGCGCTCGGCTGCGCAGGCGGCCCGTTCCAGTGCCCGGCCGCCTCCACCGCCGAGGAGATCGTGCGGGAACTGCGTCTGCCGCGCACCGCGCTGGCCCTGGTGACCGGTCTGGCCCTGGGCACGGCGGGCGCGCTCATCCAGGGATATACCCGGAATCCGCTCGCTGATTCCGGATTGCTCGGACTCAACGCGGGAGCGGCGTTCCTCGCGGCGTGCGGCGTCTACTTCTTCGGGTTCACCGCGCCCGAACAGTACATCTGGTTCGCCTTCGCGGGCGCGGCGATCGCGGGTGTCGTGGTCTTCGGCGTGTCCTCCCTGGGCGGCGGCAAGGCGAGCCCGCTGAGCCTGGTGCTGGCGGGCGCGGCGGTGACGGCCTTCCTGCAGGCCATGACCAACGCGGTGGTGCTGCTCGACCCGGCCGCGCTCGACACCTACCGCTTCTGGGTGGTCGGCACGGTCAACGGGCGCGACGCCGCGGTCTTCTGGCAGGTGCTGCCCTTCCTCGCGATCGGCCTCGTCCTCGCCATGGCCGCCGCGCCGAGCCTGAACCTGCTCGGCCTCGGCGACGACGTGGCGCGCGGGCTCGGGCTGAACATCGGCCGGGCCCGCGCGCACGGGCTGCTCGCGGTGGTGCTGCTCAGCGGCGCCGCCACCGCGGCCGTCGGGCCGATCGCCTTCCTCGGGCTGATCGTCCCGCACCTGGCGCGCGCCGTCACCGGGCCCGACAACCGGTGGCTGCTGCCCTACTCCGGCCTCCTCGGCGCGCTGCTGCTGCTCGTGGCCGATACGCTCGGGCGCGTGGTGGCACGACCGGGGGAATTGCAGGTGGGCGTCGTGCTGGCCGTGGTCGGCGCGCCGTTCTTCATCGCGCTGGTGCGCCGCAAGAAGCTGGTGAGCGTGTGACCGAGTTGCAGACGGCGCGGCCCGCGGTCCGCGTCGGCCCCGCCTCCTTCGTCCTGCGGCCGCGCATGGTCGCCGTCGTCGCGGTCCTCGCGCTGCTGGTGTTCGCGGCGTTCTGCCTCGACATCGCGGTGGGCGACACCCCCATCGCCCTCGGCAAGGTCCTCGACGTGCTCGGCGGCGGCGGCACGCGCGCGCAGCGCTTCATCATCCTGGACACGCGCCTGCCGCGGGCGCTGGCCGCGGTGCTGGTCGGCGCCGCGCTCGGCCTGTCCGGCGCGATCATGCAGTCCGTCCTGCACAACCCGCTGGCGGCCCCCGACATGCTCGGCATCACCGCGGGCGCGAGCTTCGGCGCGGTCGCGATGATCGTCGTCGCGGGCGGCTCGACCTCCAGCCTGCTCGCCGCGCTCGGCATGCCCGCGGTGGCGCTGGTGTGCGGCCTGGCGACCGCCGTCGTCATCTACCTGCTGGCCTGGGGGCGCGGGGCGAACGGAGAGCTCGGCGTGACGGGGCTGCGTCTCGTCCTCATCGGCATCGGCGTCAACGCCGTGCTCATGGCCGCGATCACCTGGCTGCTCACCCTGGCCGACTACAACGACGCCGCGCACGCCACCCGGTGGCTCAACGGCTCGCTGGACTCGGTCACCCGCGCGCAACTGGTGCCCGCCGCGATCGCGGTCGCGGTGGTGACCGTGATCGCCCTGGTCTCGGCGCGGACGCTGGCGGCGCTGCGCCTCGGCGAGGACTCCACCCGCGTGCTCGGCGTCCGGATCCAGTCGCAGCAGGCGCTGCTCGTCGGCGCGTCGGTGGTGGCCTCCTCGGTGGCGACCTCGGTCGCCGGGCCGGTCGGGTTCGTCGCCCTCGCCGCGCCGCAGATCGCGCGCCGGCTGCTGCGCACCGCCGGGGAACCGCTGGTCGGCTCGGCCGTGGTGGGGGCCCTGCTGGTGACCGCGGCCGACGTGGCCGCACGCGGCCTGCTGCCGGTCGACCTGCCCGTCGGCATCCTCACCGCCGCCTTCGGCGGCCCGTTCCTGCTCTACCTGCTCGTGTCGATGAACCGGAAGGCGACAATCTAAGCCATGACCACCGCGCATCATCGGCTCGCCGCCGAGAAGGTCAGCCTCGGCTACGGCGACCGGGTCATCGTCGACGGCCTCGATCTCGACATCGCACCGGGCGTCGTCACCACCGTCATCGGGCCCAACGGCTGCGGCAAGTCCACGCTGCTGCGCTCGCTCGGCCGCTTGCTGCGTCCGCGCACCGGGCAGGTCGTGCTGGACGGCAAGGCCATCTCGACCATGCGGACCAAGGACGTGGCCCGGGTGGTCGGCATGCTGCCGCAGACGCCGATCGCCCCCGAGGGGCTGACCGTGGCCGACCTGGTCGCGCGCGGACGCCACCCGCACCAGTCCTGGCTGCGGCAGTGGTCGGCCGACGACGAGACCGAGGTCGCCGCCGCCCTCGAGCAGACCGGCATCGGCGACCTCGCGGGCCGCAGCCTCGACGAGCTGTCGGGCGGGCAGCGCCAGCGCGCCTGGATCTCCATGGCCCTGGCCCAGGGCACCGACATCCTGCTGCTGGACGAACCGACCACCTACCTGGACCTGGCGCACTCCCTCGAGGTCCTCGACCTGGTCGACCGGCTGCACCACGAATTCGGGCGCACGGTGGTCATGGTGCTGCACGATCTGAACCTGGCCATCCGCTACAGCGACGAGCTGGTCGTCATGTCGGCGGGCCGGATCGTGGCCCGCGGCAAGCCGGCCGACGTGGTGTCGGCGGAGTTGCTGCGCGAGGTGTTCGGGCTCGAGGCGTCGGTGCTGACCGACCCGGTCTCGGGTCGCCCGATGATCGTGCCGATCGGCACCCGGCACGTGCGCGGCGCGGCCGGGTATGACGAATGACACAACAGCAAACCCCCGGTTACGACGACCTGTAGTACGCATGTTTGTCGTTGAGTCCTTAAACTTGTGGGATGGCAGGACTCGGCGAACTCGAAAAAGCGGTCATGGACCAGTTGTGGTCGGCCGACGAACCGCAGACGGTGCGGCAGGTCCACGAAGCACTGGCCGCACGACGCGAGCTCGCGTACACCACGGTCATGACGGTGCTCCAGCGACTGGCCAAGAAGAATCTGGTGGTGCAGCGGCGCGACGATCGCGCGCACCGATACGCACCCGTGCACACCCGCGACGAACTGGTCGCCAGCCTCATGGTCGACGCCCTCCAGCAGGCCGAGGAGGCGGGCTCCCGCGCCGCGGCGCTGGTGCACTTCGTCGAGCAGGTGGGCAAGGACGAGGCCGATGCGCTGCGGGAGGCCCTGGCAAAGCTCGAAGCCGACGAGCACAACAGCTAGACTGCCCAGCGGCCTCACAACGACGTGAGTGCCCCTGGCCCCACAACGACGTGAGCAGAGTCGATGAACGCAACCGCGGCGGTTTTCGCCGGTCTCGCCTTGCTTCTCGCGGGGCCTGTTCCAGCGCTGCTGAGCAGGGCGAAATGGGTGTACCGCACCCCGCGTGCCGCTCTCGTGCTGTGGCAGGCGATCGCGCTGGCAGCCGTGCTCAGCGCCTTCGGCTCCGGGCTGGCCATCGCCAGCCTGCTGCTCGTCCCCGGCCCCGACGGTAGGCCGACCACCTCCCCCACCAAGGAGATCGACGCGCTCGGTCTGCCGCTGTGGACGGTCTACGTCCTGGTGTTCGCGCTCACCCTGCTCATCGGCGCGCGCCTGATGTTCTCCGCGGTCCGGGTCGGCATCCACACCCGCCGCCGCCGCGCCAAGCACCGCATGCTCGTCGACCTGCTCGATCAGAGCGGGCCCCTCCGGCGCGCCGCCGACATCCGCGTGCTCGCCGCCACCGAGCCCATCGCCTACTGCCTGCCCGGCCTCCGGCAGCGCGTCGTCCTCAGCGAAGGCACCCTGACCAGCCTCGACGAGTCCGAGGTCACCGCGATCGTCAGCCACGAGCGCTCGCACCTGCGCGCCCGCCACGACCTGGTGCTCGAGGCGTTCACCGCCGTGCACGAGGCCTTTCCCCGCGTCGTGCGCAGCCAGGCCGCGCTCGGCTCGGTGAAACTGCTCATCGAACTGCTCGCCGACGACTCCGCGGTCAAGGTCACCGGGCCGAAGCCGCTGGCCCGCGCCCTGGTGGCCTGCGCGAAGTCGACCGCGCCGCAGGGTGCGCTCGCCGCGGGCGGCCCGACCACCCTCATCCGGATCCAGCGCCTCAGCAGCGCGGGCCTCGGCGACATGCGCGTCGCCGCGGCCGCCTACCTCGGCTCGGCGGCCATCCTCGTGGTGCCGACCTACGCGGTCGCCGTGCCGTGGCTGGTCGAGCTGAGCCGACTCTTCCGCGGCTGACCTGCGCGTTTCCCACAATCCGGCCGGACCGCCTACCCTGGATGGTCGGTCCGTCTCTGCAGGGCCGCGACCCGGCCGCGTGCCGGGTGATCGTGAACCGGCCCTCCGTCCGGTGCGATCCGCAGCCCCGAGGAAAGGCCACCGTGTCCACCGTTTCACGTCCCGAACCGACTTTCGCCGACCTAGGCCTGCCCGTGCCGCTGGTCCAGGCCCTGCGCCGCAACGGCATCGAGGCCCCCTTCCCGATCCAGGCCGCCACCATCGGCGACGCCCTGGCCGGCCGCGACGTCCTCGGCCGCGGCCCCACCGGCTCCGGCAAGACCCTGGCCTTCGGCCTGCCCATGCTGGCCCGCCTCGCCGGCTCCCCCGCCGCCCCCGGCCGCCCGCGCGGCCTGGTACTGGTCCCGACCCGCGAGCTGGCCGCCCAGATCGAGAAGGCCCTCGACGAGGCCGCGCTCGCCCTCGGCCTGCGGGTCGCCTCCGTGGTCGGCGGCGCGCCGATCAAGCGCCAGGCCGACCGGCTCGCCCGCGGCGTCGACCTGCTCATCGCCACCCCCGGCCGCCTCGACGACCTGATCAAGCAGGGCTCGGCCGACCTGTCCCAGGTGAGCATCACCGCCCTCGACGAGGCCGACCACATGGCCGACATGGGCTTCCTGCCGCAGGTCACCCGCCTTTTGGACCGCACCCCCGCCGGTGGCCAGCGCCTGCTGTTCTCGGCCACCCTCGACGGCGAGGTCGACAAGCTGGTCAAGCGCTACCTGCGCGAGCCCGTGACCCATTCGACCGCGCCGCCCGCCGCCGCGGTCACCACGATGTCGCACCACCTGCTGTTCGTCACGGACAAGGTGGTCAAGCGGGCGGTGGCCACCGAGATCGCCGCGCGCGAGGGCCTGACCATCATGTTCGTCCGCACCAAGCACGGCGCGGACCGGCTGGCCAAGCAGCTGCGCGGCGCGGGCGTCGCCGCGGGCGCGCTGCACGGCGGCAAGGCCCAGAACAACCGCACGCGCACGCTGGCCGCCTTCGCCGACGGCTCGGTGCCGGTGCTGGTCACCACCGACGTCGCCGCCCGCGGCATCCACGTCGACGGCGTCTCGCTGGTCGTGCACTTCGACCCGCCCGCCGAGCACAAGGCCTACCTGCACCGCGCGGGCCGCACCGCCCGCGCCGGCGAGGACGGCGTGGTCGTCACGCTGGTGACCGACGAGGAGCGCAAGGACGTCGCCGCGATGACCCGCAAGGCGGGCGTGGAGACCGAGGGCGTGGCCGTGCGGCCGGGCGACCGCGCGCTGGTGGAGATCACCGGTGCCCGCCGACCCAGCGGCGTACCGCTGGCCGCGCCGGGCGCCCCCGCCCCGCAGGCCGCCGCCCCGGCGCAGGCCGCGGCGGGTCGCCCGTCCCGCTCGCGGCGCGGAAAGCCCACCGGCGCAAGCACTTCCGGCGCCGAGTCGGGTCGCGGCCGCGGCACGGCGGGCCGTCGCCACGGCGCGACGGGCGAGGCGCGCGCCCACAAGCCCGCGGGCACCGGCGGCAGCGGGCACACCCGCGGCGCGGCCAAGTCCGCCGCGCCGCGCGACACGCCGAAGCCCGCGCGCCGACGCGCCGGTCGCCCGGCGGCCCCGGCGACCCGGCGCAACCCCGCCGCAAACTAGAAACCGGGCAGCCGACCAGGAGCGGGCCCGCACCGGGCCCGCATCCTGCGGCACCTGGCCGGCCACCCTCACCACCGCGTCACCCGCCGCATCTTCCCAGTCGCCGGCCCACTCTCACCAGCGCCATCCGGCCCCGAACCGGGCGGACCCGCCGTCACCGGCAGCAAGCCAGCCGCCCGTGCGACCAGGCCGGGGCGCCATCGCCACCGTGTCACCCGCCACATCTTCCCGGTGCCGGCCCACCCTCACCAGCGCCATCCGGCCCCGAACCGGGCGGACCCCGCCGTCACCGGCAGCAAGCTGCCCGTGCGACCGGGCCGGGGGCATCGCCACCGCGTCACACGGCCCGCGCCCATGGTCACATTCCGCCGTCGCCGGCACACCACCCGGCTCGGGCGGCCGAGCCGCGCCACCCTCCCCAGCGCGCCATTCGGCACGCGCGACCGGGCCGGGCCACCTCCCCAGCGCGCCACCCGGCACGCGCGACCGGGCCGGGCCACCTCCCCAGCGCGCCACCCGGCTCGCGCGGCCGGGCCGGGCCACACTGATCCGGTGCCGAATCATCCCGTCGCCGCGATCGTGTGCGCGCTCGTCGCCGCGCTGCTCATCGCCGTCGCCGCGGTGGCCCAGCAGCGGGCCGCCGCGGCGGTGCCCGAGGGCGCGTCGCTGGTCGCGAACCTGGTGCGGAGCCCGCGCTGGTGGGCGGGCATCGTCGGCGATCTCGGCGGGTACGGGATGCAGGTGGTGGCGCTGAGCTTCGGCGCGGTGCTGCTCGTGCAGCCGATCCTGGTCAGCGCGCTGGTGTTCGCGCTGCCGCTGTCGGCGCGGATGAACGGTCGGCGCATCACCGGCCGCGCCGCGGCCACGGCGGCCGTGCTGGTCGTCGCGCTCACGGTGTTCCTCGTCGTCGGCAGACCGACGCCCGGGAACAACGCCGCGCCGCTGCGGGAATGGTTGCCGCCGTTGACGATCCTGCTCGCGCTGGTCGCGGCCGCCACGCTCGCGGGCCTGCGCGCCGCCGCGCCGAACGCCCGGGCGCTGGCCCTCGGCGCCGCCGCCGGATCGCTGTTCGGGCTGTCGGCGGCCCTCACCGACTACGTGGTGACGTTGTTCGGCCGCGGCCCCGGCGCGGTGGTCGCCGGCTGGCAGACCTGGGCGCTGCTCGCCGCCGGACTCACCGGCTTCTACCTCCAGCAGCGCGCCTTCCACGCCGGTCCCCTCTCCTCGTCGCTGCCCGCTGCCACGGTCGCCGAGCCGCTGGCCGCCGCCTTCCTCGGCCTGACGGCCCTGGACGAACACCTGCGCACCGACGCCGCCGGGCTGGTCGTGGTCGGCCTCGCCGTCGCGGTCATGTGCTGGACCGCCGTCGCCCTGGCCCGGGAGCAGGCCGCGCCCGGTGCGTGACGCGGCCCGGTCCCCGCCGGAGTTCCCGCGCATCCTCCCGCGCGTCGCTACACTGGCCGAAGTGCGATTTCTCCCGGGACACCAGCCGCCGTACGACCTGACCTACGACGACATCTTCCTCGTCCCGAACCGGACGGACGTCGCGTCCCGGTTCGACGTGGACCTGGCGTCGGTCGACGGGACGGGCACCACCATTCCCCTCGTCGTGGCGAACATGACCGCCGTCGCGGGCCGGCGCATGGCCGAGACCGTCGCCCGGCGCGGCGGCCTGGTCGTGCTGCCGCAGGACCTGCCGATCCCGGCCGCCGCCGAGACCATCGCCTGGGTGAAGAGCCGCTCGCTCACCGCCGACACCCCGGTCGTGCTCGACCCCGAGCAGTCGGTCTCCGACGCCGTCGCGCTGATGCACAAGCGCGCGCACGGCGCGGTCGTCGTGGTCGACGGCGCGGGCAAGCCGGTCGGCGTGGTCACCGAGGCGGCCTGCGCCGACGTCGACCGGTTCGCCCGCCTGGCCGAGGTGGCCTCGACCGACTTCGTGCAGGCCCCGGTCACGGCCTCCCCGCGCGACATCTTCGACCGGCTGGCCGCCGCGCACGCGCAGCTGGCCGTGCTGACCGCCGACGACGGCACCCTGGCCGGGGTGATGACCCGCACCGGTGCGATCCGCGCGGGCATCTACACCCCCGCCGTCGACGCGGCGGGCGCGCTGCGGGTGGCCGCGGCGGTCGGCATCAACGGCGACGTGGCCGCCAAGGCGCGGGCCCTCGCCGACGCGGGCGCCGATGTCTTGGTGATCGACACCGCGCACGGGCACCAGGCCAAGATGCTCGAATCGCTGCGCGCGGTGGCCGAGCTGGACCTCGGCGTGCCGCTGGTGGCGGGCAACGTGGTCTCGGCCGAGGGCACCCGCGACCTGGCCGAGGCGGGCGCCACCATCGTCAAGGTCGGGGTCGGCCCCGGCGCCATGTGCACGACCCGCATGATGACCGGCGTCGGCCGCCCGCAGTTCTCGGCGGTGGCCGAATGCGCCGCCGCGGCACGCGAACTCGGCGTGCACGTGTGGGCCGACGGCGGTGTCCGGCACCCGCGCGACGTGGCGCTGGCGCTGGCCGCGGGCGCGTCGAACGTGATGATCGGCTCCTGGTTCGCCGGGACCTACGAGTCCCCCGGCGACCTGCGCGTCGACCGCGACGGCAACGCCTACAAGGAGAGCTTCGGCATGGCGTCCAAGCGGGCCGTCGCCGCCCGCACCGCCGCCGACAGCGGCTTCGACCGTGCCCGCAAGGCGCTGTTCGAGGAGGGCATCTCCAGCTCGCGCATGCGCCTCGATCCCGAGCGCCCCGGCGTGGAGGACCTCATCGACCACATCACCTCCGGCGTCCGCAGCGCGTGCACCTACGCCGGTGCGCGCAGCCTGCCCGAGTTCCACGACAAGGCGGTGCTCGGCGTGCAGTCCGCCGCCGGCTTCGCCGAGGGCCGCCCGCTGCCTGCCGGCTGGTAGCGCCGCGCCGTCCGCGCCGGGTGGCCCCGGTCGCGGACGGCGAACGCGCTGATCAGCGCCCCGCGACCGCCGTCGCGGGGTTTGCCGGAAGTCTGCCGGGAGAGGTGGGGCGGCACCGGCCGCGCCACCCCGGCCGGTCGGGCACTGCCGCACACGCCCGGGGACCGGTTATCATAGGTTTGCCGATCTTTCCGGCGAACCATTTCCCTTTCCCGAAAGGAACCAGTTGTCACCCGCGTCCGAGGGCGCCGTACAGGAGGGCTCCTCTACCGAGCCGGGTGACAAACCCGGCGCCCCCCTTTGCGTGGCCACCCGCCCGCAGTTCCCGTCCACCCCGTCGAGGTGTGGACGATGACGACTCTGTTCACCGTGCTCGGCCTGGTCGGCTTCGTCGCCCTGACCGCGGGCACCGCCCTGTTCGTCGCGGCGGAGTTCTCGCTCACCGCGCTCGAGCGCAGTTCCGTCGAAGCCCATGCCCGCGAGGGCGACAGCCGCGCCCGCATGGTCCGCCAGGCACACCGCACGCTGTCGTTCCAGCTCTCCGGCGCGCAGCTCGGCATCACCATCACCACCCTGATCACGGGTTTCATCGCCGAACCGGTCATCGCCCGGTTGCTCGACCCGGTGTTCACCGGCGTCGGCCTCGGCGAGCGCACCGCCCAGGGCGTCTCGCTGGCGGTGGCGCTGGTGCTGGCCACCTCGCTGTCGATGGTCTACGGCGAGCTGGTGCCCAAGAACATCGCCATCGCCGAGCCGCTGTCGGTCGCCCGCCAGACGGCGGGACCGATGATCGCGTTCTCGGCGGTCTTCTCCTGGCTGATCCGTTTCCTCAACGGCTCGGCCAACTGGATCGTGCGCAGGCTCGGCATCGAACCCGCCGAGGAGCTGCGCTCGGCCCGGTCACCGCAGGAGCTCGGTTCGCTCGTGCGCACCTCCGCGCAGCGCGGCTCGCTCGACCAGCGCACCGCGCAGGTCATGGACCGCTCGCTGGAGTTCGGCGAGCGCAGCGCCGAGGAACTGATGACCCCGCGCGTGAAGGTCGAATCCCTCGACCACGACGACACGATCGCCGACCTCATCGCCGCCTCGGCCCGCACCGGCTACTCCCGGTTCCCGGTCATCGACGGCGACCTGGACAACACCCTGGGCGTCGTCCACGTCAAGCAGGCGTTCACCCGGGCCGCGGCCGACCGCAAGCGCATCCCGCTGAGCGCGCTCGCGCAGCAGGTGCCGATCGTGCCCGCCAGCCTCGACGGCGACGAGGTGCTCGAGCGGGTCCGCGCCGACGGCATGCAGGTGGCCCTCGTCGTCGACGAGTACGGCGGCACGGCGGGCATCCTCACCATGGAGGACCTGATCGAGGAGATCCTCGGCGACGTGCGCGACGAGCACGACGAGGAGGAGCGCGACGTGCGCCGGGTGTCCGACGGCTGGGACTGCTCGGGCCTGCTGCGCATCGACGAGGTCTCGCGGGCGACCGGCTACGAGGCGCCCGAGGGCGAGTACGAGACCCTGGGCGGCCTGGTGCTGACGCAACTGGGCCGGATCCCCGCCGCCGGAGACGAGGTGGTGCTGCCCGACACCCGCGGCCGCGCCCATCACGCGGGCGAGCCCGGCGCCGAGGCGGGCGGCTGGGTCGCCCGGGTCGAGCGCATGGACGGCCGCCGCATCGACCGTGTCCGGCTGGTTCCGGTCGACGCCGCTCACCTACCGGCCAGGGAGCACAACCATGGGTGACCTGTTCGGCGTGGTCCTGACCGTCGCGCTGCTGGCGGGCAACGCGTTCTTCGTCGCGGCGGAGTTCGCCCTGATCTCGGCCCGCCGGGACCGGCTGGAGGCCCTGGTCGCGCAGGGTAAACGCAACGCGCGCACCGTGATCGAGGCAGGCGAGAACCTGTCGCTGATGCTGGCCGCGGCCCAGCTCGGCATCACCATCTGCTCGATCCTGCTCGGCCGGGTCGGCGAGCCCGCGATCGCGCACCTGATCGAGGCGCCGTTCGAGGCGCTCGGCCTGCCCGAGCAGCTGCTGCACCCGGTCGGGTTCGCGCTGGCGCTGACGCTGGTGGTGATCCTGCACATCCTGCTGGGTGAGATGGTCCCGAAGAACATCGCGCTGGCGGGCCCGGAGCGCAGCGCGCTGCTGCTGGTGCCGATCCACCTGCAGTGGTTGCGGATCGCGCGGCCGCTCATCGCGTTCTACAACCTGGTGGCGAACCTGACGCTGCGCATGCTGCGCATCGAGCCGAAGGACGAGCTGGACGCGACGGTGTCCTCGGTGGAGCTGGCCGAGATGATCGGCGAGTCCCGCTCCGAGGGGCTGCTCGACGAGGAGGAGCACCGCCGCCTCACCCAGGCGCTGGGCACCTCCGAGCGGATCGTGGCCGACGTGATGGTCCCCCTGGACAAGACGCACTCGGTCCCGTTGCGCGGCAACGGCACCACGCTCGGCGACATCGAGGCCGCGGTCACCGAGACCGGGTACTCCCGCTTCCCGGTCCGCGCCGCCGACGGGTCCCTGGTGGGGTACCTGCACGTCAAGGACGTGCTGGACAAGGTCGCCGACGACGCGGCGGGCCCGGAGACCGCGATCCCGCGCACCGACATCCGGCCGCTGCCGACCGTCAGCACCGGCGCCACGTTCTACGACGCCCTCGCCCGGTTGCGCCGCACCAGTTCCCATCTGGGCCGGGTGGTCGACACCCGCGGCAACACCGTCGGCATCGTCGCGCTCGAGGACCTGGTCGAGGAGTTCGTCGGCACGGTCCGCGACGGCACCCACCGCAACGGCGAGTGACCGCGAGCGGGGTGGGCCGGGCGCCGGTCCCACCCCGCTTGTCGGTGGACGCGGCTATCGTCGGAAGGGTGGCGCCGGAGGCACCGGCGCGGGGGGAGTTCGATGATGTCGAGGAAATTCGCGGCCGCCGTCGTGGCGGTCGCCTGCGGCGTCCTGGTGGTCACCGGCTGCGCGAGCGACGCCGACGTGGTCTCGAAGAATCTGTCCAAGGAATCCGACCAGTTCCGGATCGATCGCCGGGTGGTGTTCTTCAACGGCATCACCGACAAGTACCTGCTGTCCATCGAGGGCAAGTGCTCGATCAAGGACGAGAACGATCAGCTCGAGGTCACGTGCAAGACCGGGAACGACGAATACAAGAAGCACTTCCTCGGGCTGTCGGACAACGTGAGCTACTTCGTCGAGCAGCTCGAGGGCGCGAACGTGAGCCCATACCACTACAAGGTGATCTTCAAGCCGGAGACCATCGTCCCCGACATCGACCACCCCTGAGCCCGCCGGGACCGCGCGCGACGGCGGATACGATGCCCCCGTGGAGACCCGGGAGTTGCGCTACTTCGTCGCCGTCGCCGAGGAGCTGCACTTCGGGCGGGCGGCGCGGCGGCTCGCGATCGCGCAACCGCCGCTGTCGCGGGCCATCCGGCAGCTCGAGCGTCGGCTGGGAGTCGTACTGCTGCACCGTGCCCCGCGCGCCGTCACGCTGACCGACGCAGGATCGGTGCTGCTGCGGGAGGCCCGGGTCGCGCTCGACGCGGTCGAGGCCGCCGAGCGCCGCACGCGCCGCGCCGCCGCCGCGGGGCCGGGCATCGTCCTCGCGGTCAAGGCGGGCGCGTCCCGCGACCTGCTGTCGGCGCTGCTGGACGCCTACGCCGCCGAGGCGGGGGCCGTCCCCGTCGAGGTCGTCCTGTGCGGTCCCGGCGAGCCCGAGGGCCTGCTGCGCACCGGCGGCGCCGACGTCGCGCTCCTGCACCGTCCCTTCGACGCCACTGCCGGCTTCGACACCGAGGACCTGCACACCGAGGCACAGGTCGTCGTCCTGCCCGCGGGCCACCCGTCCGCGGGCCGGGCGCGGCTGACGACGGCCGAGATCGGCGCCCTGCCGGACCTGCCCCTGCCGCGCTGGCCCCGCCGCGACGGGAGCCACGCGGACGGGCCGGGGCCCCGGGTCGACAACTACGGCCAGCTGCTGCAGCTCATCGCGCTCGGGCGGGCCTGCGCGCTCGTGCCCGAGTCGCTGCGGGCCGAGCTGAGCGACGCCTACACGGCCGTGCCGGTGCCGGACGCGCCCCCGGTCACGACCGTGATCGCCTGGCCGCCGCACAGCCGGTCGCGGGCCGTGGCCGACCTGGTCCGTACCGCGACGCGGCTCTGACCGCCGCGCGGGCGCCGACGGGGCGGATCGCGGGCCGGTGCCGGGTTACGGGAGAATGGGCCCGGTGAGCACACACGACGGCCCGGGCGAGGGGCCCGGCCCGCGGGTCCTGCCGCGCGCCGGGTGGCAGGGCCGTGCCGAGGCGCACCGGGAGCGGATCGACGCCCTGATCGGGCCGTACCTCGCGCGCAGGGCGGCGGGTACCACCCACCCGGTCGTCGACTTCCTGTTCACCTACTACGGGCACAAGCCCGCTCAGTTGCGGCGCTGGCATCCCGGCTTCGGGGTCGGGTTGCTCGACGCGGGCGAGTACGAGGGCGCGCGCGGGTACCACCGGACCGGGGACGGGGTGTACACCGCCGACCCCGCCTACCTGCGCAAGCGCCGCGACACCCTCGAGTTCGTGGCCGAGCTGCTCGCGGCCACCGCCGACCGGCCCGCCCAGCTGTCGTGTTTCGGGCTGCACGAGTGGGCCATGGTGTACCGCACCGACGACACAAGGCACCGGGTGCCGCTGCGGCTCGGCGGCGCGGGCACCGACGCCGTGGTGGAGTCGCTGTCGTTGCGCTGCACGCATTTCGACGCGTTCCGCTTCTTCACCCCGGACGCGGTCGGCCGCAACGCCGAGCCCTTGACCCGCGCCGATCAGGTCCGCCGCGAGCAGCCGGGCTGCCTGCACGCGAACATGGACCTGTACAAGTGGGCGTTCAAGCTCACGCCGCTGATCTCCTCGGACCTCGTCGCCGACTGCTTCGAACTGGCGAGCGCCGCACGGGAACTCGACATGCGGGCCAGCCCCTACGACCTGCGCGACTACGGGTACGAGCCGGTCGCGATCGAGACGCCGGCGGGCCGCGCCGACTACGTCCGCGCGCAGTCGGCCATCGCCGAGCGGGCCGCCGGGCTGCGCGCGGAACTGCGCGCGCGCTGCGTGACGCTGCTGGACGAACTCCGCGCGGCGGCGACGCCGTAGGTCGGTCTCAGTGCGGCAGGGGCAGCATCTCGACGAGGGTGCCCCGGCCGGTCCCCGGCGGCAACACCGCCAGGGCGTGGGAGCCGATGAGTCCGGCCAGGTGCGGGGTGTGCGCGGGGCCGGTACTGCGCCACACCCCGCCGGTCTGCTGCTGCACCGGGACGATCCGGGTCACGTCGCCCTCCGTGAAGGCGGCGTCGGACAGCCTGCCCCACAGGGTCGCGCCGGGTGAGCGCAGGGTGAGGGCGTCGACGACGGCGGGCCCGACGGCCAGCAGGGCGGCCACGGCGGCGAACGGGTTGCCGGGCAGCCCGAGCAGGACGCGGCCGTCGGGGAGCTGGGCGATGAGCGTGGAACCGCCGGGGCGGATGCCGACCCGCTCGACGACGATGTCGGCGCCGAGGTCGGCGAGCAGGGCGCGCAGGTGGTCGGCCGCGCCGCGGCCGGTGGCCCCGACCATGATCACCAGGTCGGCGCTGGAACGCAGGGCGAGCCAGGTGCGTAGGAGGTCGTGACCGTCGGCGACGTGCCACAGGCCGGTGCTCTCGATGTCGCAGCGGCGCAGGAACTCCGGCAGGACCGGGCCGAGCGAGTCGCGGGTCTCGCCGTGCGCGAGCGGGCCGACGACGCGGATCTCGTCGCCGGTCATCACCACGTCGGCGCGCAACGGCCCGCGGACGGTGAGGGTCTCGGTCTCCGCGCTCAGCGCCGCCGAGGCCAGCGCAGCGCACACGCGGGTGCCCGCGGCGGCCAGCTGCACGCCGCTGTTCCAGTTCTCGCCCGCGCGGCGGGTGTCGTCGCGCACCGGCGCGCCGGGCGCCCGCATGACCACGGGCGCGCCCGAGACCGTCGTGGTGACGATGTGCTCGTCGCGCAGCGTCGCGGTGGCGCCGAGCGGGGTCGCCGCGCCGGTCGCGATGCGCACGGCCTCGCCGGGCGCGAGGACCAGGGCGCCGGTGGTGCGGCCCGCGTAGCGGACCGTGTCGTGCAGCCGCCACCAGGGGCCGGGGCCCGCGACGGCGTAGCCGTCCATGGCCGCGGTGTCGACGCGCGGCAGCTGGGTCCCGGTGGTGAGCGGTTCGGCCAGGGTCGAGCCGACGGCCTCGGCGGCGGGCCGCTCGGTGACCGGCCGCGGGGCCAGCCGGGTCCGGATCACCGCCCGTGCCCGGTCGAGCCCGCACCCGGCCACCGGGGTCACCACGCCTGCCTGTGCGCTCACCACTCGCTCCGCCTCCGCCACGTCACCGACACTCCGCCCCATCGTCCGCAGTGGCCGTTGCCTGCGATTTTCTGGGCAGTTGCACCGCGATGACGTTGTGCTCACCTGACCGGCCGCCCCCGCGTGCGGGTTCGGACACATGCGGCGTCGCCCGGGCGGCGCGCTACTCCGGGGCGATGCCCCGCGCGGTCAGCGCCATGCCGAGGAAGCCGAGCTCCTTG
>NZ_BAGK01000113.1 GCF_000308795.1 Nocardia thailandica NBRC 100428 | reverse complement strand
CACCGTGCCGTTGCCGGCACCCGTCGCGTCCACGCCCGAACCGTGCGCGGCCGGCAGAGGCGCCGCCGACTGCGCGGGTGCACCGGCGATGGTTCCGGGCGAGACCGCGGCGGCGCCGACACCGTGGAACGTCCCGGCGGGCCGGGTGCCCTCGGCGGGGACGCGCGCACCGGCGCCCGCCCCTGCGGTGTTCTCGAGCCCGGTGGTGGCGCCGGCGGCGGCGGGCGGAACCGGCGCACCGGCGGCGGGACGAGCGGACGTGGTCACGGGTTCCTCCACGAGAGTGCCCACGGTGGGCGCGGATTCGGGCGCGTGCACGCGGTAGCCGTCGGCGAGCGCGGCCGCGTGGGCCGCGCGCCGGGTCTCGGGCACGTATTCGGGCGCCGACAGGGTGACCGTCATCGCCGGCTTGCGGGCCGGGGCGACGGACGGCGCGGCGGCGTAGCGGTTGATGCCGCGGATGTCGAAGCCGAGGACCGCCAAGCGCACCGCGGCCCGCTTGAGCGCGACGTCGCTGTTGCCGATGGGTCCGGAGTCGGTAGGGATCGCGATGACGTCGTCACCGAGGGTGCGCCGCACCAGCGAGGTCAGCACCTGTTTGGGGCCGAACTCGACGAAGACGGTGCACCCGTCGGCGGCCAGCGCCCGCAGGCCGTCGACGAATTCGACGGGGTTGCTCAGCTGGGCGGTCAGCGTCGCGCGGTTGCCTTCGACGTCGTCGCTGTAGACCGACCCCGCGGTGTTGGCGTGGACCGGGGCGCTCGGCGCGCCGATGACCGTCCCGGCCACCGCGGCGGCGAAGGTGTCGACCGCGTGGGCGACATAGGGGGTGTGGAAGGCGCCGGACACCGGGAGTTCCCGTGTCGCCCAGCCCTTCTCCGCGCCGAGAGCGACGACGCGGGCGATCCCGGCGCGGCCGCCGCCGACGACCACCTGGTCGGGGGCGTTGTGGTTGCAGATCCACACGTCGTCGAGGTCGGCGACCAGCGCGGCGACCGACTCGCGGTCGGCGCCGACGGCGACCATGGTGCCCGCGTCGGTGTCCTCGGGCACGCTCATGGCCGCGCCGCGGGCGCGCGCCAGCCGGTGGAAGTCCGGACCGCTCACCGCGCCCGCCGCCCACAGTGCGGTGAGCTCACCGAAGCTGTGGCCGAGGAACCCGGCGGGGCGCAGGCCGAAGTCGGCCAGCACCCGGAACTGCCCGGCGGCCAGCGCGCCGATCGCAGGCTGCGCGAATTCGGTGCGGCGCAGCGTGTTCTCCTGCTCGGCCCTGGCCTCGTCGGTGAAGGCGGGCGGCGGGAACACCACCGCGCCGAGGCGCCGAGGCGCCCCCGCGAAGGCGGCGTTGGCGGCGTCGAACGCGGCGCCGACCGGCGGGTTGTTCAGGGCGGCGTCGGCGCCCATGTCGACGTACTGGCTGCCCTGACCGGCGAACAGCGCCGCGATCCGGCGCCGCGGCAGCGCGCCTGCCCGGAAGTACACGCCCTCGGGGTGGTCCCAGGCCGTCGCCTCGGGGGCGCGGACCAGTTCGTCGACCACGAGCTCGCGCAGGTGCTCGGCGGCGTCGTCGTCCACGGACACGAACCCGACCCGGGCATGGTGCTCGGGGATGTCGCCGCCGTCACCGGGCTCGGTGCTGCGCACGACGTCGATGAGACCGGCCACGTCGGGGGCGTGCCACAGGTGCGCGCGGGGCACCCGGTGCAGCAGGCGGACCGCGTCGCGGTCGCCGTCGGCCTCTTCCAGGACGAGGTGGAAGTTGGTGCCGCCGAAGCCCATCGCCGACGCGGCGGCGCGGCGCACGGGCCGCTCGGGGTCGAGGATCCACGGCCGGGTGCGGGTGTTGACGTAGTACGGGGCGCCGTCGGTGGCGATCTCGGCGTTGGGCGCGTCGACGTTGATCGTGCCCGGCAGCACCTTCTGGTGCAGCGCGAGCGCCAGCTTCATCACGCTCGCGGTGCCCGCGGCGCCCTTGGTGTGCCCGATCTGGGACTTGACCGAGCCGAGGGCGGCGAAGGAGGTCTCGTCGCTGGCCTCTGCCAGCAGGCCCTTGAGCGCGGTGAGCTCGGTCTTGTCGCCGACCGCGGTGCCGGTGGCGTGCGCCTCGATGAGTTCCACACCCGCGGGCGAGCACTCGGCGTCGGCGTAGGCGCGGTCCAGCGCGATGCGCTGGCCTTCGGCGCGCGGGGCGTAGATGCTCTTGGAGCGGCCGTCGCTCGAGGAGCCGAGGCCGCGGATGACGGCGTAGATCCGGTTGCCGTCGCGGCGGGCGTCGGCCAGGCGGCGCAGCGCCAGCATCGTGATGCCCTCGCCGAGCAGCGTGCCGTTGGCCTGGTCGGAGAACGGGCTGATCCGGCCGGTGGGCGACAGCGCGCCGACCTTGCTGAAGCACAGGTAGATGAAGATCGTGTTCTCGGTGTCGACACCGCCGGTGATCATCATGTCCGCGCGGCCGTCCTGCAGTTCGGCGATCGCGGTGCGGATGGCGGCCAGCGACGCCGCGCAGGCCGCGTCGACGGTGCAGTTCATCCCGCCGAGGCCGAGCCGGTTGGCGACCCGCCCCGCGACCACGTTGGCCAGCAGGCCCGGGAAGGAGTTCTCCTCCCAGGGCGCGAACGCCGAGACGAACCGGTCGGCGATGGCGTCGGCGTCGGCGTCGGTCAGCCCGACCGAGCGCGCGGCCTCCTTGAGCACGGGAGTCGACAGGCGCGCGGCCAGGGGGTGCATGAGCGGCACGGGACCGGTCGTACCGAGGACGACGCCGGTGCGGGTCGGGTCGTACCACGCCGAGCCGGTGGCGCCGGCGTCGGCGAGCAGGTCGCGGGCCACGCCGAGGCTCAGGGTCTGCATCGTCGAGGTGACCTCGAGCTGGTTGGGCGGCAGCCCGAATTCCAGGGGGTCGAAATCGATGTCGGGGAGGAAGGCGCCCCGGTTCGAGTAGGTCTTGTCCGGTACGGCCGGATCGGGGTCGTAGTGGTCGGTCAGGCTCCAGCGTGACTCGGGCACCTCCGTGGTGCAGTCGGCGCCGTCGATGATGTTCTGCCAGTACTCGCGGTGACTGCGTGCGTCGGGCAGCAGGCCCGACATCCCGACGATGGCGATCGGGTCGCGTGCCAGGCGTCTGTCGTCCGTCACGGAAATTCCTCTCGAACCGGGGCGGGTCGCGCTAGGCGGCGACCGTGGTGGCGGTGGTGGACGCGATGAGTTCGGCCGCGGCGGCGGCGAACAGGCGGTGGCCCAAAGGACTCGGGTGCAGACCGTCGGCGGTCCACACCTCGGCCCGCTCCCATTCGGGGCGGGCGTCGATGTCGAGCAGCAGGGTCCCGGTGGCGGCGCTGACCCGGGACAGGACGTCGTTGGCTTCGGCGAACCGGTCGCGCAGCAGTGCCCGGAAGCCGTCCGGCACGGGCAGCCGGGCCGGGATGTCGGGGTAGCCTGCCGTGAACACGGTGGCCCGCTGCTGCGCGAGGGTGCCGAAGAGGGTGGCGAGGTTGTCGGCGAAGCGGACGGGGTCGTAGTCGCTGACGAGGTCGTTGACGCCGACCACCACGCCGTAGAGGGCGGCCCGGCCGCTCGTGGCCCGCCCGAGCTGGCCGTTCAGGACCGCGGCCGTGGTCGCGCCGTGGGTGCCCAGGTTGCGCACCGCGGCGGGCCGCAGCCCGAGCTGGCCGCTCAACCGGGAGACCCAGCCGCGATAGCCGCCCGCCGGGGCCGGGTCGCCCCGGCCCTCGACGAAGCTGTCGCCGAGCGCGACCAGGCCGCCCGTGATCACGCCCGCACCCCGTCGTTGACGAGGTGGCGGTCGGCGACCGGGAAGTCGATCTCCTCGTAGAGCTCGGTGAGTTCCTGCTCGCCGAAGAACTTGTCCGGCGGGTACAGGCCCGCGATGAGGCCGAAGAACTTCTTGGAGTAGTGCTCGCTGCGGCTGGCCGCCCGGAACACCGAGTCGTAGTACGGGCTCAGGCTCAGATCGGCGATGTTCTGGGTGAGCTCGAAGGTGCTGGCGCTCTGGGCGTCGCGCTCGCGCTGGTACTCGGCCAGGGTCTCGGTGAACGGCCGTCCGCCGCCGAGGGTCTCGCCGGCCAGGTCGGCCAGCAGCTGGGCGTACTTGAAGGCGTCGGTGATGCCCCAGCCGGTGAACGGGTCCTTGTGGTAGCCGGCGTCGCCGACCAGGGCCCAGCCCGGACCGAAGGACTGCCGGCGGTAGTTGTCCGGGTAGAGCATCGGGCGCCACGGCTCGGCGCGGGTGCCCTCGCGCAGGCGCGCGCCGATCTCGGGGTCGATCTGGTCGAAGATCTCCTGCACGCCCGCGTCCGGGTCGGTGCGGAAGTCACGGAACCGGTCGCGCCTGCGCATGACCGCGACCAGGGCGAGGCCGTCGTTGGTCGGCCAGCTGGCGAACTGCTGCTCCCCGAACCCGGTGCGGTGGTGCATGCCGATGTCGAGGCCGTCGAAGTAGGAGTAGTAGATGAAGCAGCCCGCGGGCGAGCCCTCGTACACCGGGGCACCGACCTCCTTGGCCACCAGGGAGTTCGCGCCGTCGGCGCCGACCACCAGCCGCGCGGAGAAGTCCTGCTCGGCGCCCTCGCCGACGCGACCGCGGACACCGGTGACGGCGTCGCCGTCGCGCAGCAGGCCGGTGACGGTGAAGTTCTCGATCACCTCGGCGCCTGCGTCGCCCGCGGCGTCGACCAGGATCTTGTCCAGCACGGTGCGCCGGGGGCAGTACACGGCGTCGATGCCGTCGGGCGACGGGTCGGCCATGCCGCGGATGTCGATGTCGGTGTAGGTGAAGTTGAGGTGGCGGATCGCGGGCACGCCGGTCGCGATCACCGTGTCGAGCAGGCCCCAGGTCTTCAGCAGGCTCAGGCCGGCCTGGTGGACGTAGTGGGTCGAGGGGGTGTCGCTGGGAAAGCTCGCGCGGTCCACCGCGAGCACCCGAAATCCCTTCCGCGCCAGCAGCATCGCCAGTGGCGCCCCGGAAACACGAGTTCCGACAACGATGACGTCGTACATGGTGTGATCACTTCCGTGTAGTCGGATTTTCGAATTCGAGTCTGTCGCCGGGTCAATTCGGCAACCACCGCGTGGCACCGCATTTCATCGGCCGATCGGTCCCGGCTATCGTCGGGAACAAGGGTGCGGCTATTGCCGCGGAATTCACGTGCGGGAAAGGTAGAGCTGCTCGATATCGGCGGAATAGGCGTCGGCGATCGCGGCCCGGCGCAGTTTCAGCGACGAGGTCAGCAGGCCGGTGTCGACGGTGAAATCCCCGTCCACGATGCGGAATGCGCGAATGGACTCCGCCCGCGAGACCAGCGAATTCGCGTCGTCGATCGCGGCCTGCACGGCGGTGGCCGGGTCGGTGCCGGGGTGCTCGGCGCGCCACCGCCGCGCCGCGGCGGCGTCGAGGGTCACCAGGGCGGTGACGAAGGGCCGGTCGTCACCGACGACCATGCAGTTGCTCACCAGCGGGTGCAGCCGGACGCGGTCCTCGAGCGGGGTGGGCGCGACGTTCTTGCCGCCGGAGGTGACCAGGATCTCCTTCTTGCGTCCGGTGATCCGCAGGTGGCCGTCGTCGAGTTCGCCGAGGTCGCCGGTGTGCAGCCAGCCCTGCTCGTCGACGGGGCGCTGGTCGGCGGCCGCGCCCCAGTAGCCGGGCGAGACGTGCGGGCCGCGCACGAGCACCTCGCCGTCGGGCGCGATGCCGACCTCGGTGCCGGGGATCGGCCTGCCGACGGTGCCCAGGCGGTTGGTCTCCGGCGCGCTCACGGTGACCGCCGTGGCCGCCTCGGTCAGGCCGTAGCAGTTGAGCACGACCACGCCGAAGCCCGCGTAGAACGCGGCGGTGGTGTCGTCGAGCGACGCGCCGCCGGAGATGACATGGCGCAACCGCCCGCCGAGGGCGCCGGCGACCGGGTGGGTCGAGACCTGCGGGACCGCGCCGTCCTCGGCCAGCACGTCGAAGCCGCGGGTGACCGCCTCGGCCTCCTCCTTCTCGTCGAGGAGGGTGCGGGTGTACTTGCGGATCTTCTCCAGCGCGTACGGGATCAGCGGCAGGAAGGTCGGCCGGAGCCGGGCCAGCGCGGGCACCAGGTCGGGGACGCCGGGCAGCAGGTGGGTGCGGGTACCCCCGTAGAGGCAGGCGAACAGGATGGTCTGGCCGAACACGTGCGACAGCGGCAGCGCCAGCACCGTGGTCCCGTCGAAGACGGTGCCGGTCTGGCGGACGGTGTTGGCCGCGGTGACGTACATGTTGCGGTGGGAGATCATGCAGCCCTTGGACAGACCCGTCGTGCCGCTGGTGTAGACGATCATGGCCAGGTCGTCGGCGGCCACCTCGGCGATCCGCGCGTCGAGCGCGGGGTCGACCGGCCCGGCCGACCACTCGGCGACGCGGTCGAACAGCCAGGCGTCCCCGGCGCCGCCCGCGCGCAGGCGGGCCGCGTCCTCGGCGGTCTCGGCGGCGGCGAAGGCGGCGCCGCTGTCGCTGATCAGGTGGGCGATCTGGGCGGGCGAGGAGGTCGGGTAGACCGGGACGAGCACGGCGCCGACGGCCAGGGCCGCGACGTCGAGGATCGCCCATTCGAGGCCGGTGCGCCCCAGCACCGCGATCCGGTCGCCCGCGGCCACCCCCTCGGCGAGCAGGGCCGAGGCGACGGCGCGCACCCGCGTGTCGAGGTCTCCGGTGGTGAGCTGGATGCCGTCGGCGCCGCACAGCGACGGGCGGGCGGGTTCCCGCCGGGCCGCGGCGGCGACGATCTCGTACAAACTCGCGGTATCGGTCGGGACGAATCCGTTGGCGGTGGCTGAAACCGTGTTCACACCGAGAAATTCTGGTCCGGCCGTACCGTTGTGGACCCGGCTCGGCAGCCGGTTCCTACCGTGCGAATGATTTGGCCTATCGCCCTTTTCAGGCGCTCAGCGCCCGGGCATCATCGAGTCGTGCCGATTCGTCGGATTCGATGCAGTCGAGGAACAGCGATACCGCCGGATTCGTTTCCTCCGCCCGCCACACCGCGTGCAGATCCAGTGCCGGGACGGGATCGAACAATTTCACCGCGACCGAACTGCTCCCCGGCGCGCCCATTCCCATGGAAATGGCGCGCGGCAGCGAGGCGAAACCGACGAGGGAGCGCACCGACACCATGTGCGCGGTCGCTCCCGGGTCGTCGGCGGTGTGGGTGACGTTGAGGGCGATCCGGGTCTCGGCCGCCGAGCGGAGCAGGGTGTCGTACATGGCCGGGCACTGGTCCCGGTCGAACAGCACGCACTCCTGCCCCTGTAGCTCGGCGAACGGGACCCCGGGCCGATCGGCCCAGCGATGCCTGCGCCCGACCACCGCCACCAGCGGCACCCGGTGCAGCAGCCGCCGGTACCGGAACTGCGCGGTGCTGGGGTGCCCGTAGACCAGGGCCAGGTCGAGGGATCCGTCGGTCAGCGCGGCCAGCTGGGGGCCGGTGCGCTTCTCCCACAGCGACACCATGATGTCGGGATGCCGCTCGGTCATCCTGGCCAGCGCGCCGGGCAGCACGTGCCTGCTGGCGGGCAGGTTGTAACCGATGTTGAGGCTGCCCGCCCTGCCCTCGGCCGTCGCCTTGGCCGCGCGGGCCGCGCGGTCGAGCTGGGCGACGATCTGGCGGGCCTGGATCTCGAACTCCCGGCCGGCCGGGGTCAGGCGCACCTCGTGGGAGTTGCGCGCGACCAGCTGGACGCCGAGGGATCGTTCCAGCTTCTGCAGCTGGGCGGACAGGCTGGGTTGGGTCAGATGGAGGCGCTGCGCTGCGCGACCGAAATGCAACTCTTCGGCAATGGTGATGAACGAGACCAGGTGCCGGAACTCCATGGGGCCGCTCCTTCCGCGTGCCACCCACGCTAACGCCGTCGCATAACCGCCGATGAATCCCGGCCGCCGCGTAACCACCGGGGGCGTTGCCGGAGGGTGAACATCTCAGCACTCACCGGCGGCCGGGATGCCCCGCAGCCGTTCGTCGAGCCAGGCGACCGCGCCCGGATAGCCCGTGGCCGCGCCGATCAGATGCTCCCCCAGGACCTCCCGGTACACCGCCGTGACGCCCAGCCCGCACTGCTCCTGGTAGAGCCGCCGTGCGCCCTCGGCCGGGATCCAGAACTCCTGGGCGCCATTGTAGATGTAGAGCGGTGTGCCCGAGGCCATTCCGGGCATGCGGGTGATGTCGTAGATCTGTTCGGCGAGCTCGGAGCGCAGCGGATCGACGATGTTGGACCCGACGTCGATCGGCAGCAGCAGCACGCCGGGGACCGCGAAGGTGTCGGCGCACTCGTCCTTCATCAGCGAGGCCACCCACTGGGCCAAGTGGTTCATCGCGGCCAGGATCTCGGTGCGCTCGCGGCCGATGGCGAAGGTGGCCGCCATGAAGATGCCCGACGCGAGGTTGGCGTTCATGCTGCGGCTCAGGATCTCGTAGTCGGCCGGGACGCCGCCCAGCGCCGCGCCCGCGATCACCTCCGCGAGTTCGGGGGCGTAGGAACCGATGAGCTTGACCGCGCCGTGGGTGGCGATGGCCCCGCCGGAGTAGCCGGTCATGGCGAAGCGGCTCGTCGCGTACTCCTGGGGCGCGAAGCCGCGGACCGCGCGGATGCTGTCGAGCACGGCGTGCCCGGCCACGTACGGTTCGGCGTAGGCCATGTACGGGCCCTCGTGGTCCGGGACCAGCACGGCGTAGCCGCGCAGGGTGGCCAGTTGCGTTGTCGGCGGAAAGAACTCGGCCAGGCTCGTGTCGGTGTGCAGGCCGTGGGCGAAGGTGTAGCCGGGCGTGCAGGTGCGGCCGAGCCCATCGATGGGCAGGTTGTCGACCACCACGGGCCGGTCGCCCGGGCCGGTCCAGGCCGTGGCGGGCACGACCAGGGTCGCGGTGGCGAAGGACGGCTGGCCGTAGGCGCCGCTCGTGCGATATTTCAGCAGCACCACCCGCTCGACCGGGACCAGAACCAGCGGCGCCGCGGTCGCGGTGACGTCGCGGACCTCGATCACCTCCCCCGGCGCGTAGTCGTCGAGCCCGTCGGGCCAGGCGTCGAAGAAGGCGTCACCGACCGGGGAGGGCAGCACCGCCGCCCGCAGCGCGGCCAGCCCGGCGTCGTCGAGTTCGGCGAGGCCCGCCGCGGGCGCGGCGGCGGGGGTGGGCGCGGGGGCGGGGATCACCTGGTCGATCCACTGCTGGAGTTCGGGCAGGAAGCCGGGCGAACCCGGCAGGGGGATCGGCGGCTGGGCGGCGGCGGTGCCGGCGGGCACCAGCAGGATCAGGGCACAGAGGAGGACACGCAGACACGTCATGGCACACGCCTTCGGGTGACAACGAGCAGGAGCCCGACGCGATGTCGCCTGCGGTAGTTCGAGTTCCGCGGTAAGCCCCCGAGCGCACCTGCGCCAGATCTGTCACGGTACGGCTCCGCCGCGTCCCGTTCGGCCGCTATGACCGAGTCGTGTGCCGACCGCGTCCGTTTCGCAACAACACCCCGGCGGTCCGTGCGCGCCCGTCGGCGCGCGACGGGGTAGGGTGCCACAGGACCCGCGGAGATCGTGCGCGGACACGATCCGGGGGTCACCGGCTTGTCGCGGCCTCCCGGTCACGCGGACCGCACGGTTTGTTCTCGTCACGGCACCGGCTCCGACCAGCTGTGACATGTCCACACGCACGCGCGAACGGGCTCGGCACCGGTCGCGTCGTCCCTAGGCTGTCGAGCACGCGGGATGCCGACGCCGACGCCTGCCGAGAGGAGCAGACCATGCTGTTCACCGAGGGAGCCGCCCCCAGCGCCCCGATCACCCATGGCCTGCCCGAGCAGACGACCCGCCGCATCACCGTGCGGTTCCCCGGTACCACCGCGCAGGAACACCTGGTGCTGCACTACGCGGCCACCGCGGCCGAGGCCTGGGAGTTCACCTCCGCCGCGGTCGCGGCCGGGCTCGACGTCACCGTCGACGGCCTCGTCGACGCCGCGCTACGCCGCCTGCCGTGCCGGTCGCTGTGGCGCTGACCGGCGCCGATGCGGCCGGGCCCGCGCGCGGCTAAGGTCGGCTGCGGGCCGGATCGGCCCGCAGGCGGAGGAAGGGACGAGGGCGTGCGACACGGAGTTGCCCTGCGGTGTCTCCCCCTCGCCGCGGCCGCGCTGGCGCTCACCGCCTGCGCCGGGGACGACGCCCCCACGGCGGCCCCCGCGCTTCCGACCACCACCGGCCCGGCGCCGACCACCGTCCGGCCGCCGGTCACCCTCGCACCGCGGACCCTCACCCCGGTCACCACCACCCCTGATCCCTATCTCGGACTCCCCCTCGTCGACCACCTGAGCTGGACCACCAACGAGGACGGCCCCCGCCTCCAGGTCTTCCCGACCGAGGCGGGCCGCTACACCAAGGCTCCCGGCACCGACGAGCTCGCCTGGCGCGAGATCCTGGCCCGTGACCCCGGCGCCGACACTCCGGGGATGCGCGATCAGTTCGTCTGCCACTGGGTGTGGGCCAGGATGGTCCAGCCCGACAAGCCGAGCTGGAATCTCGAACCGTGGCGTCCCGATGTCGGCTACCAGGCCACGGTGCAGGCGAACTGCAATCCCGGCGGCCCCGAACGCTGAGTCCGCCATCCCGGCAGGAAGGACCCATCCCATGCGCATCGTCGTCGCAGGCGGTCACGGCAAGATCGCCCTCCGGCTCGCCCGCCTGCTCACCGCCGCGGGCGATCAGGTGCACGCGCTCGTCCGCGACCCGGCCCAGGCGCCGGACGTGCAGGCCACCGGCGCGGTGCCGGTGATCTACGACCTCGAACACGGGTCGGCGGCCGATCTCGCCGCCGCGGTCGCCGGCTCGGACGCGGTGGTCTTCGCCGCGGGCGCGGGACCGGGCAGCGGCGCGGCCCGCAAGTACACCGTCGACCGCGACGGCGCGATCCGGCTCGCCGAAGCCGCCCAGAGCGCCGGGGTGCGGCGTATCGTGCAGATCTCCACCGTCGGCGCGGGCAGCCCGGTGCCACCGGGCCGCGACGAGTCGTGGGTGGCCTACATCGACGCCAAGACCCAGGCCGAGGACGACCTGCGGGCGCGTCCACTCGACTGGACGATCCTGCGGCCCGGCGCGCTGACCGACGCCGACGGCAACAGCAGGGTCACGCTCGCGGCGCCGCCGGTGCCGCGCTCGGACGTCACGCGGGCGGACGTGGCCGCGGTCGTCGCGGCGATCCTGCCCGCGCGCAACACCTTTCAGCGCGTGCTGGAACTGCGCGACGGGCCGGTCCCGATTCCCGAGGCCGTTGCCGCGGTTAAATAGCCGGAAATTAACCCGCGCAGGCCAATTCGGCGCGGTAAACGCCCCTCTCCCGCCCGGCCGGGCGGCCCGCGGGTAACTCCGCGCCCATTACCGCCGGTCACGGCGCCCTTTTCTGCGGCATACCCTAAACACGCTGGCACGGCCCGGGATTCGCCACCCCGAAGCCGTGAAATCGTGCGCATCGAGACGACATCGATCGTGCAGATGTGCTTGCATCTGAAAGGTGGACCGTCCTAAACTCGGGGCCGCAACACAATTCAGGGGACAGTCAGGGGAGGCCGCGAGCGGCACACCCGGGGCTACAGTTGCCACGGGTTTGCCACTGCCTAACGTCAGGGGCACTCACATGAATCAGATCACCGGCCGGCTCGGTCTCGCCGAGCGCACCACGGGCACCCACCCGCTCGGTACCGACCACACCACGCGCTATTCGCGCGAAACCGCCGTCGCGTTCGTCATCGACGCCGTGGAATCCACCGGCGCCGCGACCCGCAACGACTTCGACATCGACCGCATCGTCACCACGGCCCACGAGCTGGCCGACGACTGGGATCTGCAGACGCTCGCGCCCGACACCTTCTGGCGCATCGCGGCCGGCTGCATCCGATATTGATCACCGCCGCGGCGGCCCGCAGACGCAGCGCCCACCCCGCGCAGCGCCGGGACCCTCGCGGATCCGTTCCCGCTACGGCGCACCGTGACCCGGTGGCGCCGTAGCCGTCTGTGCCGAGCCGACCACGCGGCCGGGGCTCAGGCCCGTTCGGCGTAGCGGGTCAGCAGGTCCCGCGACTGGTCGGGGCGCAGCGCCTGGACGCTGACGCGGTCCATCACCGACAGGTACAGCGCCAGATCCTGCGGGCGCTCCAGGTAGAGCGCGCTGCTGAGCTGTTCGAGGTAGACGATGTCGGGCAGCTGCGGCTCCGGGAAGCGCAGGATGCTGAAGGCGCTGCCCGCCGCGGCGACCGCGCCCGCGGTGTAGGGCAGCACCTGGATGGTGACGTGCGGCAGCTGCGCCATCTTCACCAGGTGCTGGAGCTGTTCGCTGTGCACCTCCGGGCCGCCGACCGGGCGGTGCAGCACGGCTTCGTCGATCACGGCCCAGATCACCGGCGGCTGCGCGCGGTGCAGGATCTCCTGACGGCGGCTGCGGATCTCCACGCGCCGTTCGGTGTCGGCGCTGTCGCCGCCGAGGCCGATGATGGCGTGG
The DNA here is from genome assembly GCF_000308795.1 of Nocardia thailandica NBRC 100428. GTDB lineage: Bacteria > Actinomycetota > Actinomycetes > Mycobacteriales > Mycobacteriaceae > Nocardia > Nocardia thailandica. The sequence goes on along the minus strand of NZ_BAGK01000113.1, from coordinate 66,460 downwards.
GCGTACGCGTCGGTCTGCAGCAGGCCGGGCACCAGCTGGTTCTCGTAGGTACGGATCTGGCTGGCGGCCTGCTCCAGGCCGAGATAGGTGCTGAACCAGCTCGGCAGCAGATCGCTGTAGCGCTGCCACCATCCCGGTTCGTTGGCCTGGCGTGCCAGCTCGAAGAACTGGGCACGCTCGGCCTCGTCGATCACCCCGTAGAGGGTGAGCAGATCGCGGATGTCGCGTTCCTTGAACCCGGTACGACCGAGCTCGAGCCGGCTGATCTTCGCGTGCGAGCCACGGATGTGTTCCCCCGCGGCCTCGCGGGTGATGCCTTTGCCCTCACGTAGCTTGCGCAGCTGTCCGCCCAGTGCGATCCGCAGGACGGTAGGGCCGCGGTCCGGGGTGAGGGACTCTGCGCGACCGTAATCGGCGGGTTCAGCGATCATCGACATCTCGTCTTTCGGCGTTCGGGGGAACTACCACACCGACGCTCAGCCGGGGCCGCGCGCCGTACCGATCACCGATCCTACCGATCAGACCACCAGGTAGTCGAACTCTCCGGCCTTCGCGCCGCGCAGAAACGCATCGATCTCCGGGCGTGTGTAGTAGATGATCGATCCTTCGGGTTCGCGCGAGTTGCGCACCGCGACACGGCCGTCACCGGTCGGGGCCACCTCGACACAGTTTCCGCTGGGGTTGCTGAAGGTGCTCTTGCGCCAGGCGTAAGTACCCTGGCGCGGGTCCTGTTCACGCTGCACTGCGGGCATATCCGACTTCCCTTCCGGGCATGGGTTGATCACGGGGGATGCTGCAGATGCACACACAAACGTTCTTGCATCTGCACTGACGGCCAGGACCCTAACACGCTTTCGTTACATGCGCGCCGGTCGGTTTCGTCCGTCCGGTTACATCCGACCGACCTGTACGAAAGTGACGTCCAGTCCCCTGAATCCGTAAGGCGCGCAATGGTCCTCGCCGGTCTCCCGGACCCGTCGACACGTCCGGATGTGCTTGCATCTGCAAGGGCATTCTCCGTAGACTCGGCCTCGATGAGCACCTCCTTCCGACCCTCGCCACCGGCCGGTTCCTCCGCGCTGACGCCGGCGGTCGGCTCGTGTACCGACGAGCCCGCCGGGCTCACCTACCGGCAGGCCAGGGAGATCCTGCGGGGCCACGACAGCCACGGCCCCGGCTGCCGCCAGTGGCTGGTGGCCGCCGCCTACCTCTCCGCGGGTCTCGACGACGAGTAGCCACCACCCGGCCCGCCCGGCGGACGCGAAAACCGTTGTCCGCGAGGCAAAGCCTTCCCCGGTGCGTATCGTGGAGCACAGGACACGCACGCCGCCTGGGAAGGGAGCGTCGAGGTGCACCCTGTCCGGCCCGAGATCGTCCCGGCCGTCGTGGCCGCCGTGCCCCGGCACGTCCCGACCGCCGTCCCCGCCACCGTGCGCGACCGGTTCCCCGGGCTCGCCGACCCCTCGGTCGTCTACCTCGACAGCGCCGCAACCACCCAGAAGCCCGACACCGTCATCGCGGCCGTCACCGACTACCACCGCAGGCACACCGCCAACCCCGGCCGCGGAACCTACTCCTGGGCAACGACTCTCAGCGCCCGGATCGCCGCGATCCGCAGCCGGACCGCCGCGTTCGTCGGCGCCGGGCATCCCGACGAGATCGTCTTCACCGCCGGCGCGACCGCCGCGCTCAACGCGGTCGCCCTCGCCTGGGGCCTGACCGCGCTCGCCGACGGCGACGAGATCCTCTACAGCCCGGCCGATCACGCCGCCAACGTGCTGCCCTGGGAGCACCTGCGCGACACCCTGGCCCGATTCGGGCGCCGGATCGCGCTGCGGCCCTACCGGGTCACCGGTGCGGGCGAGGCCGACACCGACCACATCGCCGAGCTGGCAGGCCCGCGCACCCGCCTGATCACCGTGAGCCACCTGCACCACGTCTACGGCGGGCTCAGCACCCTCGAGGAACTGCGCGGCCGGCTGGATCCGGGCGTGCTGCTGTGCTTCGACTGCAGCCAGAGCGGCGGACACCTGCCGGTCGACGTCACCGCCCTCGGCGCCGACTTCGCGGTGTTCGCCGGGCACAAGATGTTCGGCGCACCCGGCACCGGCGTCCTGTACTGCCGACGCCGCGTGCACGGCGCGCTGCGGCCGTTCCTGCCCGGCGGGCACACCGGCACCCGCATGCCCGAACTGCTCGAGGGCGGCACCTACAACGTGCCCGGCATCCTCTCGCTGGCCCCGGCGCTCGACCTGCTCGACGAACTCGACCTCACCGCCGTCGCGGCGCACAACCGCGACCTGACCCTGCGCCTGATCGAGGGGCTGCGCCGGATCCCCGGCGTGCGCTTCCTGCCCGGCCCCGCGGGCGCGGGCTGCGCGGTCGGCTACGGGATCGTCTCCTTCACCCTCGACGGGATCACCGCCACCGACCTGGGATTCGTGCTCGCCGAACACGGCTTCCTGGTCCGCACCGGGGCACACTGCGTGCCCGGCGCCGACGAGTCCGCGGGCTCGGTCCGGGTGAGCACCCACGTCTACACCACACCCGACGAGATCGACCGATTCCTGACCTGTCTGCGCCGGATCGCGGCGCAGCTGCGCTGACCCCCTGTCCCGCCGACCCAGGAGCAGCGATGTACCCACCCCGCTACGACCGTCGTGCCGCCGCCCGTGTCCTCGCCGACCTGGCCCGCCCCGGGCTCTTCGGCCCGGTCGCGCCCCCGGCGCCGGTGCGCCTGGAATACCGCAGCACGCCGGTGATCCCGGAGCCGGGCGGCCACCTCACCACGGCGCAGCGGCTGTACCTGGAACGCTTCATGCGGCCCTGCCGCCCCGACCAGGTACGCGCCGCCGCGCACCGGATCACCTGGACCGACAGCGCGGGCATTCCCAACACCGGTCACTGCGACGACCTGCCGGTGATCCCGCTCGCCGTGCGCGAGACGGTGCTGCGGCTGTGGGCCGAGCTCGACGCAGGCGCCCTGGCCGCGCGGTCGGCGGCGGTGACCGCCGACGACCGCGCGGTCCTCGAGGGCACCACGACCGATCGCGAACCCGGGCAGATCTTCCGGGTCGGCATCGAGGCGGCCGGACGTGCCCTGGCCCAGCACGCGCTGCTGCTGGCCGACACGCCCCACCGCGACCCGGCCGGGTTCGCCCGTGCGCTGCGCGACTCGGGGATCTTCACCGCCGTGGCCACGGGCTGGTTCTGGGAGCTGCAGGCCTCCACCTACCGGCGTGGCATGATCCCGGCCCGCCTGCGCGCCCTGCCCGACGGCACGCTGCGCTACACCGCCGACACCGCCGCCACCCTGCGGGCGATGAAGGAGGCCACCATCGCCGACGCGCACCGCGTCATGCGGCGCGCCACCACCGAGGAGGGCCTGTCCACCGAGGCCGCGATCGCGCGCTACCACGACGATCTCGACCTGATCTCGCGCCAGTACGCGCTGCTGGAACCCGGCACCCGACCGTCCTGCCCCGCCGCGGCGCCGCAGCACTCGGGCGGCGGGCACGCCCACGTCCTCGGCGCCGTCGTCGACCATTTCGTGGAGACCTTCGCCCGCGTGGTCGCGCACGTCGAGGCCGTCCCGGCGGGCGCGGGCGCCGGGGAGGAGCAGCTGCCCGGCGGGCCGGTCTTCTACGTGCCCGACATGAGCTGCGCGCACTGCGTGCGCACGATCACCGCGGTGCTCACCGCCATGGACATCCCGGTGACCTCCATCGACCTCGCGAGCAAACAGGTGGTCGCGCAGTTCCGCAGCCCCCGCAACCGGTTCCGGGCCTTCGAGGCACTGCGCGACGGCGGCTACAACCCCGTCGAGGAGGCCCCCGCCCCCGCGCCGGGCACCCCGGTGGGATGAGCGCCCCGCCACCGGCGGTCCCGGCCCGGCTGGCCCCGGAGGTCGCCGCCTTCCTCGCCGACCCGGCGGCGGTGGCCGAGGTCGTCGCGCGCTTCGGCACGCCGGTCCACGTCGTCTTCCCGCGGGTCTTCGCGGCCAACCTGGCCGCCCTGCGCGCGGTGCTGGCGCCGCGCCCGCACCCGCACCGGATCTGCTACGCGCACAAGGTGAACCGGTCGCGCGCGTTCGTCGTCGAGGCCGCCGCCGCGGGCATCGCCGTCGACGTCGCCTCCGTCCCCGAACTCGACTCCGCCCTGGCGGCCGGCTTCGGCGCCGAGCGGATCGAGATGACCGGGCCCAAGGGCCGTCCCGCGCTGCGCGCGGCCGTCGCGGCGGGAGTGTGCGTCAACGCCGACAACGTCTGGGAGCTCGACACCCTGGCCGAGCTCGGCGCCGAGGCCCCGGTGCTGCTGCGGGTCTCGGGTTTCCCGGGCAGCGCGACGAGCCGCTTCGGCATCGACCTGGCGTCGGCGCGCGCGGCGGTCGACCGGGTCGCCCGGCACGGTCTGGCGCTGGCCGGATTCTCCTTCCATCTCGACACCGCGGCCACCGCCGAGCGGGTCCGCGCGGCCGCGCACTGTCTCGACCTGCTCGAATACGCCTACGCCGCCGATCTCGCCCCGACGGTGCTCGACGTGGGAGGCGGCCTGCGCCAGGTGTTCACCGACGCCGACTCCTACGACGCCTACCTCGACGCCCTGCGTGCCGGGCTGCTCGGCAACGGCCCCGGCCTCGGGTGGGGCGGCGCGGGTTTCGGCCTGCAGGTGGAGGCGGGGGCGGTGCGCGGGCTGCCGGTGTTCCACAAGTACGCCAACCAGGAACCCGCAGCCACCGCGCTCACCGCCCTGCTCGACTCCCCGCTGCCGGGCCAGGGCGGCCGCAGCCTGTCCCAGGTCCTCACCGACAACCAGTTCGAGCTCTGGCTCGAACCCGGCAAGTCGCTGGTGGACGGCGCCGGGATCACCCTCGCCCGGGTCGAATTCGTCAAGCACACCGCCGACGGCGTGACCCTGGCCCACGTGGACCTCAGCCGCGACACCGTGACCGCCGCGGGCCAGGAGGTCCTGGTCGACCCGATCCTGCTCGGCGAGGGCCCCGGCGACCCGGTCGGGGTGCACTGCGCCGGTCGGCTGTGCCTCGAGCGCGACCTGGTCACCGTCCGCCGGGTCCGCCTGCCCCGCCCGCCGCGGGCCGAGGACCTGATCGCCTTCCCCAACACCGCCGCCTACCACATGGACCTGTCCGCCGCGTCGGCCTCGCTGCACCCCACCCCCGCCCGGGTCGCGGTGACCCACCACGGCACCCGGTACACCGTCGCCGCGGACGCCGACCACCGCCCACCGGAGGTGCGATGATCCACCGGCACATCACCGAACTCATCGGCGGCACGCCGCTGCTGCGCCTCGACCCGGACGTGCACGGCCTGCCGCACGTCGAGCTGTACGCGAAACTGGAGTCGCACAACCCCTTCGGGTCGGTCAAGGACCGCGTCGCCTGGGGCATGCTGCGCGAGGAGCTCGACCGCCTCCGCGCCGAGGGCCGTTCGCTCATCGAGGCCTCCAGCGGCAACACCGCCAAGGCCCTGCGCGTCCTCGGCGGCCTCTACGGCATCCCGCTGCGCGCGGTCACCAACCGCATCCGGGTGGACGAGGTCCGCGAGCTGCTGCAGGCCCTCGGGACCGAGATCGTGGAGCTGCCGGGGCTCTCGGAGTGCCCGGACCCCCACGCGCCCAACGACGTCGGCGCGGTCATCGAGCAGACCGTCGACCAGGCGCCGGACCGCTGGTTCCACCCCTCGCAGTACACCAACGAGAAGAACCTCGACGCCCACTTCCACGGCACCGGCCGCGAGATCCACGACGACCTCGCCGCGGCGGGCGTCCGCCACGTCGACTACCTGATCGGCGGCCTCGGCACGACCGGCTCCACCCGGGGCACCGCGGCCTTCCTCGCCACCCGCCATCCGGGGCTGCGCACGATCGGCGTGGTCTCGGGCCGCGACGACTTCGTGCCCGGCATCCGGTCCGAGCGCGAGATGTGGGAGGTCGGCCTGTTCCGGCCGGAGTTCTACGACGAGATCGTCACCGTGGACTCGGCCCGCGCCGTGGAGGCCACCCTGGGGCTGGTCCGTGGCTACGGGCTGCTCGCGGGCCCGACCAGCGGCGCCGGGTACGCCGCCGCGCTCGAGGTCCTCGGCAAGGCCGAACCGGTGCCGGGCAGGCCGCTGGTTGCGGTGCTGGTGGTCTGCGACCGGCTCGAGCCCTACCTGTCGTATCTGCGGCAGCGGCGGCCCGACCTGTTCGGCCGCGCCGCCGCCGTCGCGCCCGAGACCGCACCGGCCGCACCGGAACTCGAACCCGCCCACCTGGCCGAACTCGACCGGGCGGGCAGGCCCGTCGTGGTCGACACCCGCGGCGCCATGGCCTACCGCATCGGGCACGTGCCGGGAGCGCTGAACCTGCGCGACGACCAGCTCGACGACCTGCTGGCCGAGGGCATGCCCTTCCCCCGGTCGCGCCCGGTGGTGTTCGTGTGCCCGGTCGGCGAGGTGTCGCGCCGGTTCGCCGCGCGGGCGCGCGCGGCCGGATACGACGCCTACAGCCTCGCCGGCGGCATCACCGCCTGGCGCGACGGCGGCTTCCCGCTCGAACGCGACCGCTGAGGACTCACACCAGGATCCGGGTCGCCTGCCGGGCCCGCACCGGCACGACGGCCGGGTCGGTGGCGGCCAGCAGCGCGACCAGCGGCCCCCGATAGCCGCCCGCCAGCATCTCCACCACCGCCTCGAAGCGGCGCAGGAACGACCGCACCGTGGCCCGGTCGAAGCGTGCCAGCGGATACAGGAAGGCGCCGTCGATGCCCGCGGGCGCGCCGGCGGGATCGTAGTGCTCGGTGAGCCCGAACTCGAGGTCGTGCTTGGCGCGCACCACCCCGGTGGGCACCTCGCTCACCGACAGGCCCGGCGCGGCGGTGTCGGCCCGCGCCACGCGCGCCGCGTCGGCGCGCTGGAGGATGAGGGTGGCCTGGAACAGGGGCAGCCGCGCGTCCTGCATGAGGCAGCGCTTGAGCCGCGGGTTCGGGGTGTCCGGGTGGGCGTAGGCCGCCAGCGCGACCCGGCGGACCTGGTCGAGGAGTTCGTCCACGTCGGCGGATCGGTCGAGGCGCACCCGCAGCAGGACGTCGTCGGAGAAGTTGCCGACCAGGTCGTCGAGCAGCCGGTGGTCACGGCCCGAGACCGCCGTGGCCACGGTGACATCGGCGCAGCGGGCGAACGCGCCGACCGAGAGCGCGAACGCGGCCTGCAACACCATCAGCAGGCTCGCCTGCCCCTGCCGGGCCAGCGCGAGCAGGCCCGCGTGCACCCGCGGCGGCAGCGAGACCGGCAGCAGGCCGCCCGCGACCGGGTCGGCGTCCACGGCGACGTCGGCCGGGTCGCGGGCGGGCAGATCCAGCAGCGCGGGGCGCCCGGCCAGCGCGTTGGCCCAGTAGCGCAACTGCTGGGTGGCCCGGCTCCATTCGTCGGTGAACTCGCCCAGCTGGGCGTGCTTCCACAGCGTGTAGTCGCCGTAGCCGACCGGCAGCGGCCGCCAGTCCGGCGGGGTCCCGTCGCGGTGGGCCAGGTAGGCGGTGACCAGGTCACGCACGAGCGGGCCGAGGGAACGCCCGTCGACCGCGATGTGGTGCACCACCAGGGCCAGCACCACGTCGTCGGGCGCGAGGACGAACACCCGGGCCCGGATCGGCCCCGCGCCCGCGAGATCGAAGGGACGGCAGGCCAGTTCGCCCAGCACGTCCGCGAGCTCGGGCTCCGCGCACGGCCGCACCGCCAGGTCCACGTCCAGCTCGGCGGGTTCCTCGATCACCTGAACCGGGCCCGTGTCGCCCTCGAGGAACCGGGTGCGCAGCGGTTCGTGGCGGGCCACCACCGAGCGCACCGCCGCGCACAGGGCCTCGGTATCGATCGGCATGCCGCGCAACCGGACCGCCTTGGCGACATTCCAGTCCGCGGACCGGCCACGCCGCACGGCGTCCCACATCCGTTCCTGCGCGGGCGCCAGCGGCAGGCGCGCGGGCCGGGGCACGCGGGTCAGGGCGGCGGGCCGCACGAGCGGCGGCCGGTGACAGTGCGCCCGCACCCCACCGGGTCCCGGCGCGACCAGCGCGCCACCATCCGCGGCAAACCCCCCCGACCAGATCCCCGTACCGGGGTCGAACACGCGACCGCACCCTCCTCGAACCGAGCCCGAACTGCTACGGCACGCTAATGACCCTCCGTTAACGTCTCGTTGCCCGAGCGTGACAATGAGCCGTCGCCGACACGACCGTCCGGCCACGCCCGGAGCAGCGCACGAGCTGTCCGCTTTCGACGAATTCCGCCCATGTCACGCGTTACAGTGACCGGGTAGAGACAGCGGCGAGGAGTGGGTGTAGGTGTCGATCGGGAAACTGGTGTCCTTCGACGGCTCACGGGGTTTCGGGTTCATCCGGCCCGACGACGGCGGACCCGATGTCTTCGTCCACGTCAACGACATCGGCCTCGACGAGGACGAACTGCGCCAGGGGCGGCTCTTCGAGTTCGAGGTGACCGAGGGCGATCGCGGGCCGAAGGCGGTCAACCTCGCCGCCGTCGGCAACGGCCGCCCGCCGCGCAAGGAGCGACCCGCCGGCGGCGCGCTCTCGGGCGAGGAACTGCAGCGCGAACTCACCGAACTGCTCCTCTCGGCCTCCCCCGCGCTGACCGCGGGCGAGATCCTCACCATCCGCGAACGGCTCACCGCCTTCGCCGACCAGCACGGCTGGCTGGAGAACTGAGCCCCTCCCCTCCCACGCGCGGCGGCCCGCCCGGCGACCCGGGTCCGCCTAGGATCGGCCCCGGAACGATGAATCGGGCGCGTCCGCGCCGTCGACACGGGTGAGAACCGCCTGTGAGGAGGATTCGGTCATGGATCTACCGGTGCTGCCGCCCGTGCGGCCGATGCTGGCCAAATCGAGCCCGGAGGTGCCCACCGACCCCGGCTGGCTGTTCGAGCCGAAATGGGACGGCTTCCGCTGCATCGTCTTCCGCGACGGCGACGAGGTCGAACTCGGTTCCCGCAACGACCGCCCCCTCACCCGCTACTTCCCCGAGGTCGCCGAGCTGCTGAAGCAGGCACTGCCGCCGCGCTGCGTGGTCGACGGGGAGATCGTCGTGGTCACCGGCGCGGGCCTGGACTTCGACACGCTGCAGCAGCGTCTGCACCCGGCCGCGTCCCGCGTCGCCAAGCTCGCCGCCGAGACACCGGCCAGTTTCGTCGCCTTCGACCTGCTCGCCCTCGGCGAGCGCGATCTGACCGGGGAATCCTTCGCGGCGCGCCGCGAGGCGCTGGAATCCCTGCTCGACGCCGCGCCGGGCCGGGTGCACCTGACGCCCATCACCGACGATCCCGCGGTGGCCAGGGACTGGTTCACCCGGTTCGAGGGCGCGGGCTTCGACGGGGTCATGGCCAAGCGCGCCGACGGGCCCTACCAGCAGGACAAGCGGGTGATGCTCAAGATCAAGCACGAGCGCACCGCCGACTGCGTCGTGGCCGGGTTCCGCTGGCACAAGGACGGTCAGGGCGTCGGCTCGCTGCTGCTCGGGCTCTACGACGACGCGGGCGAACTGCACCACGTGGGGGTGGCCAGCAGTTTCACCGCCGCGCGCCGCAGCGAGCTGGTCGGCGAGCTGGCCCCGCTGCGGGAGAACGCCCTGGCCGAGCATCCGTGGCGGCGCTGGGCCGACGCGGCCGCCCAGGCGAGCGCCGAGGGGCGCATGCCCGGCGGGGTGAGCCGCTGGAGCGGCGGCAAGGACCTGTCGTGGGAGGCGCTGCGGCCCGAACTCGTCGCCGAGGTCCGCTACGAACACGTGCAGTCGGGCCGGTTCCGCCACGGCGGGCGGCTGGTGCGCTTCCGGCCGGACCGCACACCGGAGTCGTGTACCTACGCCCAGCTCGACGAGGTAGCCCCGGCCGAACTCGACGCCATCTTCGGCGAACGCGAGGCGAACCGATGAGCGGGAGCGTCGAGCTCGAGATCGACGGACGGGTGCTGACGATCAGCAACCCGGACAAGGTCTACTTCACCAAGCGCGGGGAGACCAAGCTCGACCTGGTCGAGTACTACCGGGCCGTGGCCGCGCCGCTGCTGTCGGTCGTCGGCGACCGGCCGCTGCTGCTCGAGCGCTATCCCGACGGCGCGTCGGGCAAGTCCTGGTTCCAGAAGCGGGTCCCCAAGTCGGCACCGGACTGGCTGCACACCGTGGAGGTGTCCACGCCCAACGGCACCACCAGCGACGCCCTCGTCGCCCACGACCTCGCCCACATCCTGTGGGCGGTCAACCAGGGCTGCCTCGGGTTCCACGTGTGGCCCAACCACGTCCCCGACCTGCGCATCGCCGACGAACTGCGCATCGACCTCGACCCGTCGCCGGGCATCGGTTTCCCCCAGCTGGTCGAGGCCGCGCATCTGACCAGGGCGCTGTGCGCCGAACTGGGCATCGAGTGCGCGATCAAGACCTCCGGGTCGCGCGGGCTGCATCTGTACGTGGCCCTGGAACCGCGCTGGGACGGCTACGAGGTCCGCGCGGCGGCCGTGGCGCTGGCCCGCGAACTCGAGCGCAGGCACCCCGAGCAGATCACCGCGCGGTGGTGGAAGGAGGAACGCGGGTCGCGGGTGTTCGTCGACTTCAACCAGAACGCCCCGCACAAGACCGTGTTCGGCGCCTGGTGTGTCCGGCCGAAGGTGGGCGGCCAGGTCTCGACGCCGCTGTTCTGGGACGAGCTGGACACCGTCGTGCCCGACGACCTGACCCTGGCCACGGTGCCCGATCGCCTCGCGCGCCTCGGCGATCCGTGGGCGGGGCGGGGCGCGCAGTCGATCGAGCCGCTGCTGGCGATGTCGGAGCGGGACATGGCCGACGGGCTCATGGACGCGCCCTGGCCGCCGCAGTACCCGAAGATGCCGAACGAGCCGCCGCGCGTGCAGCCGAGCCGGGCCCGCAAGGGCGACTGAGCTACTCGCTGGTCCAGGGCACCCAGGTCGCGTTGCCCGCCTTGCCCTCGCACACCACGGCCCGGCCCTCGGCCGTGCGGCCGGATCGGGTCACCTGCGGGTCGCAGGCGGTGCCGGTCACGAAGAACGAACCCGGCACCGACAGCGGCCCCGACCAGCGGTAACCGCCCGATGATTTCAGGCAGAGCAACGTTGCACCCTCTGCATTGACCCCGATCAGGCCCGCCTGCTCGGGCTCGCACGCCGTGCCCTTGCTGACCACCGCCGCCGTGGAAGCCGGAGTCGGGCCGGGCACCACGGGCGCGGGCGCGCCGGTGCTCGTCGCGTGCGTCGAGGCGGGCGAGCCCAGCGCCTGCACCGCGTTCGACGGTCCGGCCGCCGCCTGGGGCAGCGGCAGGTCGAGGACGTCGGTGAACGACAGCACCGCGACCGCCACGGCGGCGGCCTCGGCGATGCCGAGCAGCAGCGCGAGCACCGCCGAGCCACGGCCCTTGGGGTGACCGAACGACAGCAGGGCGAACACGATCGCGATGGGGAACAGCGCCACCAGCGCCGCCGCGAGGGCGACCATGGCGAACGGGTTGACCCGCGGCGCCTCGGCCCCGGGGTCACGCGGTTCGGCGTGCGGCCAGCGCTGGCCGTTCCATCGTCTGTCCTCGGCGCCCTCCTCCGGGTCGTCGTCCCACTCGTCGTACCGTGCCATCAACCCGGGTCCCTCTCGATCTCCCCGCGGGCCGCGCCCGCGCGCGTGACCTGCGGACCCCGACGACAATAGGGACTCGCGCGCCCCTGGTCAGCACATTCGCGCAGAAGGTCTCGATTCGATCACGGCACCATAGGGGCCGTTACGAAGCGGCAAACACCCCTGGCGGGCCCCCGGGCCCCGGTTCATGCTGGTCACATCCAGAAATCCGCCGCCACCCGGCCCGGAACCGAGGAGTGAGGATGACCGGTAGCACCTCTTCGGCAGATCGACCGGCTCCCTGGCACGCCCAGGCCGGAGACCTGCTGTCCGACGACTACAACGTTCCCGGGATCATCGCCTGCGCGCTGGCCGTCATCGCGCTGGCCTGCACCCTGACCGCGGCGGGGACCGGCCACACCGGCTGGGCGCTCGTGGCGGGCGTCGCCTTCCTGGTGCTGGTCACCGCCGGGATCGGCGCGCTGCTGTTCGAGCATCGCCGCGAACAGCGCATCGAGCTGGCCTACGGCCGGACCGGTCACCTGCCCGGGCATCGCGCCGCGGTGGGCTACAGCGGCAGGCCGTCGCTGCCGCCCGAGGCGCCAGGACCCGTCTAGTACGGGGAGACGGCGGGGATCGTCTCGCCGATCAGCGTGGACAGGGCGTCGGCGAGCAGCCGGTGCACCTGGTGGCGGGTGAGCGTGCCGCGGGTGAGCCATTCGCGGCCCGCCACCTTGACCATGCCCGCGTAGGCCAGGATCAGCGCGCGCAGCGCCGCGCTGTCGGCCAGATCGGGCCTGCCGATCATCAGGAGCATCCGTTCGGCGGCGACCTGATCGGCCTGGTCCAGGATCTGGCGCACCTCCGGGTCGTCGCCGACGCCCTCGTGGCTGGTGACCTTCACCCAGGTGGTGCCGTGCTCGGCGATGGTGTCGAGCAGCCAGCCGACGATGGCGTCGACCCGCTCGCGCTGGGTACCCGTCGGGATCGACACCTTCTCCGGCCGCGGCAGGGTCACCATGCGGCGCACGACCGCCAGGTACAGGTCCCGCTTGTTGCCGAAGTAGTGGTTGATCAGGCCGCGGGCCACGCCGGCGCGCTGTGCCAGTTCCGCGGTCGACACGGCCGCGTAGGGCCGTTCGCCGAACATCTCGATGGCGCACGCGAGGATCTGCGCGCGGCGTTCGTCGGGTTCGAGCCTGCGGCGGCGCGGCGTGTCGGCGGTGTCGGTCTCGAGCGGGGAAATCGGGGAGCTCCGTCGGGTGGCTGGGGTGCCGCGCGGTTGCGGCAGCGGTCCACCACGATACCCAGCGGGCCGCCACCACGGCCAATGCGACAATGGTCTCCCGTACCCCGCTCCCGCACGAAGGAACTCCGCGCGCCCCGATGACCGAGAACACGATCGATCCGGACGAGCTGGCCACCTGCCTGCGCGTCCTCGAACAAGCCGGGCGGATGGAGAAGGATCATCCCGACTCGATCGCCGTACAGCGGGCCGTCGGGCACATGTTCAAGAAGCTCAAGCAGCGCAAGCGCCTCGAGGCGCGTGACCGGGTGTCGGAGGCCGACCGCGCGGTCATCGCCGCGACCGCGACCGGGTCGCCGCAGCGCATCGACGACGAGACCGCCGGCATCCCGATCTCCTCGGCGGCCACCGGCGCCAGCGCGGGCACCCTCATCCGGCCCCGGCCCTGCTACATCTGCAAGCAGCGCTTCACCCGGGTCGACGCCTTCTACCACCAGCTGTGCCCGGACTGCGCCGCGGCGAGCCACGCCAAGCGGGACGCCCGCACCGACCTGACCGGCAGGCGCGCCCTGCTGACCGGCGGTCGCGCCAAGATCGGCATGTACATCGCGCTGCGGCTGCTGCGCGACGGCGCGCACACCACGATCACCACCCGCTTCCCCAACGACGCCATCCGCCGGTTCTCGGCGATGGAGGACAGCGGCGACTGGCTGCACCGGCTGCGCGTGGTCGGCATCGACCTGCGCGATCCCGCCCAGGTCGTCGCCCTCGCCGACGACGTCGCCGCCCGTGGCCCGCTCGACATCCTGATCAACAACGCCGCCCAGACCGTGCGCCGCTCGGCGGGCGCCTACAGCGCGCTGGTCGAGGCGGAGTCCGCGCCGCTGCCCGCGGGCGCGCTGGTGGAGTCGGTGACCTTCGGCAAGACCATGCAGGCGCACCCGACCGCGCTCACGGCCTCGCTGACCCCGTCCCTGTCGGCGGCCGACGTGGCCGAGCTCGCCCTGGTCGCCGGCTCGGCGACCCCCGAGCGCATCGCCGCGGGCGTGGCCATCGACGCGGGCGGCCTCGTGCCGGACCTGGCCCACACCAACAGCTGGGTCCAGACCGTCGGCGAGGTCGACGCGACCGAGCTGCTCGAGGTCCAGCTCTGCAATTCGGTGGCGCCGTTCATCCTGGTCTCGCGCCTGCGACCGGCCATGGCGGCCGCGCCCGCGCGCCGCAAGTACGTGGTCAACGTCTCGGCCATGGAAGGCCAGTTCGGGCGCGGCTACAAGGGACCCGGCCATCCGCACACGAACATGGCCAAGGCCGCGCTGAACATGCTGACCCGCACGAGCGCCAAGGAGATGCTCGAGTCCGACGGCATCCTCATGACCGCGGTCGACACCGGCTGGATCACCGACGAGCGGCCGCACTACACCAAGGTGCGCCTGGCCGAGGAGGGCTTCCACGCGCCCCTCGACCTGGTCGACGGCGCGGCCCGCGTCTACGACCCGATCGTGCAGGGCGAGAACGGGGTCGACCTCTACGGTTGCTTCCTCAAGGACTACCGCCCCTCCCCCTGGTGATCTCCCGTCCACCGACCGGATGACGGTTCCGGAGGCCTTGCGCGGGATCCGATTTCGATACCGAACCGGTGCACGCCGTTCCGGTCGGTGGATACCGGCCGTTCCTATTCTGGAAATATGCCGTACCGGGTGCTGGCTGACGTCGTCGCCGTCGCCCACTTCGCGTTCATCGCGTACGTGGTCGCCGGCGGTTTCCTCGCGTGGCGGTATCCGCGCACGCTCATCGCCCACGTGCTGGCCGTGTGCTGGGGTTTCGGCACCGTGCTCATCGGGTTCGTGTGCCCGCTGACCGAGCTGGAGAACTGGGCACGCGTGCGCGCCGGGGTCGCCCCGCTGCCCCCGCCGGGGTTCATCGACCACTACCTCACCGGCGTGCTCTATCCCGCCGACGCGATCGGGCTGGTGCAGTTGCTGACCGCGCTGACCATCGCCGCGTCCTGGATCGGCTACGCCCGCCGACGCCACCTGCCGCTCGGCGTCAGCCACTGACCCCGATCAGCGTCGCCGCCAGCGCGGCGGCCACCGCCGCCGGGTCCTGGTCGAGGTAGAAGTGCCCGCCGGGGAACTCGCGCTGGGCGAACTCCCCGGTGGTGACGGCCTTCCAGCCGGCCGCCTGCGCCGGCGAGGTGGTGGGATCGGCGTCGGCGGCGAAGGCGAGGACCGGCAGGTCCAGCGGCGCGCCCGGGCGCGGCCGGTAGGTCTCCACGGCCCGGTAGTCGGCGCGCACCGCCGGGAGCACCAGTTCGGCCAGGCCCGGCTCGTCGCGCAGCACGCGCACGGGCGCCGGATCGGCGGCCAGGCGTTCCAGGTCGTCGATCAGGGCCGAGTCCGGACCCAGGTGCAGGCGACCGGTCTCGGCGACATCGGGGGCCGGGCGGGCCGACACGACCAGCCGCGCGACCGGGCGACCGGCCGCCCGCAGCCGCCGCACGGTCTCGTAGGCGACGGTCGCGCCCATGCTGTGCCCGAACACCGTCAGCGGCGCGCCGCCGGGCTGTGCGCCCACTTCGGCGGCGATCGCGTCGGCGAGGGCGTGCAGGTCGGGGCACAGCGGGTCGGCCAGGCGGTCCTGACGGCCCGGATACTGCACCGCGACGACCTCGATCCCGGCGGGCAGCGCCGCGGCCAGCGCCCGGTAGGCCGTGGCCGACCCGCCGCCGGGCGGCAGGCACAGCAGGCTCGCCGTGGGCGCGCTCTCGGCCCGCAGCACCCGCAACCACGCCGTGTTCGTGAATCCCATACCGCCGCACCCCGTTCCGCGTCGCCGATCGATCGTGGAGCTCACCGTACGCACCCCCGCGCACGCGGGGCGGGTGTGCCCCCTGTCACCGGGCAGTGTCGGGGCACCCCGCGCCTGTGACATATCGTCTTCGAGCGCCGACCCGCAGGCGGAGGTCCGTGATGTCGGCTACCCTGCTGCGAATCCGTCCCTCAACGTTAGGTGATTCTCGATGACCACGGCAGTCGATGCCCCCGCGCTCGCGTCACGCGTAGGCCACTACTACCGGCTGGACGACACCTATGAAGTCGGCCGGGAGAAGATCCGCGAGTACGCCCGCGCCGTGCAGGACTACCACCCGGCGCACTGGGAGGAGGACGCGGCGGTCGCCCTCGGCCACACCGGGCTCGTCGCGCCGCTGACCTTCGTCTCGATTCCGGCGATGGCGGCCAACAAGCACCTGTTCGAGTCGGTGGTGGTCGGCTACGACATGTTCGTGCAGACCGAGCAGGTCTTCGAACAGCACCGCCCGATCATCGCGGGCGACCGCCTGATCACCGACGTGGAGCTGTCCTCGGTGCGCCGCATCGCGGGCAAGGACCTGATCACGGTCACCAACACCTTCACCGACCAGGCGGGCGAGACCGTGCACACGATGCACACCACCGTCGTGGGCATCACCGGCGAGGAGGTCGACCCGGCCATCACCGAGGCGGTGCAGAACTCGATGATGCACGGCGTCAACGTCTTCGGCCGCGGGGAGACCGAGGCCGACGAGCCGGGCGAGACCCCGCTGCGCCCGGCGGGCGAGGTGCGCCTCGCGAGCCCGGCCCGGACCCCGGGCACCACGCTCGGCTTCGAGGACCTGTCCGTCGGCATGGAACTGCCGCTGCGCGACGCGCACCTCTCGCGCGGCGACCTGGTCAACTACGCCGGTGTCTCCGGTGACAACAACCCGATCCACTGGGACGCGTCCATCGCCCGCCTGGCCGGGCTGCCCGACGTGATCGCGCACGGCATGCTGACCATGGGCATGGGCGCGGGCTTCGTCTCCGGCTGGACCGGCGACCCGGGCGCCGTGACCCGCTACGGGGTGCGGCTGTCGCAGACCGCGGTCGTCGACGCCACCTCCGGCGGCGCGATCGAGTTCACCGGCAAGGTCAAGTCCCTCGATCCCGAGACCCGCGGCGCGGTCATCGCGATCGTCGCGAAGTCCGGTGGCCGCAAGATCTTCGGGCTCGCGACCACCAACGTCCGCTTCCGCTGACGACGGCGGTGTGCGGGACCGTCACGGCCCCGCACACCCCGCTCAGCGCGCGGGCAGTACCCGGTCGAGGAAGCCGCCCTCGTCGGCCGCGGCCGCGTCGAGCACGCTGAAGTGGTCGGCCGAGGGATGGACCGCCAGCGTGCTGTCGGCGCCGGCTGCCCGCAGCTGTTCCTGCAGGAGCGCGGTCGTCGGCAGCGGCTGCACCTTGTCCACGCCGCCCTGGAGCAACAGAACCGGCCGCTGGTGGCCGTCGGTCGGCACGGTCAGGTACTCGGCGAGGGCCTCGGGCAGGGG
Source organism: Nocardia thailandica NBRC 100428 (assembly GCF_000308795.1). Classification (GTDB taxonomy): domain Bacteria; phylum Actinomycetota; class Actinomycetes; order Mycobacteriales; family Mycobacteriaceae; genus Nocardia; species Nocardia thailandica. Next base: position 49,248 of record NZ_BAGK01000113.1, on the reverse strand, counting down.
CGGGTCGGCCAGCGGCGTCACGAACAACCGCCCGACCGCCTGCCCCGTGACCGCGGCCTCCAACTCGCCGAGGCACGCCTCCCCGGCCCGCGCGATGCCGAGGACCTCGCGCCCGTGGTCGCTCAGCCGGTCGGTGACCCGCAGGTCCGGCCGCGCGTGGTCGAGGCCGGACAGGATCATGACCAGGCGCGCGTGCAGGCCGTCGAGTCCGGGCAGCGCCGGGGTCTCCGGCCTGCCGAGGCCGGTGATCGCGTCCACCACATTGCTGGTCGGCCCGTAGGCCAGCGTGCCGCGCAGGTCGAGGTCGGGTGCGTAGTCGGTCCACAGCCGGGAGGCCGCCAGCGCGGCCTGCCCGCCGATGGAGTGCCCGGCCGCGACGAACGAGCGCGACAGCGTCGGGTCGACCGCCGCGCCCGCGCGGACCGCGTCGAGCACCGCGTGTCCGGCCGCCCGCCAGGCGAGGTACTCGTAGGTGCCCGGCCCGCCGAGGCCGATGTAGTCGGTGGCGGTGACGGCGTAGCCGCGCGCGAGGTAGGTCGACATGTGCGGCGTCTCGTCGAAGGTGTCGGCGATCCCGCCGTTGAGGTTGGGCGCGCACCCCTGCGTCATGCCGCTGGTGCCGTGGGCCCAGGACACGACCGCCCGCCCGCCTGCGGGCGCCGCGCCGGCGGGCACGAAGACGCTGGCACCGCTCACCTCCGGCTGCCCGTTGTGCCCGGTCGTGCGGTAGAGCACCCGGTAGCCGCGCGCGGCGCCGGGGATGAGTTCGGCGGCGGTCAGTTCGCGGGAGGAGACCACGGTGCCGGGTCCCGCGCTGCCGACGGGTTGGGCGAGGACCGGTCCGATCCCGGTGGCCGTGACCAGGGCGACGAGCGCGGCGAGTGCGGTGTGGCGCATGACATTTCCTCTCTCGGGGACGAGCGTTCCGGCTACCGATCGTCGCGCCGGGACCGGGTGCGCCGCGTCGGGCGAGCGCCGTGCGCGGCTACGCGATCCGGCGTAGCCGGGCCGCCCGCGGCTACGTCGGGGCGCGCGGAAGGCGCGCTCGTGCGCGCATGCCCGCGCCGGGCGCGGTCGCCTACGATCACGACATGCGAGGCTCGAATCCGCCGCGGTGGCGGGCGTGGACGGCGCGGCTGCCCGCGTGGGTGCCCGACCTGGCGCTCGCGCTGTTCGTGATCGGCGTGCAGGTGGAGAGCGCGGGCAATCCCCTCGGCGCGGAGGCGGTTTCGCGGCCGGTCACCGACTACGGCCATACCGCCTACGTCCTGCTGGCGCTCAGCGGCGCCCTGCTCGTGTTCCGGCGCCGGTGGCCTGCGGCGGTGTTCGCCGCGACCGGCGCGCTGAGCCTGGTCTACTTCGGACTCGGCTTCCCCGACCGGCTCTCGTGCGTGGCGTTGTTCGTGGCCACCTACACCCTGACCGCGCACGGCACGGGGCGGCGGCCGGTGCTGATCGCCGCGTCGGGGACCGCGATCCTGGCCCTCGGCTGGCTGATCGCGGCCGCCGACGTCACTCCCACCGTCGCGATCGGCTGGGTGTTCTTCCGTATCGGCGCGACCGTCATCAGCCTGACCCTCGGGCTGTCGCTGCGCTCGCGGCGCGTCATCGCCGCCGACGCCCAGCAGCGCGCCCTGCTGGCCGAGTTGCACCGGGAGGAGGAGGCCCGCGCGCGGGTCGACGCCGAACGGCTGCGCATTGCCCGCGAGGTGCACGACACCGTCGCCCACGCCATCGCGATCATCAACGTGCAGGCCGGGGTCACCGCCCACGTGCTCGACCGGCGCCCCGAGCAGGCCCGCGAGACGCTGCGCGTCATCGAGCAGACCAGTTCGCGTGCCCTGCAGGAGATGCGCTCGATCCTGGGTGTGCTGCGCGGTGACGACCGCCGCGAGCCCGAACCCGGCCTCGGCCAGCTGGACCGGATCCTCGGGGTGGCCCGCGATGCCGGACTGCGGGTCACCGTGGAACGCGGCCGCCTGCCCGAGGAACTGCCCAGCGCCGTGGACGGCGCCGCCTACCGGATCGTCCAGGAGTCCATCACCAACGTGATCCGCCACGTCGGGCCGACCGCGGTGACGGTGGCCGTGGACACCGCCGGGACCGACCTGCGCGTGCGGGTCAGCGACAGCGGGCCCGACGCGCCCACCGAGGGCCTGCGCGGGGGCGAGGGTTCCGGGCGCGGCATCACCGGGATGCGGGAGCGGTGCCGTCTGCTCGGCGGCGACCTGTCCGCCGAGCATCGCGCGCAGGGCGGTTTCGACGTCGTCGCGCGCCTTCCCCTCCTCCCCGCCGGAGCCGCCCTGTGAATCCCGCCGCCCCGATCAGGGTCCTGCTCGCCGACGACGAACGCCTCGTGCGGTCCGGATTCCGGGTGCTGCTCGACCTCGAGGACGACATCACGGTGGTCGGCGAGGCCACCGACGGCCTGGAAGCGGTCGAGCTGGCCCTGGCGACCCGTCCGGACGTGGTGCTCATGGACATCCGCATGCCTCGCCTCGACGGGATCCGCGCGACCGCGCGCATCGCGGCGACCGCCGGGCTCGAGGCCGTCAGGGTGCTGATCCTGACCACCTACGACACCGACGAGAACGTCTTCGACGCGCTCGAGGCAGGCGCGGGGGGATTCCTGCTCAAGGACGCGGGTCCCGCCGAACTCCTGCACGCGATCCGGGTGATCGCGGCCGGCGAGGCCCTGCTCGCGCCGCGCGTCACCCGCCGCCTCATCGGCCAGTTCACCACCCGGCGCCGGGCCGCGCAGTCCGCCGCCGACCGGCTCTCGGTCCTGACCGAGCGCGAACGCGAGGTGGTGTCCCTGGTCGGTCGCGGCCTGAGCAACGAGGAGATCGGCGCGGCGCTGTTCCTCAGCCCCGCCACCGCCCGCACCCACGTCGGCCGGGCCATGACCAAACTCGGCGCCCGCGACCGCGCCCAGCTGGTCGTGCTCGCCTACCGCACCGGCCTGACCACGCTCGACGACCAGTAGCCCGCGCCGGGTCCGCGGCGCACGACCCGACGGGTCGACCACGGCACGCGGGCACCCGGGCCCGGCCGCCCGGGGTTGACGAAGCATGCCGCCGCGCGCCTGATGGGTGTCGGGTGCGGCCGACGGTGGCGTCCGCCACCTCCACGCGGTCGGCCCCGAGCCAACCGGGGAGTTGCCATGCGACTGTTGCCCTTCCACGGACCGCGCCGGACCGCCCGCGCCGACGCCGTGGTCACCGGCGCGGGCAGCGGCATCGGCCGCGCCTTCGCCGTCGAGCTCGGCGGCCGCGGCGGCCGGGTCCTGTGTTCCGATCTCGACGCCGACCGTGCCGCCGAGACCGCCGACCTGGTCGAGCGGGCGGGTGGCGAGGCCCTCGCCGCACGCTGCGACGTCACCGCCGCCACCGAGGTCACCGCGCTGGCGGCGGTCGCGCAGGACTGGTTCGGCGCCGCGCCCACACTGGTGATCAACAACGCGGGCATCGGCGCGGGCGGCCCGCCGGTCGGCGAGTTCACCCTCGACGACTGGCACCGCACCCTCGCGGTGAACCTGTGGGGCGTGGTGCACGGCTGTCACGTGTTCGCCCCGCTGCTGCGGGCGGCCGGGCGGGGCACCGTGGTCAATGTCGCCTCGGCCGCCGCGTTCGGTGCCGCGCCCCGGATGGCGGCCTACAACGTCAGCAAGGCGGGCGTGCTCGCCCTCTCGGAGACCCTCGCCGCCGAGCTCGCGGGCACGGACGTGGGGGTCACCGTCCTGTGCCCGACCGCCGTGCGTACCGGGATCCTGCGCGAGGATTCGCCGCTGGACGCGATGGCCGAGCGGTTCGGCGCGGTGCTGCTGCGCTGGACCGGCCGCGCGCCGGAGTCCATCGCCCGCGCCACCCTCGCCGCGGTCGATCGCGGCGAGCTCTACGTCGTCCCGCAGCTCGAGGCCAAGCTGCTGTGGCAGGCGAAACGCTGGATGCCCGCCACCTTCACCCGTTCGGCGGGCCTGCTCGAGCGCCTCGTGCGCTGATCCGCCGGGACGGGGCGGACCCGCGCGACGCGGGGGCGGAGGACTCAGTAGGCACCGTCGCCGGCGGTGACCACGCCCAGGGTCCGGGCGAGGATGCGCAGATCCAGCAGCATGGACCAGTTCTCGACGTACGACAGGTCCAGGTCGTAGGACTGCTCGGGCGCGAGATCGGAGCGGCCGCTGACCTGCCACAGCCCCGTGATGCCCGGTTTCACCAACAGCCGTCGCCGGGTGCTTGTGGTGTATCCGGAGACCTCGCGCCACACCTGCGGGCGCGGTCCGACCACGCTCATGTCCCCGCGCAGGACATCGAGGAACTGCGGCAGCTCGTCGAGGCTGTACCGGCGCAGGATCCGGCCGATGGCGGTGACGCGCGGGTCGTCCCTGAGCTTGAAGAACCCGGCGCCCGCGCCCTCGGCGGCGATCAGCGCCTCCACGTGACGATCGGCGTCGGTGGTCATACTGCGGAACTTCGTCATGCGGAAGGGCTTGCCGTCCAGGCCGATTCGCTCCGCGCGATACAGCACCGGACCCGCGCTGGTGACCTTCACCGCGACGGCGACGAGCGCCATCAGCGGGGCGGTCAGCACCAGCGCGGTCAGCGCGAAGGCCACGTCGAACAGGCGCTTGAGGTGGGAGGCGGCCAGGTCGTAGCGCGGTTTGCCGATGTGCAGCACGGGCACGCCCGCCACGGTGCGGCTGCTCAGCCGGGTGCGGGCGACCTCGACGAGGCCGGGCGCGACGATGAGCTCGGCGCCCAGCGGTTCGAGATCCCAGGCCAGGCGCCGCAATTCGTGCGGGTCGAGACCGTCCCACCCGGCCACCGCGACGAAATCGGCGCCGGTGCGCCGGGCCGCGCCGATGATCGCGCGGGGGCCGCCGAACACCGGCACGGCGCGTTCACCCAGGTCGAGCGCCACCGACGGGTCGTCGGGCAGCACGGCACCGACCACGACGTAGCCGTCGCCGCCGGGCCGCGAGATGGCGCGGGCCAGCGCCCGCGCCGAGGCGGTGTTGCCCACCACGAGCACCGAGGCGCCGCCGCGGCCGTTGTCGAGCAGGCCGCGCCACACCCAGCGGGTCAGGATCAGCGTGCCGAGGCCGACGGGCAGCGCGACCGCCAGATAGGGGAACACGCCGTGGAATCGGCACACGCCCGCGATCATGGCGCCCGCGCCGAACACCTGGAACGTGGCCGTGACGAGGCGGCGGTATTCCTCCTTGCCCGCGCCGATGATGTGGGTGGCGCGGGTGCGGTGGGTGACCAACGCGGCCGACCAGGTGAGCGCGAGTACCAGCGGAACCCACGCCTGCCCGGCGAGGAATCGCTGCCAGGTGCCCGGACCGGATTCCGCGGTGAATCCGGCGACCGCGCCCGCGGTGATCGCGACGAGGTCGGTCGCGGCGATCAGCCGGGCCAGCCGGGCCCGGCGCAGACCGCGATATGCGGAGGGGAACTCGAGCGACGGAATGCGCACGTCGCCGGCAGCGGCATCAATTGTCGACGTCATGGAGTGGTGCACCGATTTCCGCAATTCGATCGGCTCGCACGCGTCGTCGATGCAATCGAACGCAGCGCCGCGTCGAGGGATCGCTGAAGGTTTGCCGAAATCCTCTTTTGATGCACGAAGTGTCGCAGAATCGGGCCGAAACGCTACACCCGTGTCGCCTACATCACATGTTACCGACGGGTGGAATCACCGTGTCCACCAGCGCGATTCTGCGAACAGTCGCGGCCGCCGACCAGTGTTTGCACGGGCGTACCAGGACAATCGTCCAAGTAGCATCCATTTCGTCACCGGGATGGTTCGCAGGGGTCAGGAATTTCCGCTCGGCGGAAATTAGCCACGGGCGTGCTAGTGACGGCCGGGACGCCGGTTCGGCCGCCGAGTTCGCGTTGCGAGCCCCGTTGACAGCTTGTATGGTTTCGACCGGATCTTCTGGGGGTCAGGGATCTCACGTTGTTTTCGGTCTGCCGCTGAGGTTTTTGAGGGAGCCCCCCTGTTGTTGTGCCGCCTGTGCAATTCTTCGTCGCTGTCGTCCGTCCTGGATCTCGGTGCGACTCCCCCGTGCGAGAGTTTTCTCCCCGAATCGGCACTCGACGAACCCGAGGTCACCTATCCGCTGCACCTGCGGGTGTGCCGGGACTGCCACCTGCTGCAGCTGCCCGAACTCGTCGCGCCGCCCGCGATCTTCACCGAATACGCCTATTTCTCGTCCTACTCCGACAGCTGGGTCGAGCACGCGCGACGCTTCGTCGACGAGGCGACCCGGCGGCTGCGGCTCGGCCCGGAGTCGTTCGTGGTCGAGGTCGCCAGCAACGACGGCTACCTGCTCCAGCACGTCGGAGCCGCGGGCATCCGGTGCCTCGGCATCGAGCCGTCGGCCAACGTCGGCGCGGCCGCGCGCGCCAAGGGCGTGCCCACCGAAACCGCCTTCCTGGACCAGGATTCGGCCACCGCGATCCGCGCCACCCATGGCCCCGCCGACCTGGTCGTGGCCAACAACGTCTACGCCCACGTCCCGGACCTGCTCGGTTTCACCCGCGCGCTGCGTACGCTGCTGGCCGAGGACGGCACCCTCTCCCTCGAGGTCCACCACGCGAAGAACCTGCTGGACCAGGGCCAATTCGACACGATCTACCACGAGCACTTCCAGTACTTCACCCTGGCGACCGCCATCCGCGCCCTGGCCACCGGCGACCTGACGGTGGTCGACGTCGAGGAACTGCCCACCCACGGCGGATCCCTGCGCATCTGGGCGCGCCCGGGCACCGGACACGAGCCGGGTCCCCGCGTCGCGGCGGTGCTCGCGGCGGAACGCACCGCGGGACTGCACGATCCCCACGGCTATCGCGCGCTGCGCGACAAGGCCGAGTCGGTGCGCCACGAACTGCTGCGCTTCCTGCTCGACGCGCGCGCCGACGGGCTGCGGGTCGCCGGATACGGCGCGCCCGGCAAGGGCAACACCCTGCTCAACTACTGCGGCATCCGACCGGACCTGCTCGCCTACACCGTCGACCGCAATCCCTACAAGCACGGCCGCTACACACCGGGCACCCGCATCCCGATCGCCCCGGTGGAGTTCCTGGCCGAGGACCGCCCCGACGTGGTGGTTCTCCTGCCCTGGAATCTCGAGGCCGAGCTGGTCGCCCAGCTCGCCTACGTCTCGGAATGGGGCGCGCGCCTGGTGATCCCGCTGCCCACCGTCCGGGTCCTCGACGCCGCGCGGGCGCCGGAGGTGGTCTCGTGAAGGTCGTGTTGTTCTGTGGCGGGCACGGCATGCGCATGCGCGCGGGCTCCCACGACGTGCTGCCCAAGCCCCTGCAGATGGTCGGCCCACGCCCGCTGATCTGGCACGTCATGCGTTACTACGCGCACTACGGGCACACCGAGTTCATCCTGTGCCTCGGCTACGGCGCCGAGCACATCAAGGACTTCTTCCTCTCCTACCGCGAATCGATGTCCAACGACTTCGTCATCCGCAACGGACAGGTCGAGCTGCTGCAGACCGACATCAGCGACTGGACGATCACCTTCGTCGACACGGGCCTCGACTCCGCGATCGGCGAGCGCCTGCGCCGCGTGCGCCCGCACCTCGAGGGCGAGCCGTACTTTCTGGCCAACTACTCCGATGTCCTCACCGACGCCCCGCTCGACGAGATGATCGGCAAGTTCACCGCCTCGGGCGCGGCCGCCTCGATGATGGTGGTCCCGCCGCAGTCCTCGTTCCACTGCGTGGATGTCGGCCCCACCGGCGACATCTCGGGCATCACCGCCGTGTCGCGGCTGCCGCTGTGGGAGAACGGCGGCTACTTCGTCCTCACCCCGGAGATCTTCGACCTGCTGCCACCCGGCGGCGACCTCGTCGAGGACGCCTGCGGCGCGCTCGCCGCGCAGGGCAGGCTCTTCGGCTACCAGTACCTGGGCTTCTGGAAGCCCGCCGACACCTTCAAGGAACGCGCCGAACTCGACACCGCCTACCAGCAGGGCGAGCGCCCCTGGATGGTGTGGGAGCGGGCGGGCCGATGATCCCCTGGCACACCGGACCGCTCACCGAGATCGCGGTACTCGGCGCCCACTGCGACGACATACCCATCGGCCTCGGCGCCACCCTGCTCACCCTCACCGCGGCGCTGCCCGGGGTGCGGGTGCGGGCGCTGGTGCTCACCGGCGCGGGCACCGCGCGCGAGGACGAGGAACGGGCGGCGCTGGCGGCCTTCTGCGGCGGCACCCGACCGGACCTCACCGTGCGCGCGCTGCCCGACGGCCGCACTCCCGCGCACTGGGGCGAGGTCAAGGACGCGGTGCGCGAGTTCCGCGCGGGGTCGGCACCGGACCTGGTGTTCGCCCCGCACACCGCCGACCCGCACCAGGACCACCGGCTGCTGGCCGAGCTGGTCACCACCGAGTTCCGCGACCATCCGGTGCTGCGCTACGAGATTCCCAAGTGGGACACCGAATCCTGGCATCCCACCGTCTACGTGCCCTTCGGCGAGGACCTCGCCGCGCGCAAGGCCGCGCTGCTGCGCGAGCACTATCCCTCCCAGGCCGGGCGGGACTGGTTCGACGACCGGACCTTCCTCGGCCTGGCCCGGGTGCGCGGCGTGCAGTGCCGCGCGCCCTACGCCGAGGCGTTCACCTCGGACAAGCTCGTCCTCCAGTTCGGAAGCAGGTAGCCGTCGTGCACGTTCTCCTCACCGGCCACCAGGGCTACCTCGGCTCGGTGCTGTCGCGGCGCCTCGCCGAGGCCGGTCACCGGGTCACCGGGCTGGACCTGGGCTGGTTCGCCGACTGCGTACTCGGCCCGCGCCCGGCCGATCCGCCCGGCTTCCGCGCCGATCTGCGCGACGTGACCGCCGAGCACGTCGCGGGCGTCGACGCGGTGATCCACCTGGCGGCCCTGTCGAACGATCCCCTCGGCTCCCTGGCGCCCGAGATCACCCACGACATCAACCGCCACGCCTCGGTCCGGCTGGCCCGGCTGGCCCGCGACGCGGGGGTGACCCGGTTCCTCTACGCCTCCACCTGCTCGGTGTACGGATCGGCCGACGGCCTGGTCGCCGAGAACGCGCCGCTGCGGCCGCTGACCCCGTACGCGGAGAGCAAGGTCCGCGTCGAGGACGACCTGCTCGACCTCGCCGACGGCGGCTTCTCGCCGGTCTTCCTGCGCAACGCCACCGCGTTCGGCTTCTCCCCGCGACCGCGCCTCGACATCGTGCTCAACAACCTCGTCGCGCACGCGGTGACCACCGGCGAGATCACCGTCCTCTCCGACGGCACCCCCTGGCGGCCGCTGGTGCACGCCGCCGACATCGCCGACGCCTTCCTCACCTGCCTGACCGCACCGGCCGAGCGGATCCACGGCCGCGCCTACAACGTGGGCACCGAGGCCAACAACGTCACCGTCGCCGACATCGCCGGCGTCGTGGCCGAGACCGTGCCCGGCTCCCGCGTCGTGATCACCGGCGAGACCGGTCCCGACCCGCGCTCCTATCGGGTCGACTTCACCGCGGCGCGCGCCGAGCTGGGCTTCACCGCCGCCTGGACGGTGGCCGACGGCGCGCGCGAACTCTACGACGCCTACCGCGAATTCGGTCTCACCGCCGCCGATTTCGGCCGCTTCACCCGCCTGACCCACCTGCGCGGGCTCTCCGGCGCCGGCCGCGTCGACGCCGCGCTGCGTGCGGCCGGGACGGAGTGAGACCCGTGCCGAGCCCGCCGCCCACCCGCTCCGCCGGCCACTCCGCGCCGCGTGCCGGTGTCCCGGGACCGGGCGCCTGTCGCGGGTGCGCGGGCGTCCGGGTCTCCGTCGTGCTCGATCTCGGCGCGGTCCCGGCGACCGATCACTTCCCCGCGCCCGGCGCGCCCGCCGAGGCGCGTCGGCCGCTGCGCATGACCCAGTGCGCGGACTGCGCGCTGGTCCAGCTGGACGCGGCCGCCGCCGAAGGCCGCGAACCCGACAGTGTCGAGCCGCGGGCGCTGCGCGAGCAGGCCGCCGCGGCGGTGGCCGCGGTGGCCGCCGACGGCTGGTTGCGGGGTCGCACCGTGCGCGAGTTCGCCAGCCCGCACGGCGGGTCGTGGCTCGGTGAGCTGCCCGGGCTGCGTCCGGTCGCCGACGGCGCCGCCGACGTGGTGATCGATTCCTTCGGGATCATGCACGAACCCGACCAGGCCGCCGCCTTCGCCGCCCGCGCCGCCGCCACCGCCGCGACCGGAGTGCTTCTGCTGCAATACCATTCGCTCGCCGCCATCGTCGACGGCGGGCAGTGGAACGCGCTGCGGCACGGCCACTACGCCTACTACACCCTGCCGGTGCTCGCGCGCCTGCTCGCCGCGGCGGGCATGACGGTGACCCGGGCGTGGCGGTTCGGACTCTACGGCGGCACCGTCCTGCTGGCCGCCGTCCACGGCGCCGCCGCGCCCGACGACACCGTGCGCGCGCTCGCGCGCGAGGAGTCGGCGCGCACCGGTGCGGAGGCGGTGCGCGGTCTCGGTGCCGCCGCCGAGCGCGACCTGCGCACGGTCCGCGCGTGGCTCGTCGACGAGCGCGCTCGCGGACGGACGGTGTACGCCTACGGGGCGGCCTCCCGGGCGGTCGCGGTCTTCGCCGCCGCCGGACTGGACCGCACGCTGCTGGCCGGGGTCGCCGACGCCGCCCCGGCCAAGCAGGGCCGCCGCATGCCCGGCACCGACATCCCGATCGTGAGCCCCGCCGAGCTGGCCGGCGCCCGGCCCGACGCGGTGTGGCTGACGGTGCCCGATCTGTATCCCGAGGTCCGCGCGGCGCTGCCGGAACTCGACGGCCGCTGGGTCATCGACCCCGCCGACCGTGTCCCCGCCGCACGCTGAGTAGGAGCCCTCCCCGATGTCCCCGACCCTGTCGGTGTGCGTCCCGGCACTCGATGCCGGGCGCACCCTCGAAGCGACCCTGCGTTCCCTGCTCGACCAGGACGTCGACTTCGAACTCGTCGTCCTCGACAACGCCAGCACCGACCGCACGGCCGAGATCGCGCGCTCCTTCGACGATCCCCGGCTGCGCTACCACCGCAACCTGTCGATCCTGCCGATCGGGGCCAACTGGAACCGCGCGGTCCAGCTCTCCCACGGCGAACTGGTCAAGGTGGTCTGCGCCGACGACATCCTGCTGCCCGGCGCCCTGTCCCGTCAGGTCGCGGTCATGGACGACCCCTCGGTCGCGGTGAGCTCGAGCCGGTTCCGGGTCATCGACGAGGCGGGGGCGGTCCTCGAGGACGGCCTCGGCCTGCCCGGCCTGGTCGGCGACCGCTCGGCCCGGACGCTCCTGCGGACCCTGGTCCGTCGTGGGCCCGCCGACTTCGGGCCCACCGCGGCGGCGATGTTCCGGCGCGCCCTCGTCGACCGGGTCGGCGGCTTCCGCGGCGACCTGGTGTTCCCCATGGACATCGACCTCGTCGCCCGCACCGGCGTGTTCGGCCGGTTCGCCGGGCTGCCGCAGGTGCTGGCGGCCTGGCGGCATTCGTCGTTCAACCTGTGCGCCACCACCTCCACGGTGTCGAAGTTGCGCGAGCAGTGGCGCTTCCACCATCGTCTCGGCGCCGAGTACCCGGCCCTGCTCGGGGCGGTGGACGTGGTCCGCGGCGACGCCCGGCTGGCCCGCACCGTGCTGCACCGCGCCCGCGTGCGCGCCACCGCGGCCGTGACCGGGGGGAGCACGGCGTGAGCGTCCACGTCCACATGACCGGCGCCGAGTGGTTCGCCGCCGCCCCCGGCGGGCTCAACCGGTACTTCACCGACCTCTACACCGCCCTCGCCGCGCGGCCCGAGATCACCGTCAGCGCGGCGGCTTTCGGCGCCGCGCCCGCCGGCGCGACCAGCTGGGGTCCCACCGGCGGCGGCACCGTGCGCCGCGCCGCCGTCGCCGCGGCCGACCGCGGCCACCGGCTGCCGCGCGGCGCCGTGCTCGACCGGCACTTCGCGCTCTACGGCCCCGCGCGGCGCTCCGGGCCGGTGGTCGTGCACTTCCACGGGCCATGGGCCGGGGAGAGCCGCGCCGCCGGGGCAGGCGCCGCGGCGGTGCGCGCGAAGTACGTCCTCGAGCGGCTGCGCTACCGCGGCGCGGACCGCTTCGTCGTGCTGTCGCGCCACTTCCGCGACCTGCTCGTCGACGACTACGGCGTCCCCGCCGACCGGGTGGTGGTCATCCCGCCCGGCATCGACACCGACCGCTACACGGTCGGCCCGGCCACGCCCGCCGCGCCCACGGTCCTGTGCGTGCGCCGCCTCGAGCACCGGATGGGCATCGATCGGCTGCTACGCGCCTGGCCCGCCGTCCTGGACGCGCACCCCGGTGCGCGCCTCACCCTCGTGGGCACCGGCACCGCCGAGGCCGAACTGCGGGCACTGGCCACCGCACTCGATCCCCGCGGCACCGTCACCTTCACCGGCCGGGCCGACGACGCCGACCTCGCGCGCCGCTACCGCGAGTGCGCGGTGACCGTCGTCCCCTCGGTCGCGCTGGAGGGCTTCGGCCTGATCGCGCTGGAATCCCTGGCCTCGGGCCGGGCGCCGATCGTCACCGACTGCGGCGGCCTGCCCGACTCGGTGCGCGGCCTCGACCCGAGCCTGATCGTCCCGGCGGGCGACAGCGACGCGCTCGCCGCCCGCCTCGTCGCCGCCCTGGACGGCGGGGTACCCGACGCCGCCCGCTGCCGCGCCCACGCGCGCACATTCTCCTGGGCGGCCGCCGCGGCCGCGCACGCCGCGCTCTATCAGGAGCTGGCCGGATGACGCGCGCGGTCTTCCTCGCCCACACCGCCGCGCCCTCGGGCGCGGAGCTGGCCACGATGCGGCTGATCGCCGCCCTGCGCGCCTGCTCCGACGTCGACGCCTCGATCGTGGTGACCGAGCCGGGCCCGATGGTCGCGACGATGCGGGCGCGCGGCATCCCGGTCACGGTGTACGACAACGACTTCGACAGCCGCTCGATGACGCTGTCCGGCGCGGGCTCCGGCCCGCTGCCGGTGCTGCGCGGGGCGGCCCGGCTGGCGCGGCTCGGGCTCCGCCTCGGCGCCGAGATCCGCGCGGCCGAGGCCGACGTGCTGGTCGCGGTGAGCGTCAAGGCCCTGCTCATCGGGGCGGTGGCCGCCCGCCGCGCGCGCGTGCCGCTGGTCTGGCAGGTGCACGACCGGGTGAGCGCCGAGTACTTCGGCCGGTTCCTGGCCACCGCGATCCGGCTGCTGTGCCTGCTGTGCTGCGCGGGTGCGATCGCCAACAGCCGCGCGACCGCCGCGTCGCTGGGGCTGCGCCGGGTGCCGACCGTCGTCGCCTACCCCGGTGTGGAGTTCGGCGCCGACCGCCCCCGGGCGGGCCAGCGACCCGCCGCCGAGGCGGTGGTCGCGCTCGTCGGCAGGCTGACGCCGTGGAAGGGACAGGACGTGGCCTTGCGCGCCCTGGCCGCCACCGCGGTGCCGCCGCGCCGCGTGCTGGTCGTCGGCGGCACCTTCTTCGGCGAGGAGCCCTACCGCGCCCGGCTCGAGGCGCTCGCCGCCGAACTGGCGCTGCCGGCCACCTTCACCGGCCACGTCGACGATCCCGCGCCGCACCTCGACGACGCCGACGTGCTCGTGCACTGCTCGGTGGTCACCGAACCCTTCGGGCAGGTCGTGGTGGAGGGCATGGCCGCGGGCTGCGCGGTGATCGCCGCCGACGCGGGCGGGCCCGCCGAGATCGTGCGCGACGGCGTCGACGGCCTGCTCGTCACCCCCGCGGTCGCCCCGCTCACCGCGGCGCTGGACCGGCTGCTGGCCGACCCCCGGCTGCGCGGCGCGCTGGGCGCCGCCGCCCGCGACCGGGCCCGCGCGTTCGACGTCACCGAATCCGCCCGTGTGGTCGCCGGGTTCCTGACCGCGATCGCCGGCCGCGAGCGGGTGCCGCGATGAGCGGGCAGCCGCGCGCCCGGGCCCGCGAGATCGGCGCGGTCGCCCGCGACGTCGGCTTCGTCATGTTCGGCAAGTACGGGCAGTACCTGGTCACCCTGGCCACCGTGCCGCTGACCGCGCGCATCCTCGGCACCGAGGGCATGGGCCTGCTGGCCGTCGGCATGGCCGCCTACTTCGTCGGCTCCCTGCTCGTCGACCTGGGGATGACCTCGTTCCTCGCGGCCCGCGTCCCCGAGGGCGGCGACCGGCTCGCCACCCTGCGCGGCAACTACCTCGTCATCCGCGCCTGCGTGCTGGCGGCGATCGGCGCGGCCGTCGCCGTGCAGTGGGCGGCGGGGGCGCCACCGGTGGTGCACATGGCCTGCCTCGGGCTGTTCGTCGGCGGGCTGTGGGCGCTGTCGGAGGACTGGTTGCTCATCGGCGCGGGCCGGTTCGGCGCGTCCACCGGGTATCAGGGCATCGCCCGGCTCGGCTATCTCGTGCTGCTGGTCGTCCTGCTGCCGCACTTCCCCTCCGCCGGGATGGCGCTGCTGTGCCTGCTCGGCTCGGCGGTGGTCGTGCTGGCGCTGACATGGCTCGACGCCACCCGGCGCTACGGGCTGCCCGGCCGTCCCGCCGGCGTCGGGGCCACCCTGCGCCTCGGCGCGCCGGTGCTCACCGGGCGGCTGCTGGTGAGCAGCTACGGGCAGGGCTCGGCCGTGGTGTACGCGGCGGTGCTGGACGCGGTCTCGCTCGGATTGTTCTCCGCGGCGGACCGTCTCGTGCGCGCGGTGCAGTCGCTGCTGGACCCCATCGGCCTGGCGATGCTGCCGCGCATGGCGCGCGACCAGCCCGCCGACCGGTTCTGGCGCACCGCCACCCGGGTCCTCGCGGGCTGTGTCGCCGCGGCCGCGCTGGCCACCGGTGTGATCTGGGCGGTGGCGCCGTTCGTCATCGACCTGCTCTTCGGCGCGGAATTCGGCGGGGCGGTGGCGGTGCTGCGGCTCGAGGTGCTGATCCTGCCCGCCACCACCATCTCCTCGTTCCTCACCACCGCGGTCCTGCCGGTGCGCCAGGACACCACCGGCGTCCTCGCGGGCGCCGGGGTCGGCGTCGCCGTGGCCGCGGTGGCGCTCCTCGCCGGCCTGCTCACCCACTCGGTGTGGGCGCTGGCGGGCGGCATCGTGGCCGCCGAGATCGCCGTCGCCTGCTGGTACCTGCTGCGCGCCCGGCACCTGTACCGCCGCGACCGCGACGGCACCGTCCCCACCCCGGTTCCGGGACACCCGATCGGAGAACACGTATGAAGATCCTGTTCGCCGGCGACGACTGGCTGGGCAGCAACGCCCGCTCCCTCGCCGAGGGGTTCCGCCAGGCCGGGCACGAGGTCGTCGTGGTCGACACGACGCCGGTCACCCTGCCCCCTCGCTGGACTCCGTCGTGGACCTACGCCAAGGTCGCGGGCCGGCGCGCGCCGCACAGCGTCGACGCCGTGCACACGCGGCTCGAGCGCGCGGCCGCCCAGCTGCGCCCCGACGTGCTGTTCGCGTTCAAATCGGTGTACCTGGACCAGGACCGGCTGCTGAACATCCCCGCCGCCCTGCGGGTGCACTACAGCCCCGACGACGTGTCCAACCCCTACAACACCACCCCGGACTACCTCGCCAACGAGGCGCGCTGGGACCTGGTGGTCACCACCAAGCGCCACAACGTCGAGGAGCTCACCGCCCGGGGCGCGCAGCGGGTGCTCTACGTGCGCAGCGCCTACGACCCGGCCTGGCACCGGCCGAGCGCGCGGCGCGGCTCGCGCCGCTACCTGGTCGGTTTCATCGGGGTGGAACGGCCCGACCGGAGCCCGGCGGTGGTGTCGCTGGCCCGGACGCACGGCGCGCGGATGCTGGTGTCGGGGCCGGGGTGGCGCAAGAACTCCGCGCTGCGCGCCACCCGCGCCCAGATCGGGGACGGCGCCTTCGGCGAGCAGTTCTCCATCACCGTCGCCTCCATCACCGCCAACCTGGTCCTGCTCAATTCCGACAACCGCGACACCCACACCTGCCGCAGCTTCGAGGTGCCCGCCGCGGGCGGCCTGTTCGTCGGGCAGCGCACCGACGAACACGCCGAACTGCTCGCCGACGGCACCGAATGCCTGCTGTTCTCCAGCGCCGAGGAGCTCGACGAGATCCTCGGCTGGTGCGCCGATCACCCCGAGGCCGCCGACGCCATGGCGATGGCGGGACACCGGCGCATCGCCGCGGGCGGGCACCGCTATCTCGACCGGGCGAGGGAGATCATCGATGTCCTCGGCTGAGCCGGAGTTCCGGTGACGGGCGCCGCGGGCGCGCTGCTCGCGATCGCCGCCGCCCTGATCACGGTGGTGCTCGCCGCGCTGAGCATGTCCGGGGTGATCCGGGTGCTGCTCGTCGCGCAGGCGATCTACTGGGCGATGTCGTATCTGGCCCGGCCGGTGGTGCTGCTGTGGGTGAATCCCGAGCCGCGCTTCGGCGACAACATCGCCGATCCCCGCCTGGCGCAGTTGGGTTTCGACCGCGGCCTCGAGCTGGTGCTGCGTCCGGTCGTGTTCGGGCTGTGGGTCTACGCCGCGATCGTCGTCGCGCTGGCGCTGTGGTGGCGCGCGCGGCCGCGCCCGGCCCGGGTCGCGCGCATCCTCGACGATCCCGTCTTCGCGCCGACCCTGTGGACCCTCTACGTCCTCGGTACCCTGGCCAGGCTCGCCGCCGTGGCCACCGGCTCGGCGGGGCGGGCGGGCGAGGTGTCCAGCGCCAGCCCGGTGCTGACCCTGGCGACCACGCTGGCCACGGTCGGCGCGGTCGGGCTCATCGTGTACACCCGCGCGCACCGCTACGGCGCCACCGTGGCGATCCTGCTCGGGCTCATGGCGGGCGAACTGTGGTGGACGGTGTCGGTGGAGTCCAAGACCCCGATCATGGGCGCGGCGCTGGCGGTCGCGGTGCGCTTCGGGCTGACCGGCTGGACGCGGCGCAAGCTGGCGACCATCACCGTGCTGTCGGTGACCGGTGTCGGCGCGTTCGGCTGGCTGCAGTCGCTCAAGGCCACCGGGCACGTGCGCGCCGAGGCCGCCGCCACCGACGCGGGGTATCCGCCCGTGGTGCAACCGTTCCTGAGCCTGCTGCGCCGCTTCGACCTGCTCGAGGCGGCCACCGACGCCGCCTACGCCGGGCCCGGTTCGTGGCTGAGCTGGGACCAGGTGCTCACCCACGCGGCGCAGAGTCTCGTGCCCGCCCAGATCCTCGGGCGGGAGAAGATGCAGGCGGGCACCGCCTGGGCCGCCGAGGTACGCGGCGGCTCGGTCGACATGAGCCAGATCTCGGTCTCGCTGGCCGAGGGCAATGTCAACGAGGGCTACGTGCTCGGCGGCTTTCCCGGCGTGGTCGCCGGTGTGTTGTTCACCGCCGTGGTGCTCGTCCTGTGGGCGCGTGCCGTCTACGCCCGCAACGTCGTCGCCGTGGTCATGGCCATCGCGCTCATCGAGGCGCCGGTGGTGTTCGAGCGCGGCATGCTCGGCTCCGTCGAGACCGTCGGCAAGTATCTGCAGGCCGTCGTGCTGGTGGTCCTGGTGTATCTGGCGGTCGGCGCCCTGCGCCCCGCCGCGCCACCCGCACCCGCGCCGCTCCCCGTTTTCGCAGGAAGGACCCCTTCGTGACTCTCGACGCCTTCTGGGTGCTGTTGCGCCGCCGCTGGACCGCGATCGCGGCGGGCGGGTTGCTCGGTCTGCTGGCCGCGCTGGCCTACGCGCAGCTGAGCCCGGTCAGCTACGCCGCCTCGAGCACCCTCTACGTCTCGATGGCGACCGGCACCTCGGTCAACGACTCCTATCAGGGCGGCCTCGCCGCGCAGCAGCGGGTGCGCTCGTACCTCGAGCTGGCCGACAGCGCCGCGGTGGCCGAACGGGTGCTCGCCGAACGCAAGCTGCCGATGTCCGCCGAGGAGTTGCGCACCCACATCACCGCCACCTCGCCCCCGGCGACCTCGCTGCTGATCATCACCGTCACCGACGGCACGGCGGCGGGCGCGCGCGACCTCACCGACGCGGTGGTGGCCCAGTTCCGCAGGCTGGTCGACGAATTGGAGACCATCGAGACCACCGCGGCTCCGGCCGCGCGGGTGGCGGTGGTCGACCGGGCGAAACTGCCGGCCGGGCCCGAGGGCCCCGGCGCGGGCAGGCTGGTTCCGCTCGGCCTGGTCGCCGGGCTCGCGCTCGGCGTCGGCGCGGCCATGCTGTGGGACCGGATCGACCGCAGGCTGCGCAGCGCCGCCGACCTCGAGCACGCCACGGGCCTGCCGGTGCTGGCCAAGCTGAGCCGTGACCCGGGCCCGCTCGACCCGCCGGTGCGCGCGCTGCGCACCGTGCTGCGCACGGGCCTCGACGGCGACGGCGTGGTGGTGCTCAGCAGCGTCTCGCCGCGTTCGGCGCCCGAAGTCGGCCTCGCCCTTGCCCGTTCGTTCGCCGCCACCCGCGCGCGGGTGCTGCTGGTCGACGCCGACACCACCGGCACCGCCGCGCTCGGCCCGGCCCGGGCTCCCGGGCTGGCCGAACTGCTGCGCCGCAACGGCGGGCCCGTCGCCGAACTGCTGCACCCCGACAGCGAATTCGGGGTCACGCTGCTCCCCCTCGGTGACGTCGCCGCCGACACCGCCGACGCGCTCGCCAGCGGCGCGCTGGGGCCGGTGCTGGCCGACCTGCGCGGCCGCTTCGACATCGTCATCATCGAGGCGCCGCCGGTGCGCGGCAATCCCGAGGCCGCGGTGCTGGCCGTCGGCGCCGCCGCCGTCGCGGTCGCCGAACTCGGCACCCTGACCGCCGCGGACTTCGCCGCGGCCGAGTCCGCCTTCACCCGCGCGGGCGCGATCGTCACCGGCGTCGTCGTGGCGGGCCGCCGCGGGCGCCGCCGCGCAGGCTCCGGCGGTGCCACGCCGCTGCCCGCCGCCCCGGTGGACGAGGTGACCGCGGTGTTCGAGCCCGCCGAGCGCGAGACCCCCAAGCGGGTGACCACCCGGTGACGACCGACCGCCTGGGCAGACGGGGCATGCTCGCCGCCGCCCTCGGCGTCGCGGCCGCGACGCCCCTGGTGGCCTGCTCGCTCGGCGCGGGTACCGCCGCCGCGGCCACCGCGGCGGCCCGCAACGTCCGCGATTTCGGGGCGGTCGGCGACGGGGTCGCCGACGACACCGCCGCCTTCGCCGCCGCCGCGGACGCGGGGGGCCGGCCGGTGGTGCTCCACATCCCGGCCGGGCACTACCGGATCACGGCCTGGCCCGACCTGCCCGACTTCTCGACCGTGCACGGCACGGCGGCGACGCCACCGTGGTCGGCTGTGAGGGCGACGGCACGCTGATCCACCTGCGCCGTCGGCAGCGGGTGCGCTTCGCGCAGTTCGGGCTCTATCTCACCGGCGCCCGCGCCACCGCGATCCGGCTCGACGAGTGCTTCCGCTGCTCGTTCGAGGGCATGGTGATCCGGGGCAACCATCTCAGCGACAACCATCCCCGCTACCTGGCCCAGACCGGCGTGGTCCTCGACCACAACACCGGCGGCACCGCGTTCATCAACTGCGACATCAACAATTTCGACGTCGGCCTGGTCACCGCGTGCATCCAGAACTACGTCACGGCCTCGAAGTTCGCCAGCAACCACATCGGCGTCCACGGGACCGGCAACGACCACAACGCCGGATTGTCGCTCACCGACGTCGAATTCGTCTCCGACAACGATCCGCGCACGACCAGCCGCCACATCGACATCGACGGGGCCGCCAACAACTGGTGGCTGACCAACATCTGGTTCGAGGGCGCCGACACCGCGATCACGGTGGGCAGGCGCGGCATCGGCGGGCCCGCGCAGTTCGGCATGGTCAACTGCAAGGTCGCCGCGCGCAGCGTGTGCCTGGACATCGAGTACTGCCGACAGCCCTATCTGGCCAACGTGCGCTTCGACCCCGACACCGAGCGGATGCCGCTGGAACTGCGCATCGACGCGGCCGGCTGTCCGGAGGGCACGGCCATCAACCTCATCTCGAGCGCGGGCGAGGACCTGCCCGCCGCCACGTTCCCGCCCGCGTGGCAGGTGCTGGCACGCACCCACATGCCCGATCCCCAGTTCCGCGGCACGCTGGTGGCGACCGCCGGGGAGGGCCGGGCCGACATCGCCCGCTTCCAGTCACCGCAGGGCGCGCCGGTCGCGGCGGTGCTGGCCAGCGGCGCGCTGCTGTCGGAGCGGGCCGACGGCGGGGTGGTGCTGCGCGACGAGACCGGCGCGTTCTGGCGGCTCACCGTGCGCCCCGACGGCTCGGTCGCCACCGCTGCCCTCGGCCGGGATCGGCCGCAGCGATGACCGGCGCCGTCGACACCGCGATCGGACCGGCCCGCACGGGCGGGCGGTCGATCCGCCTGCGCCCGCTCCGGCTCGACGACGCGGGCGAGTGGCGGCGGATCCGGATGCGCGACGAACGCCGGCTGCGGCCGGTCACCGCCACCTCCCGCCACGGCTGGCCCGACCGGCATCACGATCACGCCTGGGCGGCGGAGTGGTGGTCCGCCCGCCGCGACGCCCGCGCGGGCCGCCGCTACGCCTATGTCATCGAGGTCGACGGCCGCTTCGCCGGGCAGTGCCAGCTCGGCTCGGTCGACACCCACACCGGCACCGCCGAACTCGGGCTCTGGCTGGATTCGGCCCACGCGGGCGGCGGCATCGCGGGCACCGCGGTGGCCCTGCTGCTCGATGCCGGTTTCACCGCCGTCGGCCTGCACCGCATCACCGCCCCGATCGCCGTCGGCAACACCGTCGTCGCCGCAGGCGCGGCCAGCCTCGGCATGCGCCACGAAGCGACCCTCACCCGCTACTTCGACGCCGACGGCGCCCGCCGCGACCACCAGCTGTGGGCGATAACGCGCCCCGAGACGCCCGACGGCGGCTTCACCGCCGCCTGGACCCGGCGACCGCACCGCAGCACCCGCCCCGACCCGGCCGGCCTCGCCACCGACGGCCACGACCGAGCCGGCCACCGCGATCCGGCCGCCGGGGTCCCTGTCGGGACCGTCGCCCGGGTCGTCCTCCGCCAGACCGCCGGTGCCGTCCGCCGCCGGTGCCGGGGATGGATCCCCCGGCCGCGGACCGTGCTGGTCGCCGCGCCGGGCGTCACGCTCGCCGGCGAGCGGTGTGCCGATCTGGCGAGCCGCCGCGGCAGGCTGTTCACCGTCGTGCGCGAGGGCGACCTGCTCGGCTTCTGCCGTCTGTTCGGCCGGGACATGTTCGACCGCAACCTGTCCGCCGAACTGATCCCCCTCACCCCCGCCTTCGGCGCCGCCCTGCGCGCCGACGTCCTGCGGGCCCTGCGCCACCACGCGAGCGACGACCTCGGCGTCGTCCGGCTGACGCTGCTCGTCCCGACCGCCGACGGCACGACCACCGCCGCCGCCGGGCCCGCCGGATTCGCCGTCGAGGGCACCCTGCGCGATGTCCGCGACCACACCGGCGCGCACGGGGACGTGGCCGTGTGGGCCTGGCTGATCCCGGAGCGCCGATGACGTCCCGGCGCGCGAAGGTTCTCGTCCGCGTCTCGGCCGCGGTCCTCGTCGCGCTGGTCGCGCTGGTCCTGGCCGGGCTGCCGGTCTTCGTGTATCCGCAGACCGACCCGCCGACCCCGGCCGACGCGGTCGTCGTCCTCGGTGGCACCCCCTACGAACGGTTCGACATCGGATTGGACCTCGCCGAACGCGGCTACGCGCCGCGCCTGGTCATCTCGCGCTCGACCGGCCTCGACGACCCGGTCATGGACCGCTACTGCGCGGGCGAATTCCGGTTCCCGGTGGAATGTTTCGTGCCCGACCCGTGGACCACGCGCGGCGAGGCCCGCGAGATCGGCAGGCTGGCCGCACGCTACGGCTGGCAGCACATCATCGTGGTCACCTTCACCCCGCACGTGTCGCGGGCGCGCTACATCGTCGGGCGCTGCTTCGGCGGCCGCATCACCATGGTCGCCTCGCCGAGCCCGTCCGGGGCGGAGTTCTGGTCGTGGATGTACGTCCGGCAGTCCGCGGGCTATCTGCGGGCCTTCACCGAACGCGGATGCTGAAGGAGGACGAACGATGTCACACACCCGCAGTGCCGCGCTCCAGGCCCGGCTGCACGATCTGGTGCCCGGCGGCGCGCACACCTACGCGCGCGGGGCCGATCAGTATCCCGAGCGCATGGCCCCGATCCTGTCCCGCGGCGCGGGCTGCCGGGTCTGGGACTGCGACGGCAACGAATACGTCGAATACGGCATGGGCCTGCGCTCGGTCACCCTCGGCCACGCCTACCCGCCGGTGGTCGAGGCGGTGACCAGGGCGATCGCCGACGGGGTGAGTTTCTCGCGGCCCACCGAGCTGGAACTGGCCGCCGCCGAGGACTTCCTCGCCCTGGTGCCCGGCGCGGACATGGTCAAGTTCGGCAAGAACGGTTCCGACGCCACCACCGCCGCGGTCCGGCTGGCCCGCGCGGTGACCGGGCGGGTGACCGTCGCGGTGTGCGCGCACCCGTTCTTCTCCACCGACGACTGGTTCATCGGCACCACCGCCATGAACGCAGGCATCCCCGATCCCGGCACCGTCGTGTTCCCCTACAACGATCCCGCCGCGCTCGAGGCGATCCTGTCAGGGCGCGAGATCGCCTGCGTCGTCATGGAACCCGCGACGGCGACCGCCGAACCGGAACCGGGCTACCTCGAGCGGGTCCGCGCCCTGTGCGACCGCTACGGGACGCTGCTGGTCTTCGACGAGATGATCACCGGATTCCGCTGGTCCCCCGGCGGCGGGCAGCAGGTCTACGGCGTGCGCCCGGATCTGTCGTGCTGGGGCAAGGCCATGGGCAACGGGTTCCCGATCTCGGCGCTGGCGGGGCGCCGGGAGTTCATGGAACTCGGTGGCCTGCGCACCGACCGGCCCCGGGTGTTCCTGCTCTCCACCACCCACGGGCCCGAGACCGCCTCGCTGGCCGCCTTCCGCGCCGTCGTGCACGCCTACGCCACCACCGATCCCGTGCGCGCCATGGACTCCGCGGGCACGGCCCTGCGCGACGGATTCGCCGCGATCACCGCCGAACTCGGCATCGCGGAGTTCCTGTATCCGGCCGGCCGCCCGTCGTGCCTGATGTTCGTCACCGCGGGCACCGACGGATCACCGTCACAGGCGTTCCGGACCCTGTTCCTGCAGGAACTCATCCGCGGCGGCGTCCTCGGCCAGTCCTTCGTGGTCTCCGCCGCCCACCGCCCGCCCGACATCGACCACACCCTCACCGCCGTGCAGGCCGCCGCGCTCGTCTACCGCCGCGCGCTCGAACAGGGCGGCGTGTCCGGCCTGCTGGAGGGCCGCCCCGTCGTCCCCGCCGTGCGCCGCCACGCCGCGCCGCGCCAGCTCGGGCTCCCGTCGTGAGCACGGTGGCATCGGCGCCGCCGACCGGCCCGCACGCACCGACGACCCGCCGTCGCGGCAGCCCGACCGCTTCGGACGCCGGGACGCCGACGCGCACCATCCGACAGATCGAGATCTCCTCATGAACACTCCCCGCGTGGCGATCGTCCACGAACGCTTCACCGAATACGGCGGCTCCGAGGCGGTGATCGACGAGTTCACCCGGACGTGGCCCGGCGCACCAGTTTTCGCCCCCATCGTCGATCCGGCCGCGCACCCCGTTCCCGCCGGCGCGCTCCCGGCGCGGCACGACACCGCACCGGGAGGCGCGGACCGGCCGACGGCGCGTCACACCGAACCCGGCGGCCTGGACTGGTCCACGGTGCGTGATTCCTGGCTGGGCGCCGCGTATCGGCGCACCGGCCGCCGCTCGCACGCCCCGCTGTTGCCGTTCGCGCCGCGTGTGCTGCGCCGCCTCGAACTGGGCGACCCCGACGCCGTCGTGGTCAGTCATCACGCGTTCGCCACCCAGGCCGCACTCGCCACGACCGCGCCGGTCATCGCCTACGTGCACAGCCCGGCCCGCTGGGCCTGGGACGCCGAGTTCCGCAGGCGCGAAGCGGGCGGACCGCTGGGCGCGGCGGCCCTGACCGCGCTCGGCCTGCTCGCCCGGCGCGGCGAACTGCGTGCCGCGCCCCGACTCGCGCAGGTCGTCGCGAACTCCACCGCCGTGGCCGAGCGGGTCCGCGACTGGTGGGGGCTGCCCGCGAGTGTCGTCCATCCGCCGGTGCGCGTGGACCGGTTCACCTGTGATCCGGCCGCCGAACGCGCGGACTTCCTGCTCTTCGCCGGCCGCCTGGTCCCCTACAAGCGGGCCGATCTGGCGATCCGGATCGCCCAGCGCACCGGTCGCCGCCTGGTGATCGTCGGCGACGGCCGCGACCGCGCGTACCTGGAATCGATCGCGGGACAGGAGACGGAATTCCTCGGCGCCGCGCCGGACCACGTCCTGGTGGCGATGTATCAGCGATGCGCGGCGCTGCTCATGCCCGGTATCGAGGACTTCGGCATCGTCCCGGTCGAGGCGATGGCCTGTGGCGCACCGGTTCTCGCGGTCGGCGCGGGCGGCGCGCTGGACACCGTCGTCCCCGGAGTCACCGGCGCGCACGTGCCACCGGGCTCCGACGAGGAGGTCGTCGCGGCGCTCGCCGAGGTGGTCGACGGGTTCGCCCCCACCGCGCTGGATCCGGCGCGCATCCGCGCCCACGCCGAGAGTTTCGCCCCGGCCCGGTTCCGGTCGGCCATGGCCGATGTCGTCGACCGCACCCTGCGCGGCACCGACGGCGCCCCGGAGTCCCGCTCCCTCCGGCCGGACGACGGGGTGGTGACCGCGTGAGCACCCTGCGCGTCGAACCGACCCGGCTGGCCGGGGTGTACCTGATCATTCCCCGCCCCGCCCACGACGAACGCGGCCTGTTCACCCGGACGTTCGACACCGTCGTGTTCGACGAGCACCTCGGCGCGGGCGCGTCCGCCGCCTTCACCCAGGACTCCCAGTCGCGGTCCCGGCGCGGCGTGGTCCGCGGTCTGCACGGACGGTCCGGTCGCGGCGAGGCCAAACTCGTGCGGTGTGCCTCCGGCGCGGTGTTCGACGTCCTGGTCGACATCCGCCCCGATTCACCGACCTTCGGCGACAGCCAGACCTTCGTCCTCGACGACGAGAACTTCCATCACCTCTACGTGCCGCCCGGCTTCCTGCACGGCTTCCAGGTTCTCACCGCCCGCGCCGACGTGTGCTACCGCATTGACCGCCCGCACGACCCCGCCGAGGACATCGCCGTCGCCTACGACGACCCCGACCTGGCCATCGCCTGGCCGCGACCGGTGACGGTCGTCTCCGAGCGGGATCGTCACGCACCGAGCTGGGCGGCGCTGCGCGCCGCGACCGCGTCCGCGGGCGGTCGGTGACCGCGAGGCGCACGACGGGGCCGTGGGCCGGGATCCTGGGGCGCCTCGGCCGCGACCCGGGACAGTTCCTCGGCGAGGATCTTCACGGTGTCGCGGATCTGTTCCTCGGTGTGGCAGGCGGTCACGAAGAACCGCAGCCGGGCCAGGTCCTCCGGGACGGCCGGGTACAGGATGGGGTTGACGTTGATCCCACGGCGCAGCAGGGCATTCGACAGGCGCAGCGTCTTCATCGAGTCGCCGACGAGGCAGGGCACGATGGGCGTGCCCTCGCTGTCGCCGGTGTCGATGCCCGCCTCGCGGGCCAGCCCGAGGAACAGCGCGCTGTTGCGCCGCAACCGCGCGAGGAGCGCGGGGTCGGTGCGCAGCCGGCGGATCGCGGCGGCGGAGGCGGCGGCGTTCATGGGGGTCATGCCGACGCTGTAGACGAAACCGGGGGTGGTGTACTTCAGGAAGCGGATCAGTTCCGCGCTGCCCGCCACGTATCCCCCGCACCCGGCCAGCGCCTTGGACAGCGTCCCGGACCACAGCTCGACGTCACCGCGGTCGACGCCGAAGTGCTCGCCGATGCCGCCGCCCGTGGCGCCGAGCACGCCGACGCTGTGCGCCTCGTCGATCATCAGCATGGCCCGGTGCTTCTTCTTGACCGCGATCACGGCGGGCAGATCGGGGATGTCGCCGTCCTGGCTGTAGACGCCCTCGATGAGGATCAGCACGCGGCGGTAGCGGTGGCGCATCTCGGCCAGCAGGGTGTCGAGGGCGGCGATGTCGTTGTGCGGGAAGGGCCTGCGGGTCGCCCCGGACAGCGCGCAGCCCTGCAGGATGCTGTCGTGGGCCAGGCTGTCGTGGATCACCAGGTCCTGCGGGCCGACCAGGTGGCCGACGACCGTCACGTTGGTGGAGTGACCGCCGACCAGGGCCATGGCGTCCTCGGTGCCGAGCAGCGCGGCGAGCTCGGCCTCGAGCTCGCCGTGCACCGGCTTCTCTCCCGACAGCACCCGGCTCGCCGAGACCGAGCTGCCGTAGCGGTCGACCGCGTCCCGCACCGCCGTCACCACCGCCGCGTCGCCGGACAGGCCCAGGTAGTTGTAGCCGGCGAAGTTCACGACCTCCGTGCCGTCGATGCGGACGGTGTCGCGGGTGATCCCGTCGTTGACCAGGAAGTAGGGGTTGGCCAGGCCGAGCGCCTCGGCGCCCGCGAGCCGGTCGGCGAGCGCGCGCACCTCGGCGAAGTCGGCGATCCGGTATTCGGGGGTGACCGCGACGGGCGGAGCTTCTTGCTGCGCGACCGGATCCGGCCGCGCGGGCACCGGTTCGGCCGCCGCGCGCGTGCCGCAGTGGGCGACCAGATCGCCCAGGGTGGTCGACTCGGTCACCACCGCGGGATCGAGGACGGCGCCCGGCAGCCGGCGGGCGAGGGCGCCGAACAGGTCGGTCTGCATGAGCGAGTCGAGGCCCAGATCCGCGCGCAGCGTCTGCTCCTCGCGCAGGCGTTCGGCGGGATAGCCGCTGACCCGCGACAGTTCGGCGCGCACGATGTCCGCGGCGGGCGGGGGTTCGGCGGCGGGCGCCGCGGGCGCGGGCGGCGCGCCCAGCGCGGTCGCCAGCACCGCGTTCTGCTCACGGAAGAGCGCGATCAGGTGTTCCATCGTCGTGTCCTGGGTTGCCGGGATCGTGGTG
Source organism: Nocardia thailandica NBRC 100428 (assembly GCF_000308795.1). GTDB lineage: Bacteria > Actinomycetota > Actinomycetes > Mycobacteriales > Mycobacteriaceae > Nocardia > Nocardia thailandica. The sequence continues at coordinate 22,279 of NZ_BAGK01000113.1, read as the reverse complement.
GGCCGGGTCGGTTCCGGGGTGGGCGCGGGCGGTTCGATCCAGAACCGGTCGTCCCGGGAGAACTCGTAGGCGGGCAGGCGACGGCGAACCCGCTGCCGGGGTTCGTAGAGGGCGTCCCAGGCGGGATCGAGACCGTCGCGGTAGAGCGCGGCGACGGTGGCCGCCTGCTCGGTGCCGGTGGCGTCCGGGCCGGGTAGGGGTGCCAGACAGGGGATGTCGCGGCTGGGGTCGAGGCGGCGGGCGAGGCCGGTGAGCACGCGGCGGGGGCCTATCTCGACCAGATGGGTCGGGTCGGTGTCGAGCGCGGCGGCGAGCGCCTCGCCGAAACGCACGGTGGCGCGGACGTGTTCGACCCAGTAGGCCGCGTCCATCGGCTCGTCCGCGCCGAGCAGGCGGCCGCGCACGGTGGAATAGACCGGCACGGTCGCGGGCCGGTAGGTGCGGGCGCGCGCGACCGTCTCGAACTCGGCCAGCATCGGCGCCATCAGCGGGCTGTGGAAGGCGTGCGACACGGCCAGCGGCTCGGCGGCCACCCCGCGCGCGGCGAGGGCGGTTCGGATCGCGGCCAGCGCACCGGCCGCTCCGGAGAGCACGAGCTCGCCCGGCCCGTTGACCGCGGCCACCGCCACCGCAGGCGCGCCGTCGAGCAGATCGGCGACCTGTGCGAGCCCGGCGCGCACCGCCAGCATCGCCCCGCCGGACGGCAGCGCCTGCATGAGCCTGCCCCGGGCCGCGACCAGGGCACACGCGTCGGCGAGGTCCAGTACGCCCGCCACCACCGCCGCGGCGAACTCGCCGACGCTGTGGCCGATCAGCCACGCCGGACGGACGCCGCTGTCGGCCAGGGACCGGGCCAGGGCGTACTCGAGGGCGAAGATGGCCGGCTGGGCGATGCCCGTGCCGTCCACCTCGGCGCGCTCGTCGAGCAGCAGGCGCGCGACCGAATCGCCGAGCGGATCGGCCATGGCGGCGTCGACGGCGGCCAGCGCGCGGCGGAACGCGGGACTGCCCGCGTGCGGCGCCCGCCCCATCCCGGTGTACTGCGACCCCTGCCCGGTGAACATCCACCCGACCCGCAGCCCCCGCGCGAGCCCGGCACCGGTCCCGGACCGCAACCCCTCGATCGCCTCGCCACGGTCACGCGCCGTCACGGCCAGCCGGATCCGCCCCGAGGACTTGACCCGGTTGCTCGTCCAGCACAGCTGCGCGAAGCGGTCGCCGTCGCAGGCGGCCACCGCGTCGGCCAGCCGGATCGCGTTGCGCCGCAGCGCGTCCTCGGTGTCGGCGGACACGGTGAGCACCCCGCCGCCCGGCGCGCCGGGCTCCTCGGCCCGTGCCACGCCGGCGACGACCATGTGCACGTTGGTGCCGCCGAGCCCGAAACTGCTCACCCCGGCCGTCGAGGGCCCGTCCAGGCGCAGCGGGTCGGCGAGCAGCCGCAGCCCGTGCCGGTCGAGCCGCAGCCGCGGATTCTCCCGCTCGGCGAAGCGCGAGGCGGGCACCACGCCGTGATGCAGGGCCAGCACCGTCTTCACCAGGCCCGCGACCCCGGCCGCCCCCTCGGTGTGCCCGAGATTGCCTTTGACCGAACCGATGCCGCACGGGCGCGCCCGGCCGGTCCCGTGCAGCGCGCCCAGCGCCTTCACCTCGATCATGTCCCCGAGCACCGTCCCGGTGCCGTGCGCCTCCAGGAAGTCGACGTCGGCCGCGCGCACCCCGGCCCGGCGGTAGGCCTCCTCGACGACCGCCTGCTGGGCCCAGCGGTTCGGGGCGGTGATGCCGTTGCTGCGCCCGTCGGAGTTGACCGCGCTGCCCTTGATCACCGCGTAGACCGGCAGGCCCGCCGCGCGCGCGTCCGCCAGCCGCCGCAGCACGAGCACCGCGACTCCTTCGCCGCGCACGATGCCGTCGGCGTCGCCGCTGAACGGCTTGCACCGCGCGTCCGGCGCGGACAGACCCGCCTGGGTGTAGAACACGCCGACGGCCGGGGTGAGGACCAGGTTCACCCCGCCCGCGACCGCCTGCTCGCAGTCCCCCGCCGCCAGCGCCGCGCAGGCCAGGTGGACCGCCACCAGCGACGAGGAGCAGGCTGTGTCGACCGCGATGCTCGGCCCGGTCAGGTCGAACTGGTAGGAGAGCCGGTTGGCGGTCATGAAGTAGCCGTTGCCCGAGCCGTGCTGCGGGGTGATCGCGGCGTAGTCGCGCATCTGCAGGTTGGCCCACTCGTTGGCCATCACCCCGACGAAGACGCCGGTGCGCGAACCGGATTGGGCCCGCGGGTCGAGGGTGGCGTCCTCGAAGGCCCGCCACGTCGACTGCAGGAGCAGGCGCTGCTGGGGATCCATGGCCTCGGCCTCGGCCGCGGTGATGCCGAAGAAGTGGTGGTCGAAGGCGTCGGCGTCGGCGAGGAACCCGCCCTGGCGGGTGTTGATCGTGCCGGGGGCACCTGCGGGGTCGTGGAAGTCGTCGGCGTTCCAGCGGTTCGCGGGGACCTCGGTGATGGCGTCGCCGCCGTCGAGCAGCATCCGCCAGAATGCCGCCGGGTCGGGCGCCTGCGGGAAGCGGCAGTCCAGGCCGACGACGGCGATGTCGGTCATGCGGCCACCGCCGTCTCGCCGGCCAGGTACGCCGCGATGGCGTCGATCGTCGGGTGGTCGAAGACGAGAGTGGGGTCGACGTCGAGGCACCAGCGGTCCTCGATCTCCCCGCACAGCGACACCGCCGAGACCGAGTCCATGCCGAGTTCGGCGAGCGGGACGGCCGGATCGACCTGGTGCGGTGCGCGATCGGTGTAGTCGGCGACGCGGTCGACGAGCCAGTCCCGGATCGCGGGCGGTGTGGTGCTGAGGGCGGCGAACATGGCGGGGCTCCTGGCGGGTCAGGCGGTCGGGGTCCGGCTCAGCGCCGGTTCGAGGTCTTCGTGCAGGACGGCGGTGAGCGTGTGGTCGAGGAAGGCCGCGCGCATGGCGGCCCGCTGGACCTTGCCGCTGGTGGTGCGGTGGATCGCGCGGCTCTCCACGAGCACGACGCTGGGCGCGGGCACGTCGAACCCGCGGGCGACGCCGCCCTTGATCGCCGCGGCCAGCCGCGCCGGCGTCGCGTCGCCGAGCAGAGCGGTCCGCACCCCCTGGATGACGACGAGCCGTTCGCGGCCGCCGATGTCGACCGACACCGCGACGCCGGTGGTGAGGGCGGGGTGCAGCTGCTCGGCCAGCTCCTCGACGTCCTGCGGATACAGGTTGCGGCCGTTGACGATCAGCAGGTCCTTGAGCCGGCCGGTGACGAACAGTTCGCCCTCGCGCAGCAGGCCGAGGTCGCCGGTGCGCAGGAAGGGACCTTCGGCGCCGAGGTACGCGTCGAAGGTGTGGCGGGTCTCCCGCGGGCGGTTCCAGTACCCGGCGGCCACGCTCCGTCCGCGGACCCAGATCTCGCCGACCTCACCGTCGCCGGCCTCGCGCAGGGTGTCCGGGTCGACGACGCGCAGTTCGAGGTCGCGTGCCGCGCGCCCGCAGCCGACCCGGGTCCCCGCTGGCCCGGTGGCGACGACGGGGAGCGCGTCCCTCGGCGCGGCGCTGACGAGCAGCGTCGCCTCGGCCAGGCCGTAGGCGGGCAGGAACGCCTCCGGGCGCAGCCGCGCCGGGGCGAGCCGGTCGCGGACCGCCGCCACCGTGGCGGCGCGGATCGGTTCGGCGCCGCAGAGGGCGATGTCGAGGCAGGACAGGTCGAGCCCGGCGAGCTGCTCGTCGGTGACGCGCCGCACGACGAGGTCGTAGGCGAAGTTCGGGGCGGAGGTGAACCGGGCGCGGTAGTGGTCGATGGCCTGCAACCAGCGCACCGGCCGTTTGAGGAACGTCGTCGGCGACATCACGACCAGGCTCGCGCCGACGTAGAGGGCGCCGAGCAGCGACCCGATGAGGCCCATGTCGTGGAAGTGCGGGATCCAGGAGACCCCGGTCGCGGTGGCGTCGATGCCCAGCGCGGCGATGGCGGCCTCGTTGTGCAGCAGGTTGCCGTGGGTGACGACCACGCCCTTGGGCGCGCCGGTCGAGCCGGAGGTGTACTGGAGGAAGGCGATGGTCCCCGTGTCGATGTCGGGCATGCGCCACGCCTCGGGGTCGCCGAGGCCGGTGTCGGTCGCCACGACGGTGGCGGCGGTCGCGGCCGCGACCAGTGGCCGGAAGTCCTCGGTGGTCAGGATCAGGCGGGCGCCCGAGTCGGCGACGATCCCGGCGACCCGCCGCGTGCTGCGCTCGTCGTGCGGCAGCGGCGCGGGCACCGCGATCACCCCGGCGTAGAGGCAGCCGAGGAAGGCGCGCAGGAACGCCATCCCGTCCAGGTACAGCAGCACCACCGGCTCGGAGGCCTCCGCCCGCCCCGCGAGCCACGCCGCGATTCCCCGCGCGTCGCGATCCAGCTCCCCGAAGCCGACCCGCTCCTCGACGAGGTCGCGCCCGCGCTCACGCAGGTGGATGAAGCACCGCCCGTCTTCGTGGACGGCCGCCTGCTGCCGGACGTGGTGCACAAAGCTGGGCTGCATCGCGAGAGCCTCCGGAGAAGTTCGGCCATAGTGGACCGCTATGACTATTCCCGCGCCCGCGCCCGCCCGGAAGCGCCCGCAGGTCTCACCCCGCGCCCCCGAAGGTGTGCCGTGCCCACCCCTGGGTGGCGGTGCGCACCGTCAGTCAGGTGGCCAGGGTGCCGCCGCCGATCGCCGCGTAGGCCGTGGTGAGCAGGAACAGGAACCAGCCCGCGGCCTGCCACGGCGGCCACGGCCGGTCGTGCCGCCATTCGATCAGCGTGCGGGCGAAGGCGCCGAGGGCGCCGAGCAACAGGATCAGCGAGGGGGCGATCAGGACGGTCAGGCGCGCGGGGGTGTCACAGAGCAGGGTGTCCGCCCCGGCGCAGGCGTCACGACGGCTCGCCCACACCGTCACGACGGCGAAGACGGCGACGGCCAGCACCACCACGGCCGCGCCGTAGCGGGTGGCCCCGCGCCCGGCGGGGCCGCCGGTCCATCGCTTCTCGACATCGTCGACCACTTCGATCACCTCGCGCGGTGAATGACCGCCAGGCGGGCGGCCAAACAGCGGTGTCGTGTTTGGGGCGCCCACCGGCGGGTACGGCCCGACCACACCGGGGACGGCGCAGGAGGGTCGATGGGCGAGGTCACAGCGGTGCCGACGGTCGGGGTCGAAGAGGAGTTCCTGCTGACCGATCCCGAAAGCGGTGCGCCGGCACCGAAGAACACCGAGGTCGCGGCCGCCGCGAAGGCCGCGGGTATCGATCTGCAGCTCGAACTGACCAGCTGCCAGGTCGAGACGAGCAGCGAGGTGCACACCGAGATCGGCGACCTGCTCGCCGAACTGCGCCGCTCGCGGCGCGCGGTCGCGGCGTGCGCGGCCGAGCACGACGCGCGGCTGCTGGCGGTCGCGGTCCCCCCGACCGTGCCCGACGGCTACCCGGTCACCGACACCCCGCGCTATCAGCGCATCGCCCACACCTTCGGCATGATCGCCCACGAACAGGGCCTGTGCGGCTGCCACGTGCACGTGGGTGTCCCGGACCGCGAGACCGCGGTGCTCGTGGCCAACCATGTGCGCCCCTGGCTGCCGGTCTTCCTCGCGCTCACCGCCAATTCGGCGGTCTACCGGGGCGCCGAGACCGGCTACGCCAGCTGGCGCAGCATCCTGTGGCGGCGCTGGCCCAGCGCCGGGCCGCCCCCGTTCTTCACCTCGGCCGCCGAGTACGAGTCGATCGTGGCGATGATGCGCGCGGGCGGCAGCATCCTGGACAACAAGATGGTCTATTGGGACGTGCGACCCTCGGAGTCCTTCCCGACGGTGGAGATCCGCGTCGCCGACGTGCCCGCCACCGCCGACGAGGCGGCGCTGCTGGCGGTGCTGGTCCGCGGCACGGTGGCGATGGGCCTGCGTGCCGTGGCGCACGGCGACCACGGCCCCGCCGTCCCGGGCGAGTTCCTGCGCGCGGCCTACTGGAACGCCGCGCATTCGGCCCTCGAGGGCGACGGGCTGCATCCCGTCGAGGCCAGGGTCGTGCCGCAGCGCGCGCTGCTGAGCGAGCTCGTCGACCGGATCGAGCCCGCCCTGCGCGCGGCGGGCGACCACGATTTCGTCGCCGAGGGGGTCGAGCGCGCGCTCGCCCGCGGCAACGGCGCCCAGCGGCAGCTGCGGGCGCTGCGGTCGCGCGGCGAGATCGCCGACGTGGTAGCCGAACTGGCCGGCGCGACCCTCGAGGGCTGCGACTGAGGCCGCCTCACCGCCCCGTGCGCAGGCTGATGTCCGCCGGATCGCCGGCCGCGAGCCCCTCGGCGCGCAACACCGGCTTCTTGACCGGCAGGACGTAGGTTCCGAGTGCCTTGTCCGGGAACAGCGACGTCGACCAGGTGGTCGCCCCGAGGGTGACCGTGACCGGCACGGCCCCGAATCCGGGCCCCGTGCGCGGATGCCGGTCGGCGATGTCGTCGGCGGCGTCCTCCGGGAGCGCGACGAAGTGCCAGTTGCCCGTCGCCGCGACGGCGACCTCGGCCGTGAACTCGTACTCGCGCGCCTCCATGGCGGGCACGATAGTCCCGCCCACCGACAGCCGGGACGGTCCCTCGCAGTGGCGCCGTCGCCGACCCGGCTGAGCCCGGCGAGGGATCAGGCGCGGGCAGCGTCGGTGGCGAGGCCGCGACGACAGTGGGTGAGACGAGTCGACGCTGCCGGCCGCGACGTGGCGGACGCGCCGGCGGACAGGTCGGCAGGGATACCCCGGCACCCCCGGGCCCGTCGCCGGCCGTATGAGGCCGACGCCGGGCCCGGCGGGTCCGGCGACCGAACCTCAGACCCGGCTCAGCGCCGCGCCGTAGGCCGAACGGGCGAAGCGGCCCGCGGGCTCGAAGCGGGCGAGCAGGTCGGCGGCGGGGACGCCGGTGACCTGCTCGATGTAGGCGCCTGCCTGGTCGGGAGTCTCGATGCCGAGGAAGGGCTGGGGGTGGTGGAGGAGGCCGACCAGGGCGCTCGCGAAGCGTGGGTCGACGGCGGCGGTGGCGAAGAACTGGCCGCCGAGGTCGGCGAAGGCGGGGTCGCTGAGGAACAGGCGGGTCACCTTGGCCGCCGCGTCGCCGCGGACGGCGAGGAACTCCGCGTAGCGGGCGGCGATCCATGCCTCGTCGAACGCGCCGTCGTGGACGGCGGCCGCGGCGACCAGGCGCTGCGCCTGGATCAGGCCGCTCTGGGCGCCCTGGCCCGCGATCGGGTCGTAGGCGACGGAGGTGTCGCCGAGGGAGGCCACGGGATGACCGCTCGCGGTGTGGCCGACGCCGGCACGCACGACCGGACGCACCGCGCCCTTCAGCCAGGAGTGCGGGTCGTCCTCGATGACGCGCGTCGCCAGGACCTCGGGGAGGTCCCAGTCGACGTAGTCGCGGTAGAGCTCGGTGACGATCCGATGCGCCGACGCGGCGGAATCGGCGGCGGCGAAACGGCGTTCGAAATCGCTGCCCGGGCGGGCCCAGCCCAGGAACGCCCAGCTCGGGCCGGCGTCCTTGTGCAGGTACGGACCCCACCAGCCCTCACCCTGGTCGGCGAAGATGGAGAACCCGCTGTGCGCGCCACCGGCGGGACTGCGGTGGGCGAACACGTCGGGCCCGTGCCCGAGACCGGTGACCGTGACGGTGAGCAGCGACCGCTGCGGCGCGTCGTAGACGGTGCGTTCGGTGTCGACGGGGAACAGCTCGGACAGGCCGCCGCGGCCGGTCGCCACCAGGGTCAGGTCGTGCCCGGCGGCGATCCGGTCCAGGGTCTGGGGGGTGACCTGCTCGACGACGAAACGGCCACCGCGCTCACGGAACGCGGTGAGCCGCTCGTCGGCCTTGAGCCGGGTGTCGACCGCGACCCCGACGTAGCCGTCGAACACGCCGTCGAAGGCGATCAGTTCGTTGCGGTCGGGGTCGGCGATGCGGACGCTGAGCCCGGTGTGGCGGGGCGCCCTGGTGGTGTAGGTGTCCAGGCCGAGGGCGAGTTCGGCCTGTTGCGCCACACCGAATTCCAGGGCGGTGCCGGTGGCGGGCACCTCGTTGCGGAGTGCCTGCTGGTCGCGGTCGCTGTAGAGCGTGACCTCGAAGCCGGCGTCGAGCAGTCCTAGCGCCGCGGTGACGCCGGTCTGTCCGGCGCCGACGATCGCGGCCGAACGCGTGGAACGTGAAGCGGGATTCTGCGATGTCATATCCGCATGGTGCTCGATTCGGCTCCCGCACAGCAGGGTTGGGATCAGCGGGAATCGATGGCGATCGCACCGGGCCGCGACACCGTCTCCGGCAGCACGGTCGAGTTCGCCCCGCCCACCCGGTAGGACGCGCCGCGATGCCCGGGCGGGAGCCGGTCGCCCGCGCCGAACAGCGCGTGCCGCAGGGTCCCCGGGGCGTGTTCCGCCGCGTAGGCGCCGCGCGCGGTGAGGACGGGGACGACGTGGCGCACCACGTCCTCGAAGCTGCCGGGGGTGATGGCGTAGGCGAGGTTGAACCCGTCGAGGTCGGTCTCGGCCACCCATTCCTGGAGCCGGTCGGCGACGGTCTCCCCCGAGCCGACGAACACCGGTCCCATGCCGCCGATCCCGGCCCAGCGGCCGATGTCGCGCACCGTCCAGGCGCGACCGTCGTCGTCGAACTCCTGGAACGCGGCGACCGCGGAACGGATCGCGTTGCTCTCGACGTCGCCGATGGGATCGTCGAGGTCGTAGCGCGACAGGTCGATGCCCATCCAGCCGGACATGAAGACCAGCCCGCCCTCGACGCTGGCGTAGGACAGGTACTCCTCGTGTTTGGCGCGGGCGGCCTCGTCGGTGGCGTCGGTGACGAGGGTGGCCAGCGCGTAGATCCGGGCCGCGTACCGGTCACGGCCCGCCGCCTCGAGCGCGTCGCGGATACGCGAGACCGTCTGGGCGAGGACCCGTTTCGAGGGCGCGGCCACGAAGATCGCCTCGGCGTTCTCGGCGGCGAAGCGCACACCGCGCGGGGACGCCCCGGCCTGGTAGATCACCGGGGTGCGCTGCGGCGAGGGCTCGGACAGGTGGATGCCGGGCACGGTGAAATGCCGTCCGCGATGGCCGATGTGGTGCACCTTGGCCGGGTCGACGTAGATGCCGCGCTCGGCGTCGCGCACGACCGCGTCGTCCTCCCACGAGCCCTCCCACAGCTTGTAGAGCACCTCGAGGTACTCGTCGGCCTGGTCGTAGCGGTCGTCGTGGTCGAGCTGGTCGTCGGCGCCGAGGTTGCGGGCGGCCGAGGGCAGGTAGCCGGTCACCACGTTCCAGCCGACGCGCCCGCCCGTGAGGTGGTCGAGGGTGGACAGGCGGCGGGCGAACGGGAAGGGATGCTCGAAACCGGTGCCGGTGGTGACGCCGAATCCGAGGTGCTCGGTCACGGCCGCCATCGCCGTCACCAGCAGCAACGGGTCGGCCACCGGGATCTGGGCGCCGTGACGCAGCGCGGCGATGTCGTTGCCGCCGTACACGTCGTAGGTGCCGAGGACGTCGGCGATGAAGAGGCCGTCGAACCGGCCGCGCTCGAGCAGCCGCGCCAGGTCGGTCCAGTAGCTCAGTTCCTTGTACCGGTGCGACTGATCCTCGGGGTGGCGCCACAGTCCGGGCGACTGGTGGGCCACGCAGTTCATGTCGAAGGCGTTGAACCGGATTCGGCGGGTCATCACGCCTCCTCGGAGGCGGGGACCCGCTCGCCCGCGCTCCATCCGAACGGCAGGTCGGTGCCGTTGAGGAGATGGTCGCCCACCGCCCTGGCCTTCTGGATGGCCGGGTTGTGCACGGAGATGGTGCGCGCGTTGCGCCAGTGCCGATCCAGACGCAGGCCCTCGGACACGAGGGAGGCGCCGCCCACCTCGAACAGCAGGCTGGTCGCGGGCAGCACGAGGTCGATCACCGCGAGCTGGGCCTGGGCGGCGGCGAGTTCCACGGCGACGAGCGCGCTCTCGTCCCCGGCCCCGGCGTCGAGCACCTCGTCGAGTCGCTCGGCCACCGCGAGCACCGTCGCGCGCGCGGCGAAGGCGGCCGCGGACAGCTTCCCGATCACCTGCTGCACCAGCGGGTCGTGGCGGGGCAGGTCGGCCGCGGAGTGGGTGTAGCCGCGGGTGCGGTGGGCGACCCACGCGCGCACGTCGGCCTCGGCGCGCTGCGCGATGCCCGCGAGGACCGCCAGCTGCACGAGCTGCAGATATGCGGTCGCGTACGTGGGTCCGGGCACGCCGTAGCCGGGGCCGAGGATCTGGTCCTCGCGCACCCGGACGGCGGTGAACTCGGTGGTGCCGCTGGCGGTGAGGCGCTGGCCGAACCCGTCCCAGTCGTCGTGCAGGCGCACGCCCTCGTCCCGGGCGCCGACCAGCACGCCGACCCGTTCGCCGTCGCGATCGGCCGCGACCAGGATGTGGTCGGCGTAGAGGGAGCCGGTGCTGTAGAACTTGGTGCCGTCCAGGCGCCAGTGCTCGCCGTCGCGGGTCAGGCGGGTGCGATAGCGGTCGACGGCGCCGACGCCGGGTTCGGTGATCGCGTTGCCGACGAGGGTGCCCTCGCTGATCGCGCGCAGCCACCGCTCGCGCGCGGGGCCGGGGTCCGCCAGCAGCTGGTCCTCGACGAAGGAGAAGTGCACCCGCAGGGCCTGCGGGAGATTGGATTCGGCGGCGGCGAGGTCGATCAGCAGCCCGAACAGCTGGCGCACGCTCGCGCCGTGGCCGCCGTACTCCACGGGCACGCGCAACGCGCCGAAGCGGGCCGCGCGCAGGGCGTCGATCTCGGTGTGGGCGAGGGTCCGGTCGGTCTCCCTGGCGACGGCGCCGGCGGCGATCCGCGCGAAGATCGGGGCGAAGACGTCATCCAGTTCGGAATCGGCCGGGCGTTTCGTCTCTGTGGATGTCATGGGCCTCACCATGACGCCGGGCGGGCGGGCATTCACCGGTTGCGCGCAGCGGGATCACAAAGGGTGTGTTCGCCCGCGCGTCGGCACAGAATCCTCCCATGAATCGTGGCGCGGTGTCCGGGTGAGCGGCGGGGCGGCCGCTTCCGTCGTGACCGGGCACCCGCCCGGCGCGGGCGTCGAGCGGCGCGCGACGCTGTGGTGCTGTTACGGCGCGGGTTTCGCGACCCTGTTCGACGCCGCGGTGGTGGCGTTCACCGCGCCCGCGGTGCGGTCCTCACTCGACCTCTCCGACGCCGCCGTGCAGTGGTTCCTCGCCGCGCTGTCGCTCACCTTCGGTCTCGGCCTCGCCCCGGCGGGCCGGCTCGGCGACGCCTACGGCAGGCGCGCGCTGTTCGTCACCGGCCTGCTGGTCTTCCTCGCGGGGACGCTGACCACGGCGCTGGCCGGCGGGGCCGGGCTGCTGATCGGCGGGCGCCTGCTCCAGGGCTTCGGGGCGGGCATTCTCAGCGCGCAGGTCCTCGGCGTCATCCAGGACGTGTTCCGGGGTCCGGAGCGGTTGCGGGCGCTGGCCGGGTACACCATCGCCGGCGCGTTCGCGGCGGTCGCCGGCCCGCTCGTCGCCGGTTCGGCGCTGTGGCTGCTGCCTGCCGATTCCGCGTGGCGGGTGATCCTGCTGGTGCAGACGCCGTTCACCCTCGCCGCCGTGGCGCTGGGGCTGCGGGGGCTGCCGCGCACGCCGCGCGGCCGCCCCCGCGCCGACCTCGATCTGCCGGGCATCGCGATGCTCGGCGTCCTGGTGGTCCTGGTGACGATCCCGGCCGTCGACCCGGGGCTCCCCGGCGCGGTCGTCGCGGCGATCGTGCCGGCCGGCACGCTGCTGGTGGCCGGGCTCGTGCGCTGGGAGCGCGCCTACGCGCGGCGCGGGAAGCTGCCCCTGTTCGCCCCCGCGCTGATCGGCTCGCGTGGGTATGTGACGGGAAACGTGGTCGCGCTCTTGTGGTTCGGCTCCTCGCTGGCCTTCATGACGGTGAAGACCGTGTTCTTCCTCCAGGTCTGCGCGATTCCCGCCCCGGCGGTCGCGGGCGCCCTCGTCCCGGCGGCGGTGGCGCGGATGGTGGCGGCGCGCTGGGGCGAGCGGTTGTTCGCCACCTACGGGACCGCCTCGGTGACCCACGGGCTGGTGGCGCAGACCGCCGTGCTGGCGGGCAGCGGCCTGGCCGCGCTGTGGTGGGACGGCTGGGTGTTGTTCGCCGTCTTGTCGGTGCTCCAGACGGCCGCCGGCGCCTCGGGCGGGGTGGTCGAACCGGCGCTGCGCACGGTGACGCTGTCCTTCGCGCCCGGTTCGCTGCACGGGGTCGCGGCCGCGTTCCTGCAACTGACGCAACGGCTTTCGGCGACGTTCTGCCTCGCGCTGAGCACCGGTGTGCTGCTGGCCTTCGGCGGCACCGCGTCGAGCGGATCGCTGATGTGGGCGATCGCGCTGTGCGCGGCGGCCTCGCTGGCCGCGACCGTCGCGTCCCGGGGGCGCGCGTTTCGCGACGGCCGACCGGACGGGCACGGCTGAACGGAACGCGGGGGCGGATTTCGGCCCGTCCCGCGGCAATCTCTACTACACTGTGTCGTACTAACGGATCCGGTTGGAGGGGCCATGACCGAGGCGACCACACCGCGACAGACCGCGACCGAGAACACCGCCCTGCGCTGGACGACCGTCGTCTTCGCCGTCGCGCTCGGCGTCCACGGCGCCGACCATCTCCGCCGCGGCATGAGCGTGGTCTCCATGCTGGTGATGACGCTCGGCACGATCCAGATGCTGGCCGCGGTGGTCACCATCGTCCTGGTGTTCACCGGCCAGCGCTGGGCGCCGGTCGCGGCCGCGACGGTGGGTTTCGTCAGCGCGGCCGGATTCACCGTCGTACATCTGCTCCCCGACTGGTTCGGGCCGCTCAGCGACAGCTTCGTCGCCGCGCCGCCGTCGGCGAAGGTCACCGGGTTCTCCTGGTTCGCCGCCCTGTTCGAGATCGCCGCGGACCTGGCGATCGGCGTCGCGGGACTGCGCGCCCGGCGCACCTGGCCGTAGCCGGCCCGAACCGGACACGGCGACCGGATTCTCGCTCCCCTTCTCCGGCGCTCCCCGGTTCGCGCACCTCGCGCCGACACGCTCACCGACTCCGCCCCTCTACCAGCCGCTCGGGCGGGATCGCGCGGAGGCGATCGCGCGGTCCCCGTGTCGCCCCGTCGCTCGCGGTCGAGATGCCCGCGTACCGGGCGCCCATCCCGCCTCCGGTGGCCGAGGCCATCGCGGCCGACCCGGCCGGGCAGGTGCCCTTCGCCGATGTGGCGGCGCACTTCGGCTGCCCGACCCGGCGACTCGCCCCGGGACCCGCTGTGACGGTGACGACGCCCAGCTCCGGCGCGGGCGGCTAGGCTGCCCCCATGAGCTCGCCGTCCGCGCTGGTCCACGCCTACGAATCCGGTTGCGGCGCACCCGCCTCCGAGCCCGCCGAGATCCCCGATCCCGGCGGGCTCCTCGCGGCGACGCTGCCCGTCTGGGCGCTGGCGGCCGGGTCGGTGGCGGCCGTCGGCGCGGCCGCGAATCGGGTCCGCGCCGCCCAGGGGCTCGACCCGCGGCCCGTCCGGGTCGACCCGGGCCGGGTCGCGGGGGCGTTCGCCAGCGAACGCGTGCTGCGCATCGACGGCGCGCCCCCGGCCGCGTTCGCCGAACTCTCCGGGTTCTTCCCCGCCGCCGACGGCTGGGTCCGCACCCACGCCAACTACCCCCACCACCGTGATCGACTCCTCGCGGTGCTCGGCCTGCCCCCAGGCGCGGACGCGGCGGCCGCGCGGGCCCGGTTCGCGGCGCGTCCGGCGGCCGAACTGGAGGACGCCGCCGCCGCGGCGGGGGCACTGATCTTCCGGGTGCGCACCGAGCAGGAGTGGGCCGCGAGCCCCGCGGGCACCGCCGCTTGCGGGGGTCCCCTGATCGCCGTCGAGCCGCGCACGCCGGACGGCCGCGGGGGCTTCTCCCGCGACGCGACCGCCGAGCGGCCCCTGGCCGGCGTGCGCGTGCTCGACCTGACCCGGGTCCTGGCCGGCCCCGTGGCCACCCGCACCCTCGCCCTGCTCGGCGCCGAGGTCCTGCGCATCGACCCGCCCGCGATGCCGGAGATCGCCTGGCAGTACCTCGACAACTGCCAGGGCAAACGCTCGGCGCTGCTGGATCTGCGCGGCGGGCTCGCCGCGTTCACCGCGCTGCTGGCCGAGGCCGACGTCCTGGTCACCGGGTACCGCCCCGGCGCGCTCGAGGCCCTCGGCGTCGCGGCCGACCGTCCCGGGCTCGTACACGCGCGCCTCTGCGCCTGGGGCGAGTCCGGACCGTGGGGCGGGCGCCGTGGCTTCGACAGTCTCGTGCAGGCCGCGTCCGGCATCGCGCTGCTGGAGGGCACCGACGGCGCCCCCGGCGCCCTGCCCGCCCAGGCCCTCGACCACGCCTCGGGCTACCTGCTCGCGGCGGGCATCCTCGACGCGCTGCGCGCCCGCGCCGAGGACGGGCGCGGGCGGACCGTCCGCGCCGCCCTGGCGCGCACCGCGGCGTGGCTGCTCGCGGCGGGGGGACGCACCCCCGGCCACGGACCCGCGACCCCGCCCGACGCGGCGGCCACGGTGACCCACGGCCCGGTCGTCGGCGCGCGGCCCGCCGTGCCCGGCTACGACGACTATCCGTGGCCCGCGCCGCCCTACGGCGCCGACCCGGCGGCCTGGCGCTAGACCGGCCCCTCCGCCGTCGGGGTCGGCGAATCCCCTTCGGGGCCGGGAGCTCCCGTGAGGGCCAGCACCGCCTCGGCGAGGGTGTCGCCGTCGATCGCCTCGCCGTCGGGGTCGAGCAGCCACAGCACGCCGAGCCCCTGGACGAGGGCGAAGTACAGCTGCGCGACGGCGCGGCCCTGCTCCGGCGACAGCTGCGGATGGGCGGCCCGGAGCCGGGCGCCCATATCGGCGTACACGCCCGCGGTCATGTCGCTCAGCTGGGCGCGGGCGTCCTCGGAACGCACGATGCGCACGAGGTTCTCCATGCTGGCCAGCATCGCCTCGTGATTGGCCGCGAACACCGCGGGCATGGCGTTCCACAGCCGGGTGAACCCGGTCAGCGGTGGGCCGCCCGCGCTCTCGGCGATCAGGTCCTCCATGGCGTCGCCGATCGCGCTGCCGAGCGCGTCGGTGAGCGCCTCGGTGATCAGGCGCTCCTTGGAGCCGAAGTGGTAGCCGATGGCGGCCAGGCTGACCCCCGCCGCCCCGGCGATGTCGCGGGCGGTCGCCTTGGCCACCCCGCGCTCCATGATGACCTTGCGCGCTCCCGCCAGCAGATCTTCTCGATTACCCATGGCCCTCACCCTACCCAATCGTCTTAGACATTTGTTCTAGACATACGTGCCAGGCTCTGTTAGACATATGTCTCATACATTCGTTCTTCAGACGGGAAGCACCTCTCATGACCACCACCTCCCTGCACGTCCTGGTCTCCGGCGGCGGGATCGCGGGCAACGCGGTCGCACTCCAGCTGTTGCGCAACGGCATTCGCGTCACCGTCGTCGAGCGCGCCGACGCTCCCCGACCCGGCGGCCAAGCCGTCGACCTGCGCGGCCCGAGCCGCGAGGCGGCCGAACGGATGGGTCTGCTCGACGCGATCGCCCGCCACCAGCTCGAGGAGAAGGGCATCGAATACGTCGACGGTGACGGCGCGGTCTACGCGCGCATGGCGATGGAGGACTTCGACGGCCGCGGCGTGGTCGCCGACATCGAGATCACCCGCGGCGACCTCAACGGCGTCCTGCTCGACGCGGTCGCCGCGGCCGACCCCGACGGCACCCTGCTCACCTACCGCTACGGCGAGCACCTCACCGCCGTCGACCAGGACGACACCGGCGCGCGCGTCACCTTCTCCACCGGCGCCACCGAGCGTTTCGACCTGGTGATCGGCGCCGACGGCGTCCACTCGGCCACCCGCGCGCTGGTCTTCGGCCCCGAGGAGCGCTTCGCCACCTTCCTCGGCGCCTACGGCGCGTTCTTCACCATCGAGACCCCCGCCGACATCCGCCCCGGCTGGTTCACGATGCGCCTGGTGCCCGGCGCCTACGTCGCCATCCGTCCCGACGCCGACCCGCGGACCGCCAAGGCCCTGCTGACCGTGCGCGCCGAGCACGACCCCGCGCTGCGTGGCGACCGCGCGGCCCAGGAACGGCTGCTGCGCGCCGGGCTGGCCGAGGCGGGCTGGCACGCCCCGAACATCCTCGCGGCGATGCCGGACAGCACCGACTTCTACTTCGACGAACTCGCCCGGGTCGACGTCGAGGAGCTCTCGCGCGGCCGGGTCACCCTGGTCGGCGACGCCGCCTACTGCGGCTCGCCGCTGTCGGGGATGGGCACCGCGATGGCGATCACCGGCGCCTACATCCTGGCCGCCGAGATCGCCGCGCACCGGGCCGACCCGGCCGCCGCGCTGGCGGCCTACCAGGAGCGGGTCACGCCGTTCGTGGCGGGCGCCAAGGAGATCCCCGGCGGCGGGGTGTCGATGATGCTGCCCAAGAGCCGTCTGGTCACCCGGCTCGCCCGCGCCAACATGCGGATCATGATGTCGCGGCCGATGATCCCGCTGACCAAGCGCGTCTTCTTCCCCGAGAACAAGGACTTCGCCCTGCCCGCGTACTGATGCGTACGGGGTCGGCGGGGTCGCCTGGGCGGCGCGGCACCGCCCGGATACCCTCGCAGGCGTGCCCCGACCGATCATCGCCGACGTCGACACCGGGATCGACGACGCCCTGGCCCTGCTCTACCTGCTCGCCTCCCCCGAGGCCGAGCTGGTCGGCATCGCCGCCACGGCGGGCAACGTGCCGACCGCGCAGGTCGCGGCCAACACCCTGGGGCTGCTGGACCTGTGCCGGGCGCCCGAGATCGAGGTCGCGCTCGGCGCCGACGGACCGCTGGCGGTCCCGCTGCGCACCACCGAGGACACCCACGGCCCGCACGGCGTCGGATACGCCGAGCTCCCGGTCGCCACCCGCGCGCTCTCGCCCCGCTCGGCCGCGGCGCTGTGGGTCGAGCGGGCGCGCGCCCGGCCCGGCGAGATCACCGGGCTGTGCACCGGACCGCTCACCAATCTCGCGCTGGCCCTGCGCATCGAACCCGAGCTGCCCCGGCTGCTGCGCCGCCTGGTGATCATGGGCGGCGCGTTCAACCACCCCGGCAACACCACCCCGACCAACGAGTGGAACGTCCACGTCGATCCCGAGGCGGCCAAGGAGGTCTTCGACGCCTTCTCCGCCGCGCCGCCCGACCGCAGGCCCCTGGTGTGCGCCCTCGACATCACCGAGACCATCGAGATGCGCCCACACCACCTGCGGGCACTGGCCGAACGCGCGGGCAGCCTGCCCGTCGAGGACGTCTGCCCCGCCGACGGCCCCGACTTCCGTTCCGCGGCGAGCAATCCCGTGATCCGGTTCCTCACCGACGCCGTCCGCTTCTACTTCGACTTCCACGACGGCTACGACCTCGGCTACCTCGCGCACATGCACGACCCCTTCGCCGCCGCGGTCCTGCTCGACCCCGCGCTGGCGCGGACCCGGCCCGCCACCGTCGACGTCGAGCTGACCGGCACCCTCACCCGTGCGACCACCGTGGCCGACTGGGCGGGCATGTGGGGCCGGGAACCCAACGCCGACATCGTGATCGGCACCGACCCGGCGCTGTTCTTCGACCGCCTGATCAGCCGCGTCGGCGACTTCGCCCGGCGCCTGCACCCACCGGAGCTGCCGTGACCGACGAATCCGCCGCCCTCGCCGCCTTCCGCGACCGGGTCGGCCTGCCCGCGATCGTGGACGTGCACACGCATTTCATGCCCGAGCCGGTGATGCGCAAGGTGTGGGCGTACTTCGACGCCGCGGGCCCGCTGACCGGGCGGCCGTGGCCGATCACCTACCGCGACGAGGAGCAGGTACGGGTGAAGACGCTGCGCGAGTTCGGCGTCCGCGCGTTCACCTCCCTGGTCTACCCCCACAAGCCGGACATGGCGGCCTGGCTCAACGGCTGGACCGCCGAGTTCGCCGCCCGCACCCCCGACTGCCTGCACACCGCGACCTTCTATCCCGAACCCGGCGCCGCCGGCTACGTCCGCGAGGCGATCGAGGCGGGCGCGCGCGTGTTCAAGGTCCACATCCAGGTCGGCGGCTTCTCCGCGCTCGACCCCCTCCTCGAGCCGGTGTGGGCGACGCTCGAGCGGACCGGCGTGCCCGCGCTCATCCACTGCGGGTCGGGTCCGGCGCCGGGCGAGTTCACCGGCCCGGAGCCGATCGCCGAACTGCTGCGCAGGCATCCGCGGCTGCGGCTCATCGTGGCGCACATGGGCACCCCGGAGTACAGCGAGTTCCTCGACCTGGCCGAGCGGTACCCGGGCGTACACCTCGACACGACGATGGTGTGGACCGACTTCACCGAGGCCGACGCCCCGTTCCCACCCGGGGAACGGGACCGCCTGCGCCGCCTGTCCGATCGCATCCTGTTCGGCAGCGACTTCCCCAACATCCCCTACCCCTACACCCACGCGCTCGAGGCCCTGGAACGCCTTGCGCTAGGCGAGGAGTGGCTGCGCGCCGTGTGTCACGACAACGCGGCGCGCCTGTTCGCCCTCGACCGCTGATCAGGCGGGCATTTCCAGCCCCTCGGCCAGTACCGGCCACGAGCTCTTGAACGCCTTCTCCCAGTAACCCCAGGAGTGGGTGCCCTTGGACTCGAGGTCGAAGGTCGCCGGGATGCCGAGCTCGTCGAGGCGGTCCTGCAGGTTCTTGGTGCACCACAGCGTCGCGGCCTCGATGACGCCGCCGACCACGATCTGGTTGGCCAGGCCGACCGGGCCCGGGATCATCAGGTTCGGGTCGCCGAGCTTGTCGTGCTCGCCCGGCAGCCCGGAGCCGTTGGAGAAGTACAGCTTCGTCCCGCGCAGCCGCTCGGCGTTGACCACCGGGTCGTTGGCCGCCCAGGCCGGGTCGCCGGGCGGGCCGTACATGTTGCCCGGGTTGCCGCCGCCGGTGCCGACCACCACGTTGACGAACTGCTGGCCGACCGGGTCGCTGATCTGGGCGCACCCGCTGTAGGCGGCCACCGCCCGGAACAGGCCGGGCTGGGCGATCGCCAGCTGCAGCACCGCGGTCACGGTCATGGAGTTCGCGGCGATCGCGTTGCGGCCGTCGGTGCCGAGGACGGCATCGATCAGCGGCGGCAGCTCGTCGACGAAGAAGGTGCGCCACTTGTTCTCGCCGAGCCGGGGATCGCGCTGCTTCCAGTCGGTGTAGTAGCTCCACGCGCCGCCGACGGGCATGACGACGTTGACGTTCTTCTCCGCCAGGAAGTCCAGGACGTCGGTGTTCTGTCCCCAGGTCGCGGTGTCCTCACCGCCGCCCGCCCCGTTCACCAGGTAGAGGGCGGGCCGGGGTTCGGAGGTGTCGGCCGGACGCTGCACGTTGACGGTGATCTCGCGGCGCATGGACGCCGACCACACCCGGAGGGTCCAGTCGCGGCCCACCGCGGAGACCACGCTCACGCTCGAGCCACCGACCGACGCGGGCGCGCCGATCGCGCTGTCGGCCACCACCGCCGGATCCGCCACGGCGACACCGGCACCCGCCGCCGTGACCAGGACTGCCACCAGCGCCGCCGCCGACGCTCCGACCGCGCCGCGGTACCCCATACACAAGCCTCCATCGAAACCGACCGCCCAGTGCGGTCGATCACGTATCGGGAGGCATCACAGGGCCGTTACCTGGAACACACCTTTTCGTCACATTGCACAATCAAGATCACCGGATTTTGTGCCACAGGGCCCGGATTCATTGGGCCCGGCCACAATGGGAGCAGAAGGCCGCGCCCACCTCGAGGTGGTGCCCGCAGCCTGCACAGTCGGCGCGCAGGGCCAGCGCCGTGCCGCAGGAGGTGCAGAACCGCCCGCCGGCGGCCGGTGCCGCGCAGGTCGGGCAGGCGACGCGCGCCGGGGTGCGCAGATCGTGGTCGCGCGCCCAATCCTGCTGGTGGGCCGCCTCCCTGATCTGGGACTCGCGCGCGGCGGCCTGCGCCTGGGCGATCTGGTGACCGACCATCGGCGAACAGCGGGTGCACTGCCCGACCGCGGTGTTCCAGCAGATACGCGCGCACGTCCACGAGCCGCAGCCTCCGCACAGCCGGAAGTCGCGGCCGACCTCGGTGACCGCCTCGGCGAAGGCGCGGTCGCGGGTCTCCGAGGCGCCACCGGCATAGGAATTGGAGAAGGTCTCCGCGGCCGAGGAGACCTTGTGCAGCATGGCGATCCGGTCGCCGAACAGGCTGCTCAGCGAGCGCAGCACGCCGCGACCGCGCGCCAGGTAGTTCTGCTGGAACGCCGAGCGGTGCACGGTGCTGCACCGCTCGCAACGGAACTCCCACTGGAAGCCGTTGTCGTTGGACAGATCGGAATAGTTGCTGGTGAAGACCACCGGTGCGGCCATGGGTGTGCGTTCCTCTTCCGGCGTGGGGATGCGGCGTTCCGCCGGCTGATTATCGCCCCGCCGGACCGGATCGCAACACCGGAGCGACCGCACCGGCGCAGGTCTCAGTCCTTGACGACCTGGGTGCCGCCGGCGAAGGTGTCGTGCCAGCCCTGCCTGGTGGGGCTCGACCCGATCGTGACGCCGATCGCGATCGCGGCCACCAGCCACAGCAGGCCCCCGACCCAGGGGATCAGGTTCAGCAGCATGTAGGCGTTGCGCCGGGCCGATTCGGTCAGGTCCGGCTTGGCCGCGCCGCCCGCGCCGCGCACCTCGAGTCCGAGCACCTTCTTGCCCGGCGTCTCCCCCGAGGTCACCTCGAAGAACACGAAGTACAGGAAGCCGAAGCCGGCTCCGGGCAGGACGGCGACCCAGCTGGGCAGGTCGAGGACCCAGCCGAGGACCCAGAACAGGATCCCGCCGACGATCCAGGCGATGATCCAGTCGATGAACCGGGCGCCCGCCCGGACCCCGACACCCGCGCCGGTTCCGGTCTGCTGCTGGTAGGACATGGTTCCTCCTCGCGTCGGCCACCCGTCACCGAGCCCGGTGCGAACTCCGTTCCGCGGGCGGCATTGTCGAGGATCGCACGGGTACCGGGCCCGGTATGTACCGATTCCGGCACACTTCGGTGAAAGGACGGTGCCGATACCCCTGCCGGACACCGGTTTTCGCGGCGAGGTCAGGCGTCGAAGGCGTCCAGGATGGCCGCGGCGGCCAGCGCCGGGGTCAGGGTACCGTCCCGCACACCCGACTCCACCCGCGCCCGCACGCTCTTCACGGCGGGACTGTCGGTCAGGCGGCGCAGGATCTGGTCGTGCACCATCGTCCAGGTCCACTCGACCTGCTGACGGCGACGCTTCTCGTCGAACTCGCCCGCGTCGGTGAGGACGCGCCGGTGCTCGAGCACGGTGTTCCAGAAGGTGTCGAGGCCGACCCCTTCCAGCCCGCTCATGGTGATCACCGGTGGCCGCCACAGGGATTCGCGCGGATGAATCAGGCGCATGGCGCCGGTGAGTTCACGGGCGGCGGCCTTGGCCTCGATCTCGTGCTTGCCGTCGGCCTTGTTCACCGCGACCAGATCGGCCAGTTCCAGGACACCCTTCTTGATGCCCTGGAGCTGATCGCCCGTGCGGGCCAGGGTGAGGAAGCAGAACACGTCGACCATGCCGGCGACGGTCACCTCGGACTGGCCGACGCCGACGGTCTCCACCAGGATGACGTCGTAGCCCGCGGCCTCCAGCAACACGATGGTCTCCCGCGTCGCCTTGGCGACACCGCCCAGCGTGCCCGCGGTCGGCGAGGGCCGGATGAAGGCGTCCCGCTCGAGCGACAGGCGCGCCATGCGCGTCTTGTCGCCGAGGATCGACCCCCCGGTGCGGGTCGAGGACGGGTCGACCGCCAGCACGGCGACCCGGTGCCCCTCGCCGAGCAGTTTCATGCCGAGCGCGTCGATGAACGTCGACTTGCCGACCCCGGGCACGCCGGTGATGCCGACCCGGTTCGACAGGGCCGCACCGGGTTCGGCGCTCAGCCGCAGCAGCAGCTGCTGGGCCTGTTCCCGGTGGTCGGCCCGCGTCGATTCGACGAGAGTGATCGCGCGGGCCAGCGCCGGGCGCGCGCCTGCGCGGATGTCGGCGGCGAGCTGGTCGACATCGATCGTCCGCCGGGCCACGGCGCGCGGCGCCGATCTGCGGGGCGCGCCGACCCCGGCGGTCGTACCGAGCCGTGGATGCGCGGCGTCGCCCGCGGCGGGCCGGTCCCGCTCGTCCGGTGACGCGGCGCGCGG
>NZ_BAGK01000114.1 GCF_000308795.1 Nocardia thailandica NBRC 100428 | reverse complement strand
TCAACACCGTCGGCTCCTACGACGACCGCCCCGAGGCGTCCTGCGCCGTCCCGAACCTGTATTTCGGCGGGGACCACGTCCGCAGCCACATCGACCTGGCCACCATGGAGGGCGCCAACGAATCCGGCCGCCGCGCCGCCAACGCCGTCATGGACAGCGCCGG
>NZ_BAGK01000115.1 GCF_000308795.1 Nocardia thailandica NBRC 100428 | reverse complement strand
GTTCCTCGATCACGCCGCGCGCGGGGAGGCCCTCGGCGAACTCGGGCTCACCGCGGGCGACATCGCCCGGCGGATCAGCGGCTGGCTCGAGACCCGCTGACGCGGAGCGGAATCCGCGGCGCGGGCCCGTCATCCCCCCTTGGCGGTGGCCCGCCGACCGTGCCCGCCCGGCGGTCGCGGCGGGCCGCGGGTTGGGGTCCGTGCCCCGGCTGCCGGACGATTGCCGGGCTCAGCCGCGCGGGGCGTCGCCGTAGACGACGAGCCAGATCGCGCGTCCCAGCGACGCGGCCAGCTCCTCGTCGGTGACGCCGGTGTCGGCCGAGAACGACACGGCGATGGTGCGTTCCACCATCGAGGTCAGCACGAGGGCGGTCGCGCGGGGGTCGAGGGCGGGTGCCACGCGTCCGGCGGCCTGGTCGGCGGTGAGGCGGGCGCGGATCAGTTCGGCGAACACCGTCACCCGGGTGTGCCAGTAGGAGCCGACCTCCCGGTCGTAGGCGGCGACCTCGCTCAGTGCCAGCAGCAGGTACCGGTGCCTGCGGAAACCGCCGATCATGGCGCGCATCGCCTGGGTCACCCCGGCCTGGCGGTCGGTGTGCGAGGCGCCCCACCAGTGTTCGGCGGCGGCGAAGAGATCGGTGGTGGCCAGGTCCGCCATCCGGATCAGCAGGCTGCTCTTGTCGGGGAAGTACCGGTAGAAGGTGGAGCGGGCCGCGCCGGACGCGGCGGCGATCCTCTGCACCGCGATCTCGGTGAACGGGGTGCCGTCGGCCAGCAGGTCCTCGAGCGCGGCCAGCACGCGGCGCTCGAACTCCGCGCGCCGGTCCTCGGGGGGTTTGCGCGCCGATCGCGGGACCCGGGTCAGCGACGGCATCGGCGCCCCGCACCCGGTCCCCGGGCGGGGACACAGACGTCTGACATGCCGCCCATTGTGCACCCGGGTCCCGGCGGTGGTGCGCCGCCCCGCAATCGCGCTGTGCCCCAGGGTGGTTGACACTCCCGGCGACCCGACCTCATCATCATCGGACACCGTGTCCGAGACTTCATGACCGAGGCGGTCCCATGGGCGACACTCCTGCCGCGACGAGCGAACGGGCCGATGTGGTCGTGGTGGGGGCCCGCTGCGCGGGCGCCGCCACCGCCATCCCCCTGGCCGAGGCGGGCCGCCGGGTCGTGGTCCTCGACGCGGCGGGGCTCCCGTCGGACACCCTGTCCACCCACCTGCTCTGGCCGGCGGGCGTGGCCGAACTGCGGCGGCTCGGCGCCCTCGACGCGGTCACCGAACTCGGCGCGCCGCCGCTCACCGAGGCCTTCGCCGAGGGCGCGGGATTCGGCATCGCCTCGGCGTTCCCCGCCGTCGACGGGATCGACTACGCCCTGTGCGTGCGGCGCACCGGCCTGGACGCCGCCCTGGCCCGCACCGCCGCGTCGGCCGGGGCCGACGTGCGCCCGCGCAGCCGGGTGCACGCGCTGCTGTGGGACGGCGAGCGCTGCGCCGGCGTGCGGTACGCCGATGCCGACGGCCGGTTCCGGGAGATCCGCGCGCGGCTGGTGGTCGGCGCGGACGGGCGGCGCAGCACGGTGGCCCGCGAGGTCGGCGCCGAGCGGCCGTTCCACCTGGTCCCCAGCGGCCGGGAGTGCTACTTCGCCTACTGGCGCGACCGCGCGGACGCGCCGCGCCACATCGCCGCCCAGTGGCGCGACGGCGCGGACCTGGGCACCGCCTTCCCCTGCGACGGCGGGCTGCTGCTGAGCCTGGTCCAGCCGCCCGTCTCGGACAGCCCGCGCGGCCCCGGCGAGGCCGAACGTCGCTACGCCGCGGCCATCGACCGTCTCCCGGCGCTGGCCCGCAGGCTGGAGGGCTGCGAGCGGGTCGGCCGGGTCCGCTCGGCGACCGGCATCGCCTCCTACTTCCGCGCCTCGGCCGGTCCCGGCTGGGCGCTGCCCGGAGACGCGGGCCACTTCAAGGACCCCGTCACCGCCCAGGGCATCCGCGACGCCCTGCACTACGGCAGGCTGCTCGGCGTCGCCGCCGCGCGGGTCCTCGACGACCCCGCCGCCCTGGACGCGGCCCTGCGCGAGTGGGAACGCCGCCGCATCACCGAATGCCGCGAGATCTTCCACTGGACCAACCGGCTCGCCCGCGGGGAGGCCATGCGGCCGTTGGAGATCGAGCTCTACCGCAGCGCCACCGCCGACCCCGACCTGGCGGCGCTCACCGCGGGTATCTTCTCCCGCACCCGCAGGCCCGGTGAGCTGCAGACCCCGCGCCGGGCCGTGCGGCTGGCGGCCGGGGCCGTGCGGCATCAGCGCGACCGCCTCCCGGCCGTGCTGACCGACATCGCGCGCGAACTGCGGCAGGCCGTGGCCGACCGCGTCGTGTCGCGAACGACGTTGCGCGGCACCGTTCCTCCCGCGGCGCCTGCCGCGACCGGTGCCGCGCATCCTCCCGCAGTACCAGGAGAACATCATGTCTGATCAGCTGCCATCGTCGCCGGCCTCGATCACACGACGCACCGCGCTACGGGCCGGACTGGCCGCGGGCGCCGCCCTGGCCGCCGTCGCCGCCGGGACCGCCGGGACCGCCGGGACCGCCACCGCCGCGCCCGGGCCCCGCTCGCCCGTGCTGCGCACCACCGGCGGCCGGGAGGTGGCGATCTTCGGCGGCGGCATGGCCGGGCTCAGCGCCGCCCACGAACTGGCCGAACGCGGGTACGCGGTCACCGTGTTCGAGCCCGCGTACCTCGGCGGCAAGGCCCGCAGCCTCGGCGTCCCGGGCACCGGGGCGGGCGGCAGGCAGGACCTGCCCGGCGAACACGGCTTCCGCTTCTTCCCCGGCTGCTACCGCAACGTGCCCGACACGATGAGCCGGATCCCGTTCCCCGGCAACGCGAACGGCGTGCGCGACAACCTGGTGCGGGTCGAGGGCACCGTCGCCGGGTTCGAGGGTCAGGCCCCGATCTTCCTGCCGGTCGAGCTGGGCGGGGTCACCCAGCTGACCCCGGAACTGCTGCAGAACAGCCTCGTCGGCGCCTTCGGCTTCGTCCCGCAGCTGCCCCCGCACGAGCTGGCCTTCTTCGCCAAGCAGATGCTGGTGTGGTTCACCTCGTGCCGGGAGCGCCGGTTCGGGCAGTGGGAGTACGTGACCTGGGAACAGATCATGCACGCCGACGGGAAGTCCGCGGCCTACCGCAAGTACCTGGTCAACGCGCTGACCCGGATCACCGTGGCCGCCAAGCCCCACCTGAGCTCGGCGCGCACGATCGGCACCATCGGCGAGGCGCTGGTGCTCGCGGGCAGCGGGCTGGTGCCGGAGTACTCCGGCGGGGTGGACCGGATCCTGAACCGGCCGACCAACGCCGCCTGGATCGACCCGTGGGTGGCCCATCTCCGCGCGCTGGGGGTGCGGTTCGTGCTCGGCCAGGGCGCGGCGGCGCTGCACCTGTCCGACGGCCGGGTGGGCTCGGTGCGGCTCTCGGGCGGCGCGACGGTGACCGCCGACCACTACATCTGCGCCATGCCCGTCGACCGCACCGTACCGCTGCTGGATCCGGCCGTGCTGGCCGCGGACCCGAGCCTCGAGGGCATGAGCAGGCTGATCAGCGACTGGATGGTCGGCATCCAGTACTACCTGCGCACCCCGACCGAGATCCCCGAGGGCCACATCGCCGCCCTCGGCTCGCCCTGGGCGCTGACCGCCCTGCGCCAGGCGCCCCTGTGGGTCGGCGACTTCGCCGCCACCTACGGCGACGGTTCGGCGGTGGAGTGTCTGTCGGTCGACATCTCCGACTGGGACACCCCCGGCATCGTGTACGGCCGCAGCGCCAAGGACTGCTCGGCCGAGGAGATCGCCACCGAGGTGTGGGCCCAGCTGAAGGCCTGGCTCAACACCGGCACCGGCTGGCTGCGCGACGAGGACATCGCCTCCTGGCACCTCGACCCCGGCATCACCTGGTCCGGTGGCGTCACCCACAACGCGACCCCGCTGCTGGTCAACACCGTCGGCTCCTACGACGACCGCCCCGAGGCGTCCTGCGCCGTCCCGAACCTGTATTTCGGCGGGGACCACGTCCGCAGCCACATCGACCTGGCCACCATGGAGGGCGCCAACGAATCCGGCCGCCGCGCCGCCAACGCCGTCATGGACAGCGCCGGCGATCCGGGCGGTCGCGCCGACGTCCTGCCGCTGGTCTCGCCGCCCGCCTTCGAGCTGGCGAAACGCCTGGATCAGGACCGCTACCGGGCCGGCCTGCCGCACCTGCTCGACGGCTGAGCCGCGCGTCGCGGACGGCCCCGCCCGCCGGCCGTCAGCCCGCGCGCGAGAGCAGCGCCTCGGTGAGCGCGGGTACCGCGAGGCGCCGCTGCCACGGCCGGGCGCCGCCGTCGACGAGGAACGCGTCCACCCGCTCGGCCAGTTCCTCGGCGGGCCCGGGGTCGCGGTAGTCGGGCAGCCAGTCCCAGCACAGGCGGCGCACCAGTTCGGGGGAGAGCAGGTTCTCCACGGGGATGTGGTTGGTCTCCGACAGCGCGCCCATCGCGGTGCGCGCGGCGGCGAGCCGGGCCGCGGCGGCGGGGTCGCGGCGTTCCCAGCGGTTCGGCGGCGGCGGGCCGTCGTAGGGCAGGGTCAGCGGCGGGAGCTCCTTCTCGGGGACGGCGCGGCCGCGTTCGACCGCGGCCAGCCAGTCCCGGGAGTAGCGCCGCTGGCGGGGCCCGCCGAACACGGGCAGGGCGCGCAGCTGGGCGATGGACTTCGGTTCGGCGGTCGCCGCGGCCACGATCGCCGAGTCCGGCAGGATGCGGGCGGGCGCCACGTCGCGGGTGCGGGCCAGGGTGTCGCGGGTCTGCCACAGCTCGCGCACGATCGCCAGCTGCCGGGTGCGGCGCAGCGTGTGGATGCCGGAGGTGCGCCGCCACCGGTCGGCCTTGGGGGCGGGCGGGCCGAGCGTGCGCACGTGCTCGAACTCCTCGACCGCCCACGCGGTCTTGCCCTGGGCCTCCAGGTCGGCGGCGACCACGTCGCGCAGTTCGATCAGCAGCTCGACGTCGAGCGCCGCGTAGTTGAGCCATTCGTCGGGCAGCGGCCGGGTCGACCAGTCCGCGGCGCCGTGCCCCTTGCGCAGGGTCCGGCCGAGCAGATTCTCCACCATCGCCGCCAGGCCGACCCGCTCGTAGCCGGCCAGCCGCCCGCCCAGTTCGGTGTCGAACAGGCGGGCCGGGCGTAACCCGAGCTCGGCCAGCCCGGGGAGGTCCTGGTCGGCGGAGTGCAGGACCCATTCCAGCGGATTGATGGCCTCGGCCAGCGGGCCGAGCGCGTCGGTGACCGGGATCGGATCGATGAGGAAACTGCCCGCGCCCGCCCGGCGCAGCTGGATCAGATAGGCGCGGGCCGAATAGCGGAAGCCGGACGCGCGCTCGGCGTCGACGGCCAGCGGGCCGGACCCGGTGGCGAGTTTCGCCGCGGCCTCGGCCACCTCCTCGGCGGTCGCCAGCACCGGGGGCACCCCCTCGGCGGGGGCGAGCAGGGGCTCTGCTGCGATGGGTTCCTCGGCGACCGGCATAAACCGCAACTCTACGTGGCGATCATGGTTGATCGCTGCGGGTATAGGACTCCGGCCGTAAATGGGTGATCCCCGCCGGGGGCAGACCGGCGGCGAAGGCCAGCACTTCGCAGAAGGCCTCCACGTGCCGACGCATCTGGGTGTTCATCGCCGTCCAGGAGGCCCGGAGCTCGAGCTGGTGCGCCCGCGGCGGGCCCGCGATGTCGCCGTAGCGGACCGAACTGGTGGCCGTGACGGTGCCGCCCAGCGCGGTGAACGGCTCGCCGCGCGACTCCAGCGCGTCGACCAGCCAGCTCCACGCCACCTCCGGGAGCAGCGGGTCGGCGGCCAGGGCGGCGTCGATGTCGGCCTGGATGTAGGCGACCAGCCGGAACACCCCGTGCCAGGCCTCGTCGCCGTCGGGATCGTGCAGCAGGATCAGCCTGCCGAACGCGTCGCCGTCGGAATCGATCGGCACCACGGCCGCGTCGGGGTGGGTGACCTCCGCGCCCAGCGCATAGGAGAACGGCGCCAAACGTTGGGGCGGGCGGATGGGGGCGAGCTCGATGCGGGGATGCACGGTCGCGGTGCCCATCGCTTCGACCGCCGCACGGAAGGAGGCCGGCTCACGCGGAGTTCCCCCGGTAGGTGCGGCGCCGTCGCGGATGTCGAGCGGAGTCACGAGGAGCCACGGTAGACCCTGCGGGCGCGGCGTGCGCGGAGGCGCGCCGAATACGTGCGCGACCGGGGCGCGGACGCGGCGATCCGGTACGGACGTACGAGATAATCGGAAGGGGGACGGCGCATTTGGCGATCGGCGACCCCACGCCCGGCGGGCATGGTGGGGAGGGCGCCCGGCACGGCCTAGGATGAGTCGCGATGAGCACATACACCCGCCGCCGGTTGACCGATGCCCCCTTCCTGGCCGCCGCCACCGGCGCGACGCCGAGCCGCCGTCCGGTGTGGTTCATGCGTCAGGCGGGCCGGTCGCTGCCGGAGTACCGCGAGGTGCGCAAGGGCATCGGGATGCTCGAGTCCTGCTTCGATCCGGAGCTGGTCTGCGAGATCACCATGCAGCCCATCCGCCGCCACGGCGTGGACGCGGCGATCCTGTTCTCCGACATCGTCGTCCCGCTCAAGGCCGCGGGCATCGACCTGGACATCGTGCCCGGCGTCGGCCCGGTCATCGCCGCGCCGGTGCGGACCGCGGCCGATGTGCGGGCGCTGCCGCGGCTGCGGCCCGAGGAGGTCGGCGCGGTCGCCGACGGCGTGCGGCTGCTCACCGACGCGCTCGGCGACACCCCGCTCATCGGGTTCGCGGGCGCCCCGTTCACCCTCGCCTCCTACCTGGTCGAGGGCGGGCCGAGCAAGAACCACGAGCGCACCAAGGCGATGATGCGCGCGGACACCGCGACCTGGCACGAACTGCTCGGGGTGCTCACCGACATCACCATCGCCTTCCTGCAGGCCCAGCTGGCCGCCGGCGTCGACGCGGTCCAGCTGTTCGACTCCTGGGCGGGCGCGCTGTCGCTGGCCGACTACCGCGAGTTCGTGCTGCCGCACTCGGAGCGGGTGTTCGCCCAGGTCGCCGACGCCGGCGTGCCGCGCATCCACTTCGGGGTCGGCACCGGCGAGCTGCTGGGCGCCATGGGCGAGGCGGGCGCCGACGTCGTCGGCGTCGACTGGCGCGTCCCGCTGACCGAGGCCGCCCGCCGCGTCGGTCCCGGCAAGGGCCTGCAGGGCAACCTCGACCCGGCCATCCTCTTCGCCGGTCCCGCCGCCGTGGAGGCCGAGGCCCGCCGCATCGCCGCCGAGGCCGACGAGGCGCTCACCCTGGGCGCCACCGGCCACATCTTCAACCTCGGCCACGGCGTCCTGCCCGACACCGACCCCGGCGTGCTGACCGCGCTCGTCGAGCTGGTCCACTCCCTGTAGGGCCCGGCCGCCCGGCGCGGCGTCGGTGATCCCGGAAACACCGGCGCGGGGGCGGCTGCGCCCCGGCGCCGCGGCGGACTACGGTCGGGGCATGAGGATCGCGGTGGTCGGCGGTGGCGTCAGTGGGCTCGTGGCGGCCTATCGGTTGCGGCAGCGGTTTCCCGACGCCGACATCGTCGTGCTCGAACGGTCCGGGCGCGCGGGCGGAGTGCTGCGCACCGGCGAACTCGCCGGGGGCACGGTCGATCTCGGCGCCGAGGCGTTCGTCGGGCGGCGGCCCGAAGTGCTCGACCTGATGACCGAACTCGGCATCGCGGATC
>NZ_BAGK01000116.1 GCF_000308795.1 Nocardia thailandica NBRC 100428 | reverse complement strand
AGGCCGGCTGATCATCACGGTGAGCAGCATGAGCGTTCCGTAGGCGACGGTGCGTTTCGGATGAGTGCCCATACAGCCGGTATACGCCGATGGCGTGCGGTGCCGGTCGGCAGCGGGTGCGGGGCGGCCCCGCTCACGGAGCCGGCGCGGTGACCTCGAGCAGGTCGACGGCGGACAGTGCCAGATACAGTTCGGCCGACTGGCGCGGGTCGGTCGTGTCGCGGCCGGTGAGGTCGCGGATCTTGCGGAGCCGGTAGCGCACGGTGTTGCGGTGGCAGTGCAGGGTCTGCGCGACCGCGGTGGCGGATCCGCCGCAGCGGTACCAGGCGTCGAGGACCGCGAGCAGGTCGCCGCGTTCGGGCGCCGGGAGGTCGAGGACCGGGCCGAGGATCTGGGTCGCGGCCCGGCGGGCGGCGTCGGGCACCGTGACGAGCAGGTGCGCCACCGGCCGCTCGCCGAAGCGCACGACACCGCGGGCGCCCGGCGGGATCGACCGGCAGGCCTGCCGTGCCTCGGCGGCCGCGGCGACGATGCCGCGCGGCGACGCGAAGGGCGCGCTCAGGCCGACCCGCGCCGCGACGAGGCGCGACAGGGCCTCGCCGGCGCGTTCGATCGGCGCGGGCGCCGGCGCGGTCACCAGGCCGACGACGCCGTCGATGCGGACGTCCCACACCGAACGCAGGCCGAGCTCGCGCAGCGCGCCGCCGAGGGCGGTCGTGGAGATCGTGGCAGGCGGTGCATCGATGCTCACCACGCACGAGGTGCCGGTTTCGGGCAGCCCGAGCCCGCGCAGCACGTCCAGGATCCGTCCGGGACTGTGCGAGTGGTCGTCGAACAGGGTGCGGATGAGCCCGCTGCGGGCCTGCTCGTCGGCGCGGGCCAGGACGAGTTCGGTGTCGCGATAGGACTCGACCGCGGCGTCGGAGTAGAGGTCGATCACCTCCCACAGCAGGGTGGCCAGTTCGTGCAGGCGCACATCGCCGGGGCCGGCGGACCGGGCGGTGAGCTCCTCCCAGATCAGGCGGCCGCCGAGCCGGTAGGCGTGCAGGAGCGCGGCGACCGGGATGCCCTGTTCGGCCTTGAGCCGCCCGGCCTCGCGCGCGGAGTGCAGCAGCAGCGGCCGGGTGCCCGACAGCACGCCGACGATGGCGGTCAGGTTGTCGCGGCAGGTGCCGCCGAGCTGCTCTTCGGTGAGCAGATCCGCGTCCGCGTAGGCGGGATCGGTGGTGAGGATCCGGTGCACGAGTTCGGCGGTCATCGTGTCGATCGCCGCGGCCAGCTGCGCGGCGAGCGGTGAGGCGGTCCTCGGCGGGAGCAGCGGCGCGGCCATGGCATCGAGGGTAGCCGGGGGGAGTGGCCGGGGCCACATCCGGATTGTGCGCGCGCACAATCCGCCGGGCCGTTTCGGCGACCGCCACACATTTCCTCGCGGCGTGATCGCGGCCACACTCGAATCCACAACCGGCCCGGGTGCCCGGGTCGTCGGTCAGCGGAAGGAGCCCCGTGCAGACAGAACAGGTTGCCGCCGAGGCGGCGGTCGACGCCGCCCTCGCCGATCTCGTCGAGGGCGAGCGGGGTTGGGCCCGCCTGCCGCTGCCGGGGCGACGCGCGCTGCTCGACCGCACCCTGGCACTCACCCGCGAGCACGCCGGGGAATGGGTGGACACCGCGGCCGCGATCAAGGGTCTCGCCCCCGGGTCGGCGCTGCGGGGCGAGGAGTGGCTCTCGGGTCCCTACGCGCTGGCCTCCGCGCTGCGGGTGCTCTCGCACACCCTGGGCGAACTCGCGCAGGGCCGCAGCCCGTTGGCCGGCGCGACGTTCGGCGCCGCGGGCGACCGGGTGACCGTCCGCGTCCTGCCCACCGGCCTCTTCGACGAGCTGCTGCTCAACGGCTTCCGCGCCGAGGTGTGGCTGCGACGGGGCGTGAGCAGCGCCGCGGCGAAGGCCGAAGCCGGTCTCGCCCAGCTCGACCCGGCCCACACCGGCGGCATCGGCGCGGTCCTCGGCGCGGGCAACATCACCTCCATCGCCCCGCTGGACACGCTCTACGAACTCGTCGCGCACAACCGGGTGGTCGCGCTCAAACTCAACCCGGTCACCGACCCGCTGCGCCCGGTGCTGGAGAAGGTGCTCGCGCCGCTCGTCGAGGCCGGAGTGGTGCGGGTGCTCACCGGCGGCCCGGCGGTCGGGGCGTACCTGGTCCGCCACGAGTTGGTCGCGCACGTCCACATGACCGGCAGCGCCGCCACCCACGACGCCATCGTGTGGGGGACCGGCGCGGAGGCCGACGCACGCAAGCGCACCGGGACCCCGGTGCTGGACAAGCCGATCAGCAGCGAACTGGGCGGCGTCTCGCCGACCATCGTGCTGCCCGGGCGGTGGAGCCGCGCCGACCTCGACTACCAGGCCGAACACATCGCCACCCAGCGCCTGCACAACGGCGGCTACAACTGCGTGGCCACCCAGGCGGTCGTCCTGCCCGCCGACTGGCCGCAGAAGGACGAGTTCCTGACGGCACTGCGCGCGGCCGTCGAGCGCGCGCCCGCCCGTCCCGCCTACTACCCGGGCAGCGCCGACCGGACCGCGGGCGCGCACGCCACCTATCCCGGCGCCGAGGCGCTCGGACCCGGCGGCGGCCGCCTGCTGGTCACCGGGCTGGGCGCCGGTCCGGACGAGCCGCTGCTGTCCACGGAGTACTTCGCGCCCGTCCTCGGGGTGGTCGAGGTCGCGGGCACCGGCGCGGAATACCTGCGCGCCGCCGTCGACGTCGCCAACGACCGGTTCGTCGGCACGCTCGGGGTCAACCTCGTCGCCCACCCGGACACGATCGCCGCGCTGGGCGCCGAGTTCGACGACGCGATCGCGCGGCTGCGCTACGGCACCATCGCCGTCAACGCCTGGACGGCGGTCGGCTACCTGACCCCCACCGCCGCGTGGGGCGCCTTCCCCGGCCACACCCTCGACGACGTGCAGAGCGGGATCGGCATCGTGCACAACGCCTGGCTGATCGACAACGTCGAGCGCACGGTGGTGCGCGGCCCGTTCCGTCCGGCGCCGCGTTCGGTGCTGCACGGCGAGTGGACGCTGGCACCGAAACCGCCGTGGTTCGTCACCAACCGCACCGCCGACACCACCGGCCGCCTGCTCGCCGACTTCGCCGCCGACCCCCGCTGGGCCGCCCTGCCCGCCCTGTTCGCCTCCGCCCTGCGCGGCTGACCCACGGAGCACCGATGACCTCCGCACCGATCCCGACCACGACCGCCGACTACGTGGTGGTCGGCACCGGCTCCGCCGGCGCCGTCGTCGCCGCCCGGCTCAGCGAACGCTCCCGCGACAGCGTCGTCGCGCTGGAGGCCGGACCTGCCGACACGAGCAGCTTCGCCCACATCCCGGCGGCCTTCTCCAAGCTGTTCCAGACCGAGAACGACTGGGCGTATCTCACCACGCCACAGGCAGCACTCGGCGGCCGGAAGATCTTCTACCCCCGCGGCAAGCTGCTGGGCGGATCGTCCTCGATGAACGCGATGATGTGGGTGCGCGGCTACGCCGCCGACTACGACGAGTGGGGCAGGCTCGCCGGCCCGGGCTGGTCGTGGGCCGACGTCGTGGAGTACTTCACCCGCATCGAATCCGTCGAGGGCGCCACGGACCCGGCCCACGGCCGCGGCGGCCCGCTGCGGATCTCGCGGCAGCGCAGCCCCCGGTCCTGGACCTCGGACTTCCTGACCGCCGCCGAGCACGCGGGGTTCAAGCAGGAGGCCGCCAATCCGGCGCAGCCCGAGGGCTTCACGCGGACGATGGTCACCCAGCGCCGGGGCGCGCGGTGCAGCACCGCCGACGCCTACCTGAAGCCGGCCCGCAAGCGGGCCAACCTGACGGTGGTCACCGGCGCCCACGTGACCCGGGTGCTGTTCGAGGGCTCCCGCGCGGTCGGGGTCGAATACCGCGGCGCGGCGGGGACCCACGTCGTGCGCGCCCGCAAGGAGGTGGTCCTGTCGGGCGGTGCGATCAACACCCCGCAGCTGCTCATGCTCTCCGGCATCGGCGACCAGGAGCGCCTGGGCGCCCACGGGATCGCGGTGCGGCACCACCTGCCCGAGGTCGGGCGCAACCTGGCCGATCACCTGGTGTGTCTGCTCGGCTACGCCGCGGACTCCGACACCCTCTTCGACGCCGAGAAGCCCGCCCAGTTGGCGAACTACCTACTGCGCAGGCGCGGCATGCTGACCTCCAACGTCGGCGAGGCGTACGGCTTCGTGCGCAGCCGCCCCGACCTGGAACTGCCCGATCTCGAGATCATCTTCGGG
Source organism: Nocardia thailandica NBRC 100428 (assembly GCF_000308795.1). Classification (GTDB taxonomy): domain Bacteria; phylum Actinomycetota; class Actinomycetes; order Mycobacteriales; family Mycobacteriaceae; genus Nocardia; species Nocardia thailandica. The sequence goes on along the minus strand of NZ_BAGK01000116.1, from coordinate 5,195 downwards.
CCCGCCCCGTTCTACGACGAGGGCATCGGGGTCGCGCCCGGTCACGGGGTCGGCCTCGGGCCCATCCTGGTCCGGCCGCGGAGCCGGGGCGCGGTCACCCTGTCCTCGGCCGACCCGCTGGCCAAGGCGATCGTCGACCCGAACTACCTGTCCGACGCCGAGGGCGCCGACCGGGCCGCCATGCTCGAGGGGTTGCGGATCGCGCACCGCATCGCCTCGGCCGAACCCCTGGGGTCCCGGCTCGGCGGGTTCCTGCAGCCCAAGAAGGCCGAGCCGACCGTGGAGGAGACCCTCGAGGAGGCGCTGACCTGGCACGCGCACACCCTGTACCACCCCGTCGGCACCTGCCGGATGGGCAACGATCCCGCGAGCGTGGTCACCCCGGATCTGCGGGTGCGCGGCGTGGACGGCCTGCGCATCGCCGACGCGTCGGTGATGCCGAGCATCATCCGGGGACACACCCACGCGCCCACCGTGGTCATCGGGGAGAAGGCGGCCGACGCGATCCTCGCGGCGCGGCGGTAGCGGGATCGGCCGCCGCGGGTCTCGCGCCGAGGCGGCGACGGGGGCCGGCTCGGCCGCGTGAGCGGGGCGCCCGGCCCGCGGCCACGGGCGGCCACGGGCGGCCGCGCGGCGGGTGCGGGGTCGCCCCCGGGCAGGGTTCAGCCCGCCGCCTCGACGCGCTCGCGCGGGGAGGCGGTGATGGCGGTCGGGATGGTCGGCAGGGCGGCGGGGTGTTCGCGCGCCAGCCAGCCGAGCAGTTCCTCGCGGACGGCGCAGCGCAGCGTCCAGACGTCGTCGGCGTCGGCCGCCGACATGGTCGCGCGGACCACGATGTCGGTCGGGGTGCTGTCGGTGACCAGCAGGCCCGCGGTGCGGCCGTCCCACTCGGGACGCTCGCGCAGGTACTCGAGGAGGTGTTCGCGCAGCAGCGGGACCGGGGTGTGATGGTCCAGGTGCAGGAACACCGTGCCCGTGATCTGCGAGCCGCCGCGCGACCAGTTCTCGTAGGGCTGGCTGTTGAAGTAGGACACCGGCATGGTCAGCCTGCGGTCGTCCCAGATGCGGATGGTCAGGAACGCCAGGGTGATCTCCTCGACCGTGCCCCACTCGCCCTCGACCACGACGGTGTCGCCGATCTTCACCGAGTCGCCGAAGGCGATCTGCAGCCCGGCCACGAGATTGCTCAGCGTCGACTGGGCCGCCACGCCGGCGATGATGCCGATGACGCCCGCGGAGGCCAGCAGCGACGTGCCCAGGGTGCGCAGGCTCGGGAACAGCAGCAGCATCGCCACGGCCACGGTGGTCACCACCAGCACGGTGGTGACGATCCGGCGGACCAGCCCCATCTGGGTGCGGATCTGGCGGACCCGGTAGATCTGGTCGCCGCGATCGGCGTAGCGGCGCAACAGGTTCTCGCCCAGCGCGTCGACCAGGCGGACCACCGCCCAGACGGCGGCGAGGACGGTCGCGGCGGCCAGCACGTTGCGCACGACGGCCTCGCGGCGCGGTTCCAGCTCGGCCAGGGGAGTGGCGGCACTGAGCAGCACCGTCGCCAGCAGCAACTGCAGGGGCAACCGCACCCGTCGCAGGGTCGTCAGGTGGGTGCCCGGCCTGCGAGCGGCGGTGTGGCGCAAGAGTTTGTCGGCGCCCGTGCCGAGCGCGACCACGGCGGCGATCACGGCGGCGGTGATGACGAGGGGCCGGAGGACGTTTTCCACGAGAGCGGCTCTCCTTCCGTTCGTTCGGACACGGATTCAGGGACGCCATACCCGATCTCCCCGCGGGACGTCAGCGGATCGCTGTGGCGTGGGCCACGGTCCCATCGGTCCCCGTCCGGCGGCGTTTGGATGCCTCTCCCCGTGGAATGGCCTCGCATGGACCGGAAAGTGGGCGAACAGCCCGGAGCATTCAGGAGGTCACATGTCGGATCATCGGCTGACAGGGGCTCGCGCGGCGGTCGCGCTGGCGGACCTGGGGGCGGCGGGCTTCGCGGCGGGGGCGATCACCCGGCGGCACCGGGTGATGGGCCTGCTGGAACGCCTGCAGGCCGACGAACGCACCGTGACGCGGATGCGCGGGCTCCGGGCGGAATTCGGCGCCGGGCCCGTGGAACTCGTGCTGCCCGGGCGCCGCGTGCTCGTCGTGCTCGACCCCGGCGACGTGGCCAGGGTGCTCGACGGCGCCCCGTCCCCGTTCGATCCGGCCAACCGGGAGAAGCGCGCGGCGCTCGGCCAGTTCCAGCCGCACGGCGTCCTGGTCTCGGAGGGCCACGTCCGCGGGCAGCGCCGCGCGCTCAACGAGCGGGCGCTCGACACCGGCGCGCCCCTGCACCGGCTGGCGGCGCCGTTCGCCACGGCCGCCGCCGAGGCCGCGCACGAACTGCTCGCGGCCGCGACCCGGACCGGGCACCTGGACGCCGCGCAGCTGACCGCGGGCTGGTGGCGGCTGGTGCGCCGCCTGACCCTCGGCAGCGCGGCCCGCGACGACGACACCGTCACCGATCGACTCCAGCGGCTGCGCTCGGCGGGCAACTGGTCGTTCCTGGCGCCCCGGCGCCGCCGCACCAGGGAACAGTTCTTCGACGACCTGTACCGCTACGCCGAGACCGCGGAGGGCGACAGCCTGCTCGGGGCGTTGCTGGACGCGCCGACCGTGGGGCCGGTCGATCCGGTCGGCCAGGTGCCGCACTGGTTGTTCGCCTTCGACGCGGCGGGCATCGCGCTGACGCGGACGCTGGCCCTGCTGGCGACCCATCCCGACCAGCGGACCCGCGCGACCGCCGAAACCTACGACGACGCGGGCACCGGTCTGCTGCCCTACCTGCGCGCCTGCGTGCTCGAATCGCTGCGGTTGTGGCCGACCACCCCGCTCATCCTCCGTGACACCGTCGCCGACACCACCTGGCGCTCCGGCGCCGACCGGTTCACCGTCGACGCGGGCGCGGCGGTGCTCATCGCGGCGGTCGGGTTCCACCGCGACGCCTCGACGCTGCCGTTCGCCCACGACTTCACGCCCGAGATCTGGCTCGACGGCCGCGCCGACCGGTATCCGCAGCTGGTCCCGTTCAGCGCCGGGCCCGCGGTCTGCCCGGGCCGCGACCTGGTCCTGTTCATCACCAGCACCGTGCTCGCGCATCTGCTGCGCTCGGCGGACTTCACGCTGCGCTCGATCCCGGCGCTGACCCCCGCCCGCCCGCTTCCGTTGACCTACAACAACTTCGGGGTGGATCTGGCCGTGCGACCGGTCGCGGTGCCCGGCCGGCTCGCCTGACCCCGCGCCGCCGGTCGGGTGCTGACCCGACCCGCCCCCTGATCCCGCGATTCGGACGGTTCGTGCAATATGGGAGCTATGCCGCATTCGAATCCTGTTGCCGCGTGGAAGTCCCTCCGTGAGGGAAATGACCGTTTCGTCGCCGGAACCCTGCAGCATCCCGGTCAGGGCGCCGCCGATCGGGCGGCGCTGGCCGGCGGCCAGCAGCCCTCGGCGATCCTCTTCGGCTGCGGCGACTCGCGCGTCGCGGCCGAGATCATCTTCGATCGCGGGCTGGGCGACATGTTCGTCGTGCGTACCGCGGGCCACGTGGTCGACAGCTCGGTGCTCGGCTCGATCGAGTACGGCGTCGCGGTGCTGCAGGTGCCGCTGATCGTCGTCCTCGGCCACGACTCCTGCGGCGCGGTCGCCGCCACCATCGACGCGCTCGACAACGGCACCGTGCCCGGCGGGTTCATCCGCAGCGTGGTCGAACGCGTGACCCCGTCGATCCTGCTCGGCCGCCGCGAGGGCCTGAGCAACGTCGACGACCTGGAGGCCCGCCACGTCGAGGAGACCGCGCGCCTGCTGACCCAGCGTTCCTCGATCATCGCCGAGCGGGTCGAGGCGGGCGCGCTGGCCATCGCGTGTGTCACCTACAACCTGTCCGAGGGTCGCGCGGAGCTGCGCAGCGTCATCGGCGACATCGGCGAGCTGGCCTGATTTCCGCCGACCCGTCCCGGCCGGACCGCCTGGCCGACGGCCACGCCCGGTCCGGCCGGGGCGGGTCTCAGTTCTCGTGGCCCGGGGGGATGTCCGCGACCGCGTCGTAGCGCAGCGGGACGAAGCCCGCGCCCGGCGGCGTGCCCGCCGCGACGGGTTCGGTGACGACGCCGGAGTGATCGCCCAGGTCGTGGCGGTCCACGATGCGGGCCGCGAACCAGCCCGCGGCGTCGGAGAGCACGGCGAGGCCGTGCGGGCCGGTCTCCCACCGGCAGCGGGCGAACTTGTCGACCTCGTCGCCGGTGGTGCCCGCGAACAGGCGGGCCAGCTCCCGGTCGTCCGGGCGCAGGAGGTGGACGGCCAGGTACTGGGCGGCCATGGCGGTGCGGAAGGTGTGGTTCTGCTTGGACAGCGCGACGAGGAACCGGCGGGGCTCGATGCTCACCTGACCGGCGAACCCGACCAGGCAGCCGCTGTGGTGGCCGCCCGCGACGGTGGTCACGATCCAGACCGCGTCGTCCGCCGCGGCCACGAGCGCGTCGAAATCCTCTGCCACGGTATCCATCGGTTCTCCTCACATCGATCGGCTGTGCCGGGGTCTCCCGGCCCCGGGTACCCGGCCGCGCCGACCGAAATCGGTCCGGCGGGATTCGGCGGGGACGGGATCGGGTAACCGCGTGGTGTGGGTGGTTCGGCGCCCACGGGCATGCGCGGTCGCGGGGTTCGGCCGCTTCGGGAGGACGAAATGGTCACCAGCGCACCGGAACACGCGCGCGTCGACGGGGTCGGCGCCGATACCGACGTGCCGTCGTGGAAGCTCGGCGCCGAAGGGGCGCCCGAAGACGAACTCGCCCCGCTCGGCATACCGGCCACGGTCGTGGCGGGCGGGCTGATCCTCGCCGGGCTGGCCGTCCTCGCGGCGGTGCCCGCGTGGGTCGACGACTACGGGCTGCTGCTGATCGCGACCGCCTACGGGCTCCACATGGCCCTGGCGATCGCGCTCGGCGCGTGGGGGATCGCCGAATGCCGGCGTGCCCGCGCCCGCCAGAACTCACGCGGGGTGGCCGAGCCGGGCGGTCGGCACCCGGCCGAGCCGCACGCGCGCGGCACCGGCGGGGAGCACCCGGCGCGCCCCTGAGGCCCGGGCCGGGCGGGCGGCGGCGCGGCGGGACCACGCGCGCGCGAACAGCAACGCGGCGCTGAGCAGCGCCACCAGCACC
>NZ_BAGK01000117.1 GCF_000308795.1 Nocardia thailandica NBRC 100428 | reverse complement strand
GGTGCCCCTGCCCGTCAGCACTCACCCAGAAGCGCGACGTGCTCGCTGTGACGTGCCCCGACCGCTCGTTACGGTGAGGCCCCGTCGGGGTGGTTCGCGTGGAAGTGAGGAACGTGATGTCGGTCGATACCGATCCACAGCAGAGCCTGACCATCTCGGGCATGCCCATGTCTTCGCCGTTGAGGGACGTGCGCGCCCTGTCCCGGCAGATGGTGGGGCATTTCGTGGCCCATGTCGCCCCGTGTGGGACGATGCCGCGCGGCACCATCGCCGGGGACGTCACGACGATCACCCGGGTGTGCCTGGAGTTCGCGGTCAGCATGCTCGACGGGCGCGATCTGCCCGAGAAGGTCCGCCGGGTCGAGGCCGCCGCCGAGGGCTGGGCGCGCGAGGGTGTGCCGATCGACACCATCCACCATTCGCTCAGCGAGGGGTTCAAGATCGGCCTGGAGCTGGTGGTGTCCAAGGCGACCGCCCAGGACTACGACAACCTGCTGGGCGGGGTGCGGGTGTTCATGGAGATCATCGAGACCCTCACCGCCCGGGTCTCGCGCGCCTATGTGCGCGAGTTGCGGGCGGTGGCGGGCGAACACCACACCGCCGCGCAGACGTTGACCTCGGCGCTGCTGGGCGGGCATTCCACCTCCACGATGGCCCAGGAGTGCGGGATCGCCGTGGCCGAGCGCTATCTGGTGCTGGCCCTGGCGATTCCGGGTCATCCCGGGGAGAGCGATCCGCGCCTGGACGCGACGGTGGTGGCGCGGCGCAAACTGCGCCGGGTGCAGGCCGAGCTGGCGGTGTGGTGCGGGGAGTCGGTGCTGTCGCTGCTGAGCACCGACGGCGGCACGGTCCTGCTGCCCGAGGGCGCGCTCGACGACGCCGGCATCGAGGAGCTGGTGCCGCGGCTGTCGCGGGCGGCGCAGGTCGGGGTGACCGCCTGCCTGGTGGAGGCGCCGACCGCGGCGATCCCGCACGCGGCCGACCAGGCCCACGAACTGCTCGACATGGTCCAGCGCATCGAGGTGGTGCCGGGGCTGTACCGGTTCGACGAGTTCGCGCTCGAGTACCAGCTCACGCGTCCCGGCCCGGGCCGCGATTCCCTCGGCGCGCTGCTGAGCCCGCTCGACGAGTATCCCGAGCTGCTGGAGACCCTACAGCGTCACATCGCCAACAATCTCAACCGGCAGCGGACCGCGCGCATGCTGCACATCCACACCAACACCGTCGACTACCGGCTGCGCCGCATCGCCAACCTGACCGGTTTCGACCCGGCGAAGGCGTCGGGGCTGTGGTATCTGCGGTCGGCGCTGGTGGCGCGCACCTACCGCTGAGCCTCAGCGCAGCGCTTGTTCGAACTGGGGCCAGGAGGTGTGCAGGTCCTGCTGCCAGTAGCCCCAGGAGTGGGTGCCGGTGGGGCGCAGGTCGAAGGTGGCGGGGATGTCGAGGTCGGCGAGCTGGGTGCGCAGGCGCAGCGCGCACCCGTGGGCGAGGATCTCCAGCGGGCTGCCGAACAGCAGCTGCCAGGTCAGCTGGATCGCGTCGCCGCCGGTGCCGGCCAGGGTGTCGAACTCGCCGGGTAGCCCGGTGCCGGTGGAGACGTAGATGCTGGTGCCGCGCAGGCGGTCCGCGCGGCGGGCGGGATCGTTGGCGATCCAGGCGGGCCCGCCCGGCGGGCCCCACATGTTGGTGGCGTTGCCGCCGTAGCGGGCCACGACCGCGGCGACGAAGGCCTGCTCCTGCGGGGTGCTGGTGCCGACGCAGCCGCTGTAGGAGCCGATGGCCCGGTACAGGCCGGGCGCGGATTCGGCCAGCTGGAACACCGAGGTCCCGGCCATGGATATCCCGGCGACGGCGTTGGCGCCGGTGCCGGCGAAGGCGGCGTCGACGATCGGCGGCAGTTCCCGGGTGAGGAAGGTCGTCCACAGCGGCCGTCCGAGCACGGGGTCGCTGGCCTGCCAGTCGGTGAAGTAGCTGCCCGCGCCGCCGACGGGGATGACGACGGTGACCTGTTTGCCCGCGAAGAAGCGGGCGACGTCGGTCTCGTCGTACCAGCTGCCCCCGGTGCCGCCGTTGGCGCCGTTGAGCAGGTACAGCACCGGCGCCGGGGTGGCGGGGTCGGCGGCGCGCAGGACGCGGGCGCGCACGGTGGTGTCCATGGCCGCGGAGTAGACGGCGATGTCGGCCACCCGCTCCGAGATCAGGTCGATGCCGCTCAGGTGCGCGCCCGGCGCGGCGGCGGCGGGCGCGGCGAGCGCCGCGCAGCAGGTCAGCAGGGCGGCCAGCAGGGTGGGGCGAATTCTCATGGGTGTCTTCTCCGTTCAGGCGATCCGCGTGCCGGCCAGTTCGCGCAGCGGGGGCCGGTCGGTGAGGCTGACCTCGCTGCGTGCGCGCCGCCAGGTGCTGCCCTCGATGTGGAACTGGGTCAGGCCGAGCCCGGAGTCGGCGATGCCGACGCGGTCGAGCAGGGTGGCGACCACCTGTCGGCTCATCGCCGCCAGCTCGTGGGTGGGCCGGTTGCGGTGCACCCGGACCCCCAGGTCGGCTTGGCCGATGGCTTCGGCGCCGTGGCGGTGCCAGCAGTCGAGCAGCAGCCCGATCTCCACGCCGTAGCCGGGCGCGAACGGCACGGCGGTGAGCAGGTCGCGGGTGGCGGCGTATTCGCCGCCGAGGGGCTGGATGATCTCGGCGAGGGCGGGCGCGAGCGCGGTGAGCAGCGGGCGCGCGACCAGCTGGGTGACTCGTCCGCCGCCGTCGGCGCTGTAGTCGTCGGCGGTGGTGAGGGGCCTGCGGTAGAAGCCCTTGACCAGGACGAGGCGGGGGTCGGTGAGCAGGGGCGCGAGCAGCGCGGGCACGAATCCGGGGTCGGGATCGACGAGGTCGGCGTCGACGAACACGACCAGGTCCCCGGTGGTCACCGCCAGCGACCGCCACAGCACCTCGCCCTTGCCCGGGCGCACGGGGAGGTCGGGCAGGGCCTGTTCGCGGGTGTACACGGTGGCTCCCGCGGCGGCGGCGATCTCGGCGGTGCGGTCGCTGGAGCCGGAGTCGACGACGACGAGTTCGTCGACGAGGCCGGCCGCACAAAGCGGGCGGATCGAGGCGAGGACCCCGGCGACGGTGGCCTCCTCGTTCAGCGCGGGCAGCACCACCGACACCCGCCTGTCCTGTTTGGCCGCGACCAGCTCGGGGATCGGCGGATGCCCGGCGGTGTGCAGGAACGGTCGGCGCATGAGGGGGCCTTTCGTGGTCAGAGTCCGGAGTCGAGGTCGACGGTGTGCGCCCGGCGCCACAGTTCGGGCCAGGCCAGCAGCGGGTCGTCGCAGCGCCAGACCGTGACGCCGCGGTCGATGCCGGGGAAGCCGTGCGCGATGTCGAGTGCGCGCAGCGTGACGCAGCGGCGGAAGAGTGTGTGCAGCACCGGGTCCCGGCCGTCTCGGTGCGCGCACGCCGCCGCGCAGGCGGGGTCGCCCGCGGTGACCGACACGATCGTGCGGATGCGGTCGTCGGGTGTGCCGAGGTCGGCGAAGCCCCGGTTCGGGCTCAGCGCCGCGGGGAGGCCGGGCGGGCCGAGGACGGTCAGTGCCGCCGCCTGCCAGTAGTTCTCGGTGACGATCGCGGTGTGGGCGCGGTCGCCGGCGGGCAGGTCACGGTAGGCCGCGGCGACCGTGTCGACCAGGTGGTTCCATCCGGTCGTCCCGTACAGCCGCAGCCGCGTCGACAGTTCCCGGCCGGTCGCGGTGTCGTGGTCGATCGCGTCGACGGGTCGTGGCAGCAGCGCCAGGACCGCGACCACGATCGCCACCGACGCCACGGCGGTGGATCCGACCGCGCCCCGCACGGGATCCCACCGTCGCCGCGTCGGCCCGGTTCGTTCCCATGCTCGCGTGAGCCCGACCGCGCCCGCGGCGAACAGCAGCGGCTGCCAGCCGGCCAGGTAGTAGGGCCGTCCGCCGGCCACGATCACGAATCCGAGGCTGATCACGAACGCCACGGTGACGAATCGGTAGGCACGGAAGTCCCTGCCCGTCACCAGCAGCCACAGCCCGTACCCGGCCAGCAATGTGCCGAGCGGCCCGGCCTGGGCGACCAGCTGCCACGGCAGTCCTGCGACCCCGCCCATCGCGGCGCGCTGTTCGTCGCGCACCACCGCCCCCATCGCCGCCTGCGGCCAGCCGTGCGCCGCCTGCCACCACAGCACCGGCGCCGCGGAGACCGCCACGATCCCGGCCGCCGCCAGTTCGGTGCGCACGCGCGCGAGGCGCCGCGCGACCCCGTGTGCGGGCCCCGGCCGTGTCGCCGTCACCGGGGCGGTGCCGTCGAGGCGCACGGGTGCGCGGTGGGCGTCCGTGCGGGTGGCCGCCGCCGAGGTTCCCGGGTCGGGACCGCTGATCCGCCGCGGCCCGCACACCGCAAGGCCCACCGCCAGCCCGGCCAGTACCACCACGATCAGCGCCTTCACCTGCACCGCCACCGCGACCACGACCGCGCCGGCCAGCAGTGCCCGGCGGGCGCGCACCCCGGCCCGGCCGCCCTCGGCCGGAACGTGGCGCGCGCGGCGCGGGCGCAGGCGAACTCCCCCGCGTCCCTCGCGGCTCTCTCCGTCGGGGCCGGGTTTCCCCGGCGCCGATTCCGGCCTTCCGTCGGACACCACCACCCGCCGTCCTCGCACGACGCACCACAGCAGCAGCGCGGTCAGGGTCGCGTCGAAGGCGAAGGTCGACAGCGACGCCGACTGGGTGATCAGGAACGGGCAGGTGGCCGCCGCGAACGCGGCCAGCAGTCGCGCCCGGGGCGAACCGCCGAACTCGCGGGCCAGCCCGGCCGCCACGAGCACTCCGGCGGCGGCGGCGAGCACCGCGGGCAGCCGTGCCGCGACCCGGGAACCGGGCGCGAGGAGTTCGGCGGCGCGCCCGATCAGCGGGACCAGCGGCCCCTGGTCGGCGTAGCCGAACGCCGGATGGCGGCCCGCGGCGACGAAATACAGCTCGTCGCCGAACCAGTCGTAGCGGCCGGCCCGCCACGCCAGCACCCCGGCGACACCGGCGGCCAGCACCCCGACCGGCGCCCACGAGCGGGCCGCGGCCGCGAGGCCGGCCTCGTTCACGGCGACACCACGGCCGCGCGATCCCCCTCGGCGGCGACCGCGCCCACGATCGCGGTCAGGGTCTTGACGTAGCGTTCCACCGAGGCGTGCGCGGTGGCGGTGTCGGGGAACACGCAGCTGAGGGTGACCACGTCGGGAAACCGGTTGACCCACAGATACACCTGGTCGGCGGCGGCCCGGTTGCCGAAGAGCCCACCGTTGATCCGGTCGAACATCTCCACGCCGTCGATGCGCCGCACGTCGACATAGGACAGCATCATCGCGGCCCAGCCCGGGCGCACCCGCAGCCCGTGTTCGGGCCCGGCCAGCTCGACGACCCGGTGCGGGGACACCTCGGTGAACTCGCGGGCCCGGTCGGCGGCGTCCTGGGCGGGCCCGACCAGGGTGGCGAAGCTGTCGGCGGCGGTGACGTCGACGGCCACCGGGGCGAGGTTGGTGTACCAGCCGATGGCGGCGGCCTCCCGGTCCCCGTCGCGGGTGTTGACCGGGGTGAGCACGAAGTACCGTTCGGCGCCGGTGCATTCGAATTCGGTGAGGGCGAGGGCGGCGAACAGCCCGCCGAGGAAGCGGCCGCCGTGGGTGGCGCAGACCTCGTCGAAGCGGGCGGCGTCCGCGCCGGTGAGCAGCGGGAAGGTCAGCTGGGCGCCTTCGGCGAATCCGTCGTGGTCGGCGGTGCCCAGCGGCAGCGCGAAGGTCGGCATGGTCCCGCCGTGGGCGCCGAGCAGCTCCAGCCAGGTCGCCACCGCCGGGCTGGTGGCGGTGAGCGCGGCGTTGGCGGCGCGTTCGCGCGCGCAGTAGGCGATGTGCCCGTCGACCGGCGGCGCGGGGATCGGGGCGGGCGCGAGTTCGCTGCCGTAGCGGGTGATCAGGTCGACGCAGGTCAGGGCCTGGCCGACGCCGTCGGTGTGCAGGTGGTCGACCGCGGCGAACACGGTGAACTCGCTGCCGCGGTCGATGATGCCGAACCCGAAGCAGTCCCAGGTGCGCGCGTCGGGGGTGCCCGCGGCGACGAACTCGCGCAGCAGCGCCGGGTCCTGGAAGTGGCCGTGGTCGGTGGCGGTGAGCTCGATGAGCGCGGGGTCGAGGACGTGGCGCACGACCTGCTCGCAGTCGAGGCGGAAGCTGCTGTGGAAGGTGTCGTGGCGGCGCACGAACGCGGTGAAGGCCCGGCCGAGGGCGGCCACGTCGGGCGCGGCGGGAATGTCGAAGGAGATCATGCACAGCCGTGAGGCGCGCGCGGCGCCGCCGCCGGTGCGGTGCGCGGTGCGCAGGTATTCGGCCTGCTGGTAGGAGGGCGGCACCGGATGGGCGGGTGCGGCGGCCATGGCGTCGCGGGACTGCGGCGCCGCGGTCCACGCGACGACCCGGCCGGGTGCGGGCTTCCAGTCTTCGAGAAAGCCGAAATCGACCACGGATGACCTCGATTCATAGGTGCCGAACGTGGCGCGCGGCGGAGACCCCCGTGCGCCATGGCGACGATTGAAGCCCAGGTCGGCGACCGGTGACAGCGCCCTGGCGCCAACGTTGTGAACGAATCCAGTTCGGGTCGGGGCGCCCTGTCAGCCTCGACAGGGCCGTGGCGGAATCGTTGTGCCGGACCCGGCGCGGCTTCTACCGTCGCCTGCCATGCGCCCCTGGCATCGTCTGCTGTTGTGCTCCGTCCTGCTGCCTGCCGCCGTGCTGGCCGGCCGGGTCCCGGCCGCGGCGGTGCCCGGCCCGGCCGAGGTGCTCGCCGCCGCGCGCGCCGCCCCGGACGGGTCGCGGGTGACCGGGGTGTCGGAGGGGCCGGGCCGGTTGCTGCTGCTGCGGGTGTATTCGGCGGCGATGGACGCGGTGTTCGAGGTGCGGGTGCTGCGCGCGGCCGATCCGTCGGCCCCGGCGCCGGTGCTGTATCTGCTCAACGGCGCGCACGGCGGCACCGATGCCTCGTCGTGGACCGACCAGACCGACGTCGCCGACTTCTTCGCCGACGACCAGGTCACCGTGGTGGTGCCCATGGGCGGGCGGGGCAGCTATTTCACCGACTGGCGCGCCGACGACCCGGTGCTGGGCAGGCAGCGCTGGAAGACGTTCCTGACCGAGGAGCTGCCCCCGATCGTGGACGCCACCTTCGCGGGCACCGGTGCGAACGCGATCGCCGGGATCTCCATGGGCGGGACCTCGGTGTTCCAGCTGGCCGCCGCGAAACCGGGTCTGTTCCGGGCGGTCGGCTCGTACTCGGGGTGTGTCGGGACCAGCGATCCGCAGGGGCAGGCGATGGTGTCGGCGGTGGTGACGCGCTGGTCGGGCAATCCGGCCAACATGTGGGGTCCGCCCGGTGATCCGGCGTGGGCGGCCAACGATCCGGCCGTGCACGCGGACCTGTTGCGCGGCACCACGATCTACGTCTCCAGCGGCACCGGGCTGCCGGGCGAGTTCGACACCCTCGACGGGCCCGGCATCGCGGGCAACCCCGGGAAACTGGCCGGTCAGCTCACCAACGGCGGGGTGCTCGAGGCGGTCACCCACGCGTGCACGCTGGCGTTGCGGGCGCGCCTCGACGCGGCCGGGGTGCCCGCCACGTTCGTCACCCGGCCCTTCGGCACCCATTCCTGGGGGTACTGGCAGCGGGAGCTGCACGAGTCGTGGCCGGGGTTCGCCGAGGCGCTGCGGCGTTGATCAGCCCGCGTGCCCGCCGGTGCGCAGCCCCTGGGCGAAGGCGTGGGCGGCGGCCAGGTCGTCGGTGCCGGGGCGGCCCTTGTTGAGCCCGCCGATCAGCCCCAGCGGGAACACGGTGTCCAGGCCGCGGCAGGTGAAGGTGCCCGCGACCCGGAACCCCTTGCCGCCCAGGGTGTCGGCCAGCTCGCGCAGGTAGGGGCGCAGCGGGGTCTCGGGCATGCCGCTGGTGGCGAAGACGAACGCCGCGCCGCGCTGCCCGCCGGGCAGCTCGCGCACGAGCCGGCGCAGTTCGGCGTGGAAGCTCATCCAGTAGATGCCCGAGCCGAAACCGACCAGGTCGTAGCCGGTGAGCTCGGCCGGGTCGATCTCGGCGGGGTCGACGACGCGGGCGTCGAGCACCCCGCCGATGGTCTCGGCGACACGGCGGGTGTTGCCGTGGGAGACGGACTTACACACGATGGCGGTCTTCATGACGGGATCTCCTCCGGCCGCGTGGGCCACGTCCGATGTGCGGCACCGACCCTACCCGTGCCGAGGGGGCCGCCTCATCCGCGCACGACCTCGCGCAGGCGCGCGGCGAAACCGGCCGGGTCGCCGAGGAATCCGGCGTGGTCGCCGGGGAACAGCACCGGCTCGACGCCGAGGGCGGCGGCGAGGGCGCGGGAGGTGCGGTCGCAGAACTGGCCCGCCGAGTCCGTCCCGATCCCGACGATGATGCGCGGCGGGCCCGCCCTGAGCACGTCGAGGACGGGCACGTAGCCGGTGGTGGCGCGCAGTTCGTGGGCGAACCAGTAGCGTTCGCTCGCCACCTGCGCCGGGTCCCGGTCGGGTCCGCCGAACATCTGCTCGAGCATCGCGTCGGTGATCGGGATGGCGGCCATGGCGAAGAACTTCCGCCACGCGCCGACCGGGTCGGCGCCGTCGCGGTAGGTGGCGATGAGGTCCTCGGTGGCCACGCGCTGGGCGGCCGCGTCGTCGAGCAGCTCGCGCAGCGGCGGTTCGTGGGCGACGACGGTGGTGACGCGGTCGGGGTGGTCCTGGGCCAGGGCGAGGGCGCTCACGGCGCCGCCGCTGGAGCCGAACACCACCGCCGGTCCCTGATCGAGGTGGGCGATGAGCGCGGCCAGGTCGTCCCCGCGCAGGGCCGGGGTGGAGTCGCTGTCCGGATCGGCGACCACGCTGGCGCCGTGTCCGCGCGGGTCGGTGGTCAGCACGGTGTGGGTGGTGGCCAGCGCCTCGGCCGTCGCGGCGAATTCGCCGGCGCCCATCGGCGCCCCCGCCAGCACGATCAGCGGCCCCGACCCGCGGACCTCGTAGTACAGGGTGGCGCCGGGCACCGCGAGCGTGCCCGTGCGGACGGCGGAACTGGTGGTCATCGCATCTCCCATGTTTCGGCTACAGGTAGCACCGGTTGAGACGACGCCGCCGCGGCGAATTCATCGCCGCGGCGCGAGAATCTTTTCCGCCGTGTCCGCGCGGGGTCAGTTGTAGGACTTGGCGACCCCGTCGAGGAGGTGTTCGAGGGTGTCGTAGGCGGGCGGGTCGACCAGGTCGATCAGCGGCGTGGGCACCGCGACCCGGCGTTCGGCGGCCACCTGCGCGAACTGGGTGTCCTCGCCGGTGCGGAAGCCGTGCTCGACGGCCAGGCGGCGCAGCTCGGGGTTCTCGGTGAGCAGCTTGCCGATCCGGTCGCCGCCGGCGGTCAACGGCACCAGGGTGTGCCGTGACAGCACGGTCGGCGAGGGGTAGGTCAGCACCATGTCCGGCTTGATCCGGCCCGCGCCCGCCGCCTCCAGGAATTGGGCCTCGTAGATGCAGACCAGCGGGGTGGCGCCCATGCCGTTGTCGAGGTACTGGCCGAAGGGCCCCTCGCTGCTGGAGTCGGTGTAGCCCTGCGCGAGGAACAGTTTCGACAGGGTGGGCAGCACGAACTGTTCGGCGGTGCCGCCGCGCACCACGGTGTTGTCGTTGGCGACGTAGCTGGCGATGGCCAGGTACATGGCGGCGGAGTTGGAGGTGCGCGGGTCGGTGGTGGAGACCAGGATGTTCTTGCGGACCGGGTAGACGGTGTTGCCGGGCAGCTGATCCCACTGCACGCCGTTGCCGGCGATCTCGAGGAACCGGTTCATGTCGAAACCGGGGACCGGTCCGGCCGTGATCACCCCCGCCGCGGTCAGCAGGTCGGCGATGGGCCGGTAGGTGGCGATCGCCATCGGCGAGGAGAACGGGGTGTAGCGGCCGGTGATGTTGCGCTGGCGCTGGATGCGTTCGGCGGCCGGGCTGCTCGAGGGGAAGGCGAAGTCCAGCGCCCCCAGGTCGACGCTGGTGGCGATCTGGCGCGACCCGGCCGACTCGACCTCGACGCGGATCCCGTTGTCGGCCAGCACGGCCACGACCTTCGGGTCGGTGAAGAACGGGATCTTCTCCGAGCCGACCACGCCCCGGATCACCGACAGCGGCGCGGCGACCGGCGCGGGCGCGTCGTCGCCGTCCGCGGAGAACACCGCCACCGCCCCGGCCGAGACCGCGACCACCGCGGCCGCGCCCAGCGCCAGCGGCGCCAGTTTGCGGCGGTCGAAGCGGGGTAGCGCGATGCCCTCGGGTGGGGTGTCGAGCGCGCCGGGTGGTTCGGTGCCCGCGGCGCGGGCCAGCGCGGTCTCGGCGTGGGTCGCCGAGGCGGGGATGCGCACGGTGTCGATCGGCTCGGCCAGTTCGCGGCGCACGATGCGCTCGACCAGGATCGGCACGAACTCGCGGATCGGGCTGGCGGCGAACCGGGTGTGCGCCTCCCCGACCGCGGAGGTCACCTGATCGGCGGGCACGCTGCCCGATAAGTCCTCGACCAGCGAGTCGGTCATGCGACGCATCGCCGAGGCTTCGCGACGGGCGGGATCGGCTTCGACACCGGGGGTTACAGGTGACACCACACTCTCCTGGACACTCTTCGATCGGACGGACTCGGCGTCGATCGGGCCCACCCCCGTGCGCGCGCCGCGGGCCAGGCTACCTGCGCGCAGCACAGTTGCCATCCTTGCGAAGCGGTGGGCACGTACTGTTCGCCACACGCTCGACGGCCGGTCATATACCGTTGTCCCGGGGTTAGCCGCGGCGGCCGAAGGGGATGAAACATGTTCTCCCCTATGGTATTTCGGCTGTCCACGCGGCGCCCCACGCGTCACCTCTGCTCGACGTTCCATCGAATACGCCGTGATACTAGGGGTTCAGCATGCCTACCGCAGTCGACTTCGCCGCCCGGCTCATCGATCCCGCCGCCATCGCCGCGGCCGGACACTCCGCCGTCCTGGCCTACGTCTCACCCTCGCGCCCCGGCGCCAACTTCGGGGCCAAACCGATCACCGCCGACTACGCCCGCGCGCTACGCGCCGCCGGCCTGGACATCGTCTCCATCTGGCAGTACGGCAAACCCGGTGACCCGACGCCGTCGGACTGGACGACCGGTTTCGACGGCGGGGCGCGCATGGCCGAACAGGCCCGCGCCACCCATCAGAGCCTGGGCGGGCCCGCGCAGGCGCCGATCTTCTTCGCCGTGGACGAGGACCTGACCCTGGCGCAGTGGAACTCGACCGCGGTGGAGTTCTTCCGCGGCGTGAACTCGGTGCTCGGCGTGGCCTGGACGGGCATCTACGGGCACTCGCGGGTGTGCGCGTGGGCGATCCAGGACGGCGTGGTCGGCGACCGGGGCGAGTTCAGCTGGGTATGGCAGACCCGCGCCTGGTCCGGCGGGGAACGCGAGCCCCGCGCGGTGCTCTACCAGCGGGTCATCGACACCCCGTCGGAGCCGGGGCCGATCATCGACGGCGCCCACGTCGACGTGAACGACATCCTGGCCGCCGACTTCGGCCAGTGGGCGCTGGACCGCAGGGTCACCGTGCCCGCGTTCGCCGAGCTCGACCGGGTCGGCGGGTCGCACTCCTCGCGCCACGGCGCCCGCGTCACCAATTTCCTGCTGCACACCCAGGAGGGCAACGGCACCGCCGAGTCCCTGGCCGGGTACCTCAACGACCCCGCCAACGGCGTGTCCTACCACTACACGCTGCGCGACGGGATCGTCTGTCGCGTGGTGCCCGAGGACCGCGCCGCCTGGTCGGTCCTCGACGCCAATCCCTACACCGTGAACCTGTGTTTCGCGGGCAGCCGGGTGGCCTGGTCGCGCGAGCAGTGGCTCGGCCTGGGCGACGACCTGCGGATCGCGGCGTATCTGGCGGTCCGCAGCGCCCACCGCCACGGCTACTCCACCGAGGTCATCGCGCCGGACTACCGGGTGGCCGAGGGGATCGCCGACCATCGCTACGTCACCGAGGCGCTGGGGATCGGCACCCACACCGACGTGGGCCCGAACTTCCCCTGGGACGTGTTCACCGGCCACGTCACCGAGTTCGCGGCCGGGCAGGCGCTGCCCACCGCGATCGATCAGGCCGCCGCGGCCGCGCCGTGGCTGGGCGCGCGCCGCACCCTGGGCGAGCTGATGACCCCGGACGGGGCGGGCCGGTTCGCGGAGTTCCAGCACGGGCACGTCTACTGGCATCCGGTGACCGGCGCGCACGCGATCCCCGCCGCGATCATGGCCAAGTACGCCCAGCTGGGTTGGGAGGCGGGTCCGCTCGGCTATCCGGTCGCCGCCCACGCCGAACTGGCCGACCCGCGCGGGTCCGGGCCGGGGCTGGCCCAGGCGTTCCAGGGCGGGGCGATCTACCGGCGGGCGGGCGCGGACGGGTGCTGGGTGCACGGGGCGATCGGGAAGCGCTGGGCGGCCACCGGTTTCGAGAACGGCCCGCTGGGCTGGCCGGCCGGCGACGAACAGGCCCACGCCGACGGCGCCTATCAGGACTTCGAGTTCGGCCGGATCTTCTGGGCGCCCGAGCAGGTGTTCGCGGTGCGGTTCGACGGCGCTCCCGACACGCCCCTGCCGCGGCCCTGACCGGTTCAGGGGGCGGGCCGGGACGCGGCGCGGCCGCCGGTGGGCAGGGGGATCAGCCCGCCGGCGGTCAGCTCCATGACCCCGAGCACGATCAGTCCGGCTCCGGCGAACACCGCGACACCGGTGAGGGTTTCGAACCGGATCGCGATGATGACCACACCGGCGACCACCGTGCACATGCCGCACACCTCGTGCAGCAGGCCGTTGGGCAGGTCGTCGTCCCAGGCGCCGACCAGCGCCTGCACGGTGCCGCGCACCGCCCATCCGATGCCCAGCCACAGCGAGAGCAGCTCGAAGTTGTCGCTGCGATAGCACAGGATCGCGACCGTGAAGGTCAGCGCGGCGCTGAGCCCGACCAGCGCCCGCAGCAGCCCGTTGAGCCGCGCCTGCACCGCCAGGGCGACCTGCAACAGCGCCGAGGCCAGCAGGCTGGTCCCCAGCAGCCAGGCGACGAGCAGGACGGTGCGGTCGGGCCAGAGCAGCGTGACCGCGCCAAGCAGGACCGAGCAACCACCGGCGACGAGGATCGCCGTGGCCGCACCGCTGCGCGCGCTGCGTCCTTGCTCGACGTTGACGGGCACCCGCCCATCGTAGGCTCGCACCCCGCGACAGCCCCGGATTTGCCACGGGTGTGCGCGTTGTCCCGGCGCGGGATCAGGCGCCCAGCACGCGATCCAGGAGGTGGTCGACGAGGGCGAGCGCTTCCTCGGTGGAGGCGAAGCCCTGGAGCATGCCCTGGGCCAGGCCGCCCGCGGCCATGGTGATCAGTTCCGCGTCGCGCTCCGGGGTGGCCCCGCCCGCGCGGCGTAGCTGGTCGGCGACGATGGCGATGAGCGCGCGAGGCGCGGCGAAGCTCTCCTGCGCGACGGCGTCGCGGCCGGTGACGTTGGCCCACCCGAACGCGCCGAGCACCAGGACCTCCTCGCGGCGTCGTTCGTCGAGGGGCAGCAGCTCGGTCAGGACCGCGCGGATCGAGGCGCGCGGCGTGGCGTCGTCGCCCAGGCCGGCCCAGCCCCGCTGGAAGCGGATGCCCGCGTCCTCCATGACCGAGCGGTGGGTGGCGAGCAGGAAGTCCTTCTTCGTCCCGAAGTAGTACTGCACCAGGCGCACCGAGATCCCGGCCTCGGCGGCCACGGACTGGAAGGTCACCGATTCCAGCCCGCCCGCGACGATCACCCGCCGGGTGGCGTCGGTGATCTGGCGGCGGCGCTGTTCGTGATCGACCAGTTTCGGCACGGTGTCTCCCTTCGTCGCAGCATCGGAGTTTACATGGTACGCACATACCATTTACGTGGTACGGTCATACCGTAACAGCGACGACCGGGAGGGTTCATGCCGAAGATCGGACGATTCACCAGCGAGAAGGCGAAAGCCGAGTTCCTGCGCGCCTACGACGCGCTCGGCGCGAAATGGCCCGTGCCCTACACCGATCTCGACGTCGAGACCTCCTTCGGCACCACCCGGGTGCGCGCCTCCGGCAGCGGCGACCGCCCGCCGATCATGCTGCTGCCGGGCATCGGCGGCAACGGCATGAACGCGCTGCCGTTCGTCGAGGCGCTCACCGAGGACCGGGTCGTCTACAGCCCCGACGTCATCGGCTGGGCAGGCCGCTGCGTGCAGACCGCGCCGGTGCGCACCACCGAGGACATCGCGCGCTGGGGAGCCGAGGTCATCGACGGGCTCGGCGGCGCGCGCGTGCACCTGGCCGGGAACTCCCTCGGCGCCTGGCTGGCCGGCGCGATCGCCGTACACCGCTCCGACCGCCTGGCCAGCCTCACCATGTTCGAGCCGAGCGCGTCCACCTTCGCCAAGCCCCGCCTCGGCCTGCTCCTGAAGTTCCTGTTCGCCGGCATCAACCCGACACCGGAGCGGATGCGCAAACTCAACAGCTGGCTGATGCCCGGCGTCGAGCTCTCCGACGAGGAATTCGCCGTCGCGATCGCCGCGGTCAAGTTCCGCATGGCCATGCCCTGGGACCGCCCGTTCACCGACGCCCAGCTCGCCGGGATCACCGCGCCCGCGCTGATCCTGTTCGGCGCCGACACCGTCGTCGCCGACCCGCAGGCGGGCGCGGCCCGCGTCCGCGCGCACATGCCGACCGCGATCGCCGAGATCGTCCCCGACATCGGTCACGACCTGCTGTGGGCCAACCCCGAGGTCGTCATCCCCCGCTTCCTGGACTTCGTCGAAGCCACCGACCGGATCCGCGCCTGAACCCCCGTGGCCGCCCGCCGCCGGAAAACCCGGGGGCGTTCGCCGCGGGCGGTCACTACCGTGTCCGGGGTGAACCACTCGGCACAGACCCTGCTCGCGGACACCGCGGCGCTGTCGATCCCCGATCGCGCGCGGGCCCTGACCCGCACGGCCCGCGCGCTCGCCGGAACGCCCCGCCTCGCACCGTTTCTCGACGACCTGGCCCGCCACGGCGAGCAGGGCCGCGCCCTGGCGATCCACCTGGCCGTGGTCACCGGCTGCCGCGAGGTCCTGCTGCGCCTGCTCGACGCCGCCGACCCCCGCACCGCGGGCCGGGCGCTGGCCGGGCTCGTCATCGTCGGCGTCGACCCGGCGACCGTGGCCCAGCGGCTGCCGTCGTGCTCCCAGCGCGCCCGGCGCGGACTGGCCCGCGCGTTGTCACGCGCCGACCGGCAGCCGATCGCCGACGCGCTTCTCGCCCCCTGGCGCCGGGACTTCGGTGACCGGGAGGCGGCGCGGCTGCTGGTGGCCTGCTCGGGTCCGGTGGTGACGCGCGCGCTGCCCGAACTGGCCTACGCGGTGCCCAGCTGGGCGGCCCTGTGGCGCAGGCATCCGGCCCCGGTCCTGCGGTATCTGCAGGACTGCGCGCGCGGCGCCGATCGCGCCCGCTGGCAACAGATCTGGCCGCGACTGGTGGCCGCGCCGCAGGTCGCGGCCGCCCACGACCCCGATCGGCTGCTCGCCCTGGCCGCCGCCGCGCTGCCGCACCGGCGGATCGACGGGCTCGACCCCGTACTCGGCCTGCTCGCGCGCCGCGATCCCGACGCCGTGTGCCGGCTGATCCTGCACCCCAGCGGCAACGGCCGCGTCGCCGGCGGGCCCGCGCTGTGGCGCGCGCTGGCGGCCCTGCCCGACGACCGGGTCCGCGCGCTGTTCGCGGCGTGGCCGGCCGGGACGCGAGCGGACTTCCTGCGCACGCTGCCCCCGTCGCGACGCGCCGCCATCGCCACGGCCGAGCTGCTGCGCCCCGGACACCCGCCCGGCTCGGCCGACCTCACCCTGCTCGACCTGCTGCCCGCCGCCGACCGGCACGCGGCGGCACGGGAACTGCTGGCGCGCCCCGGCGGCGCGGACGTGCCCGCCGTGGCCGAGCGGCTCACCGCGCGCCTGGCCTGGACCGAGGCCGAACCCGTGCTGGGGGTGGCCACGCGGCGGCCGGTGGCCGAGGACCGGGCCACCGCCTACCCGCTGCTGGTCACCGCCGCCATCGGCACCCGCGACCCGGCGGTCGTCGGCGGGCTGCTCAGGCTGCTGGCGCGCCTGCGCAACGAACAGGACCCGGTGCGCGCCCGCGCGCTGGCGGCGGTGTCGAGGATCCCGATGTCGCTGGTGCGCGCCGATCATCTGCCCGCGCTCGAACAGCTCGCCGAGGACGGGCTGCAGGCCCGCGACCGCTCCGGCGCGACGATCGCGGCCGTGGCGAACCTGGCCCGCGCCCTGCTCGTGCGCGGGGGCGACCCCACCGCCGGACCCGAATTCGGCGCCGCCGCGCTGCGCGTCCTGGCGCGGCTCGCCGAACTCGCGGTCACCCCGAACCTGTCCGGCCTGCACCGCGACCTGGCCCGCGGCGGCGAACACCGCCTGTTCGAGGCGCTGGCGCCGCGCCTCACCGCCGACGCCCAGCGCGACCAGTGGACGCTCACCCTCGCCCTGACCGCGGGACTCGAGCACCGCGCCCACGACATCCCCGGGCTGCGCGAGCTGCTGCTGCGGGCGTGCACGTCGTCCTCGGACGCCACCGTGCGCGCCGCGGTCACCGCGGTCCTGTCCGACCGCGCCCGCCGCGACGAGAACCTCGACCGACTGCTCGCCCGCGACCCCTCGCTCCTCACCCTGCCCGCCGTGCAGGCGATCATCGGCACCCGGCGCACCGACCTGCTCGACACCCTCTACCGGGCGGCGCCGGGCCGGTTCCTGCCCCCGGACGTCCGGTTCGTGCCGCTGTTCGCCACCGGCATGCGCCGCTGGTCGCCCTACCAGCTCGACCGGTACGCGCGCCTGCTCACCGACTTCGCCCGCGACCCCCGCCCCGCGCTGTGGGAACGCGCGGCCGCGGTGCGTCAGCTCGGCCGCCTGCCCGGCGGTGCCGCCGCCGTGGCCGCGTTCGCCGGTGAGGCCGAACTCGTCGTGTCCGAGGCCGCCCTCACCGCGCTCGGCGCCACCGGCGACCCCGCGGCGGCGCTGCCGATCCTGGCCGGGCACCTCGGTGGCGACCGGGCGCGGGTCGCGGTCGGCGCCGTCGCGACCTGCCTGCGCGCGGTGCCCGCGAACCGGGTGGCCGCGGCCGCCGCGCCCCTGCTCGCCTCCCCGAAGGTCACCGCCCGCAAGGAGGGCATCCGGCTGCTCGCCGAACTGCGCGCACCCGACGCCGTCGCGATCATCGGCGCGCAGGTCCGCGCGCCGGACGCCCACCGCGACGTGCGGCGCGCCGCGGTGTCGGCCACCCGCCACCTGTTCGACCAGGAGCCGGCGTGGACGCTGCTGGCCGAGTTCGCCGCCGACCCGGCGGTCGCCGACGCCCTCCTCGACATCGCCCCCGCGCAACTCCCCGAACCCCAGCGGCCGCGCTTCGCCGCGTTCCTGCGCGAACTCGCCGCGGGCCCGGATCCGCGCGTCACCCGGACCGCCCTGGACGCCCTGACCCGCTGGCGGCGCTGGACCCCGCCCGGCACCGACGCGGTCATCGTGGACCGGCTGACCGATTTCAGCACCGTGGCCCTGTGGCAGACCGCGGCCCGCGCCCTGCTGGCCGGCGTCGACGCCGGCGCGCGGGAAGGGTTGCCCGAGGCGGTGATCCGGCTGCGCTCGGCACTGTCGCTCAGCCCGCCGGGCCGGGATCTGCCCGCCCTGCAGCGGCTGGACACCGTCCTGCGCTGGTTCGCCACCGCCGTGCGCCTGCGCGACGAGGCGCGGGCGCTGGCCCCGGCGGTCTCGACGCTGCTGAGCGAGGACTACCGACTGCACGGCCACGTCGTCGACCTCGCCGTGGCGGGACTGCGCTGGACCGAACCCGAGGCCGCCGTCGAGGCGATCGAGGCCGTGGCCCCGTACGCGGTGGGCGCGCTGGTCGCCGCACCCGCCGAGCAACTCACCCGGCGCCTGGCCGGCGAGCTCGGCCATCATCCCGAGACCACCTGGGCCGTGGTCGGCGCCGGGCTCACCGCCCGGCCCGCCGCGTCCTCGGCGCTGGCCGGGCTCGCGGTGGTCGACGCGTGCGGCACGAGATTCGGGTGGTCGCCCTCGTGGGTCGCGCTGCTGGCGGCGTTGCGCGCCCACCCCGAGATCGACGTGCGCCGCGCCGCGTACGCGGTGTTCGCGGTGCCGGAGTAGTCAAGACGCCGCGCGCGGAGTCAGCGCGACGATCGGGACGGTCCGTCCCGCCCGGCGTGCCTGCGCCCGGTAGGAGGCGTAGGCCGGGAAGACACGGTCGGCCAGCGACCAGAGGCGTTCACGCTCGCCCGCGTCGACGACGGCAGCCGCCCGCATCGGCGCGCCGCCGAGCACGACGTCCGGGTGCGCCCGCAGGTTGTGATACCAGGCCGGATCGGTGGCACTGCCCGCGTTGGACGCCACGATGATCGTGCGATCACCGTCGGAGAAGTAGATCACCGCGTTGCGCCGCCGCGCTCCGGTTCTCGCGCCGGTGGTCTCGAGCACCGCGGTCGGGAAGATCAGCGTCGTGGCGACCCGGCCACGGGTGAGCCGCAGCAGCAGCGGGTCCAGTCTCCAGGCGAGCCGGCGCGACACGAATCCGGCGACACGGCTCGCGGCGAACCTCGCGTAGGCCCGGGTAAACCACCCGGGCCCGGCGGTGGTGTCCACGGGCCGTGCGCGCAGGGTGCGGACGCCGTGTGTTCCGGTGCGCGAGCGCTTCATGGCATACCCCCGGCCGAGTCGAACTACTACACACCATCGTAGTTCCCTGCCGGCTGTAGGCGCCGGGATTCCGCGCCCGCGGCGGCGGGCGGGTCACGCGTCGGCGAGCAGCTGGACGAGCACGACCGGCGCGCCCGGGATGTCGGCGAGTACCGGCGGTGCCGCGACCTCGGCCACCACGCGCGGCGCGGCATCCACGGCAGATGGCGTGCGCTGGAAGCGCAGGACCGCGCTCCCGGCCCCGACGTCGGTGTGCGCGTCGCCGTCGACGGCCGGACCCGGGCGGGCCCGCGCGAAATCGCCGACGCGGACGCGCACCGCCGGATCCGGGGTGGCGCTCGCGTGCTGGTGCTGGGCGGGGGCCGCCCCGGCGAGCAGGTCCAGGGTGACCGCGGCCAGCACCGGGTCGGCCGGGCCGTCGTAGATCCAGCGTCGGCCGAGGACCCCGTGTTCGGCGGTGCCGATCAGGGCGTGCTCGGCCCCGGGCAGCGGCACGCCCCGGTAGCTCATCGGCACGTGATACAGCACCGGCACCGCCCCGGAATCGTCGGCGACCAGCACGAATTCGAGGCCGACCTCTCCCTCGGGGTCGTCGAGCCGGAATCCGCCCGCGCGCCGCAATCGCGGCGCCGCGCCGCGATACCAGGCGCGGCCCGGCAGCCAGGCCGTGAGCAGGTCGAGCTTGCCCGGGGTGAGGCTGGCGCGGTGGACGACGGCCACGGCTCACTCCTCTCCGGCCAGGGCGCGCAGGTCGGGCAGGTTACCGATGCGCTGGGTGGCGGGCCGGCCGGGAGCGTCGGCCTGCGGGGAGCCGGTGGTGCGCAACAGGTTCCGCACCTGTTCGGGGTCGAGCCGGTCGCCGCCGCGCATGGCCTGGGCGGCGGCGACCGCGCCGACGACGATGGGCGAGGCGCTGGAGGTGCCGCTGAAGATGTCGGTGTACCAGAGGTCCTCGTCGCCGCCGCCCTGCAGGTCCCCGTAGCCGGTCGTGGTGACCTCGCGGCCCCAGCCCTGCGCGTCGAGACGCGCGCCGTAGTTGGAGAACGCCAGCCGGGAGCGGGCCGGGCCGTGGTCGTTGCCGTGGGTGCCCGGCGGCGGGGCGCCCGCGCCGACGAGGACGGCGCCGGAGTCGATGGGCCCCGGGCGCAGCGGGTTGTGCCAGGTGCCCGGGAACTCCGCCGGACGGGTCTCGTAGAGCGCGTCGTCGAGGTCCTCGCCGCCGTTGCCCGCGGCCTCCACCACGACCACGCCGCGCCCGACGGCGTAGCGGATGGCCGCGAAGTCGTCGGGCCACCATTCGACGGGCAGGTAGCCGCGCTGGTCGGGGCGGTGACGATAGCCGAAGCGCGGGCCGGGACGATGCAGTTCGATGAGCAGGACGTCGCCGGGGTCCAGGGCGTCGGCGGCGGCACGGATGGCGGTGGCCGAGCCGATGCCGAAGACCGACACCGCGCGGATGGTCGCCTCGGGGACGATCCCGGTGATCCCGACGGTGTTGACGTCGCCGCTGATCTGCCCCGCCACCGCGGTGCCGTGGTTGCGCCAGCCCGCGTCCTCGGCCGAGGTCCCGCCGATCATGCCGCCCTGGTTCTGCCGCAGGTCCTCGTGGGTGAACCGCCACGCCCCCTCGACGTCGATCACCCGGACCCCGGCGCCGAGCCCGCCGGGCCGAGTCCAGGCCCACCGGGCGTCGATGCCCTGCGGCGCGGCCTCCAGATATCCCTGCCGCGCACCGAAATCCGGGGTCACCCTGGGCGCGTCGGGGGCCAGGCCGTATTCCGCGCCCGGCGCGAGGGGCGGTTCGGCGCCCGGTTTCACGTACGCGGCGGCCACCGTGGCGGATTCGCGCAGCCGGCGCGCCAGTTCGGGCAGGTCCCCGCTCGCGCCCCGCACGGTGTAGTAGCCCAGATACTCCCCCGCCACCGACTCCTGCGGGGTACCGGTGAGGCGGTCGGCCAGGCGGTTGCCGGGTCCGAAGATCGGGACCAGCCGCGCGTGCGGACCCAGCACGCCGTCGACCCGCTCGCGCAGCGCGGTGTGCTCGCGCAGGGCGATCGGCGTGATCGTTCGCCCGACCGGCGCGGTCACGACGACCAGCTCGGCCGGGGTCGCCGGCGGCGGGGCCTGCTGCGACCGCCGCGGTCGGTGGGAGGGAGCGGTGGCGGACATGACTACCAGTGAACAGCGTGGCCGACCCGCCCGCCACCGATCCCGGCGATTCCCGCCGAGATGGCTCCGGCCGGGCCGGAAATCTGTGCGGGGTAACGATTCCGGCGGCGCGCGCGTTGCACCGCGGGCGAGGCCACCCCGCCCGGCGGCGCGAGGTCCCCGCGCCGGGCGAAACCGGAGTACGGTAGTTAGGTAATCCTAATAACTACTGTCCGGAGGTCTCCTTGGCCCGCCCCCGTACCACTCTGACGGTGCTGCGCACCGAGCAGCTGTCCCCGCACATGGTGCGCGTGCACTTCCGCGCCCCCGGCCTCACGGTCGGCGCGTTCACCGACTCCTACGTCAAACTGATCTTCCCGCGCGAGGACGGCGAGGTGCTGCGCACCTACACCCTGCGCACCGTCGACCCGGCCGACGAGCAGGTCGCGATCGACTTCGTCTACCACGGCGACGAGGGCATCGCGGGCCCGTGGGCGGCCGCGGCCGCACCCGGGGCCACCATCGACGCCTTCGGTCCCGGCGGCGCCTACGCTCCGCGCGCCGACGCCGACTGGCACCTGCTGGCCGGCGACGACGCGGCGCTGCCCGCGATCGCCGCCGCCCTGGAAGCCCTGGTGCCCACCGCCGTCGGGTACGCCTTCGTCGAGGTCGCCGGGCCCGAGGACGAACTGCCGCTCACGGCGCCCGAGGGCGTCGAGCTGACCTGGCTGCACCGCGCCGACCGCGCACCCGGTGAGGCGCTGGCCGAGGCGGTTCGCGCCGCGCCGTGGCGGGAGGGTCAGGTGCAGGTGTTCATCCACGGCGAGGCCCATGCCGTCATGCACGACCTGCGCCGCTACATCCGCCGCGAACGCGAGGTGCCCGCAGCCTGGGCGTCCTCCATCTCGGGCTACTGGCGACGCGGCCGGACCGAAGAGGGCTTCCGCGAATGGAAGGCCGACCTGGCCGCCCGCGAGTCCGCGCCGAGCCCCCGCTGACCCGGCCGGTGTGTCCCTCGTCGCGCGCGGGGGACACACCGGCCGGTGTGCGGCTAGCTCAGGTGCCGGGCGAAGAACCGGTTCCCGGCCTCGGCCTCCCAGGCCGGGACCCCCGTGTGCCCACCCATGTTGGCGTGCAGGGTCTTCTGCGGGGAGCCGAGGGCGTCGAACAGTTCGAGGGACCGCTGCCGGTCGTTGCCCTCGTCGTCCCATTGCAGCAGTACCTGCACCGGGACCGTGACCCGCCGGGCCTCCGCCAGTATGGACCGGGGCACGAAACTCCCGGCGAACAGCAACGCGGCCGCGAGGCGGGGCTCGACCAGCGCCAGGCGGACGCCGATCGAGATCACCCCGCCGGAGTAGCCGACGGGTCCGCCGATCTCCGGCAGGTCGAGCAGCGCGTCGAGCGCCGCGCGCCATTCCGGGACCGCCGCCTCGACCAGGGGAAGCACGAGCCGGTCGATGATGTCCTCGTCGACCGGCCTCCCGTCCCGCAGGGCGGCGCGCAGGTCGGCGCGGGCGCGTTCGGCCTTGGCGGACCGGGGGCGGACGCCCGCGCCGGGCAGTTCGAGGGTGGCCGCGGCGAAGCCCGCCGCCACCGCGCCGCGG
Source organism: Nocardia thailandica NBRC 100428 (assembly GCF_000308795.1). GTDB lineage: Bacteria > Actinomycetota > Actinomycetes > Mycobacteriales > Mycobacteriaceae > Nocardia > Nocardia thailandica. The sequence goes on along the minus strand of NZ_BAGK01000117.1, from coordinate 39,520 downwards.
GCCCGGGCCGAGACCCGGGGATACATGGCCTCCAGACCACCGGGATGCCCGACGAGGATCAGGGGCGCCGGCTCGGTCGTGGAACCGGAGGTCCACAGGATGCCGGGGACGTCGCCGAGGGTGAAGTGTCGTTCGACGAGGCCGTCGGCGCGGGTTTCGGACGTGACAGAAATGAGGGACATCGGATGTCGCCTTTCGAGAGCGGGTTTCGGCGCTCCCGGCGACGTGTCCTATCGCCCGGCCGTGCACTCTCGAGGGAGCACCCACACGGTTCCTACGTTCACGGGTCTCACCTCCTCGGTCGCGATCACGGCGAGACCGACCGTAACAGCCACGGCCGGCCCCGCACCACCGAATTTCCCGGCCCGGCGATACCGGGTGCGGCGGCTACCGGCTGGGGGCGGGCTGCTGGTCGTGGCGGCGAACGAAGGCCAGCACCCGCGCGACGAGCTCGCCGGGAATCTGGTCGAGCACACCGTGTCCCGTGCCCGGGTAGACCTCGATCTCGGCGCGCGGGACGAGGGCGGTGAGGCGCTCGCGGGCCCGGGCGGGGTCGCAGGCCACCGAGTCGCCGCCGAAGAGCGCCAGCAGCGGCACGCCGAGTGCGCGCAGCTCGTCGTCGCGCAGCACCCGGGCCCAGCCGAGCCGGGTCCGGTACCCGAGCGACGCCCGCGCGCAGGCGATTTCCTCGTCGCGCAGCGTGACGCCCGGGGTCACCCAGGCCGTCATCTTCTTCCAGTTCTCGTCGGAGGGGTTCATGCCGAGCCGCATGATCTTCAGCAGCACGCGCCACTTCATCTTCGTGACGACACCGTTGGGCTCGATCAGCGTCAGGCTGGCCACGCGCCCCGGAGCACGGGTGGCCACGAGCGCGCCGTGCCAGGCGCCCTGGGAGAGCCCGAGGACGTGGGCACGCTCGACCCCCAACCCGGCCATCAGCTCGTCGAACCAGGCAGCGAAGTCGGCCTCGCCACGGATCGGGGCGGTCTGCACGCTGCGGCCCGCCGTGCCGAGGGTGTCCGGCGCGAAGACGACGCGATCGCGGCACAGGTCCTCCACCACCGCACTCCAGTACAGACCGGTACCGCCGAACGGGTGCAGCAGCACCATCGGTGTCCCCACCCCCGACCCGTAGCGGCGGACATGGGTCGACCCGAACGACGTCGCGATCTCGGTCGTCTCCGCGGGCTGGGGCGACACCGCTTCCAGGGCGGCGTAGGCGGCGAGATAGGTCTGCCGTGCTTGCTCGTTCTCGAATCGTCCGATCTTGCGGGCCATGGATCCCCTCCACCCTCGTTGGTGATATGACCGTACCATAAAAGGGTACGGTCATATCACCCCGGACCGGCGGCCCGCGCGCCAGTACAGGCCGTCGGGCAATCGGCCGGGGTCAGGAGGGCGTGATCGCGTCCCCCCGTTCCGGCTGCCTGCCGAGGTGTTCGTCCAGCTGGCGCTCCGCGCGCTCGGCGCGGGCCAGGGTCTGGCGGCGGGCGTCGTCGAGGGCGGCCAGGCGTTCGGCGGATTCGGCGCGGACGCGGTCCGCGACGGCGGCGGCCTCGGCGCGGGCGGCGTCGAGATCGGCGCGGGCCGTGCGCCGCAGCTCGGCGAGTTCGGCACGCGCGCGGTCGAGTTCGGAGCGGGTCGTGTCGAGATCGGCGCGGGCGCGGCGCCATTCCTCGCGTGCTTCGGCGGCGGCCTCGACACGTTCGGCCGCGGCCTGTTCGGCGCGTTCGGTGGCGCGTTCGGCGTCTGCGGCGCGCTGCAGGGCCAGGTCGCGTTCGGCCTGGGCGGCGCGCAGCCGGGTCTCGCCGTCGCGGCGCAGGTGGGCCAGTTCGGTGTCGTGGCGGGCGCGGACGTCGGCGATTTCCTCCTCGGCGGCGGCGCGCAGGCGCGCGATCTCCTCGGCGGCCTCGGCCCGGGCGGCGCGCACCGCGTCCTCGGCGTCGCTGCGGGCCGCGAACACCTCCTCGGCCGCCTGCCTGGAGACGCGTTCGACCTCGCGCAACGCCTCCTCGCGCGCGGATTCGGCGGCGGCGACGCGGGATTCGGCCTGTTCGGCGGCGGTCACCGCGTCCTCGGCGACCGCCTCGGCCGCCGCCCGCGCCTCCTCGGCGTCGCGGCGCGCCTGTTCGGCCGCCACCGCGTTGACCTCGGCCTCGGCGATCCGTCGGGCCGCGTCGGCCTGCACCGCCTGGACCTGGGCTTCGGCCACCGCCGGATCGGCCAGGGTGGACAGTTCGGCGACCGCCGCGGACAGGGTCGTGCCGAGCTGCTCGGCCAAGCCACGGAACTGGCCGAGCAGCTCGTCGGCCCGCAGGCGTGCGGCCGTGGCCGGCCCCTGTGTCGTCACAGTGACGTTTGTCGCCGGTGTCTGTGACTCCTGTTGCTGGCGTTGCCTTTCCCGCCAGGCCCGCCATCGGGTGTGGTCGGGATGGTCACAGTATTCCGAGGGTCGGCCGGGTCCGCCGGCGCGGGTGATGGGGCGGGCGCAGCCCGGATAGTTGCAGGTGCTCGACACTCGTGAATCGTAGCGTTTGTTTCGTCAATCGCACACGTAACACACGAAACGAATCCCGTTCCGCCTGTTCGAGTTCGGAATCCGTAGCCCGAGGTGCTGACCACCGATAAGTGAACATTATCGGCGGCCAGGATCGAGTGACCCTCGCGAACACGCTGTGCGCAATTACGTTTCGTTTCATTTTCGCCAACCAAACGTAACCGCTACGGAAAGCGTGAAAAACTGGGGTCGACGGCACGGGTGTACCACTCTGCGCCGTGCCGAAGGATGACGCCCACCGAGAGTGCGAGCGAGCGGAGGCGTCCCCCGCCCGCGCCCGGCACACGCCCGGCCGCCGGGGGCCGATCCACCGACCCGTCCCCCCAGGCCCGCAGCAGCCGGTCAGGCGCCCAGAACCATTGCGGTTGCGTCTCGCCGCAGGTGCCGGAAGTTGTCCGGACATCCGCCGAGCCCCGCCGGCCACGGCGGAGAATCCGGAGACCAGGCACGAGCCGGGTCATGCCTGGTTAACCACCGGATCGCCGGAGCCGCAGCAACACGGTCACCGATGACCGGTTTGCGCCCGCGAATCCGCGTCCCGACCGCTATGTTGACCGGCATGCGCACGCCAGAAGCCGAGGTGACGGCAACGCGAACCGGCCGCCGTCTGTCGTATCCGATGTTCGCGCTGATCGTGATCGTCTATTTGGCGATCATCCAGCTCGGCGGTCTGCTGATGACCGCGCTGACCGGCGAGGACGACTTCCTGTCCACGCGCGCGGTGTTCTACGGCATGATCATCCCGCTCGGCGTCGCGGTCGCGTTCACCTACGGCGTCATCGCCTATCTCGGCTGGATGCGCCCGGTCCTGCACGACGACCGCCCGACCCGGGCGTGGGTGCGGGTGGTGCCGATCGTGTTCCTCGTCGCGATCGTCTTCGGCATCAACTACAGCGCGCTGGCCGACAAGGGCCTGCTCTACACGGTGGTGCTGCTGATCGCGACCCAGTTCGTCGGCTGGGGCGAGGAAGGCATGTTCCGCGGGATCGGCGTGCTGGTCCTGCGCGACCACGGCCTCACCGAGGGAAAGGTCGCGCTGTGGTCGAGCATCGTGTTCGGCGCGGTGCATCTGACCAACGGCATCACCCACGGCGCGAGCGCGCTGCCGCAGGCGATCATGGTCAGCCTGGCCGGCTACTTCTTCTACCTGATCCGCCGGGTCACGCGCGGCAACGTCGTCAACTCGGTCGTCCACGGCCTATTCGACTTCACGCTGCTGACCGGCACGGCGATCCTGCTCGATCAGACCTTCTACGTCGGCACACTGCTGCCGATCCTGGTCTACCCGGTGCTGGCGATCGTGCTGGTGATCAAGCGCCGCGATATCGAACCCGCCGCCGCGGCGGCCTGATCCATCCCTGCTCGATCGGAGGTAGACGTGGGTACGCATGAGCGCGAGGCCGAAGCGGCCTACTCCGAGGAGTACTTCGATCCGGGTGACCGCTGGGTGCCGGTGGACCGCCGCCTGCTCGGCATCGACAAACGCACCATCGTGCCCGCGCTGATCGTGCTCGCGCTGGCCTTCCTCCAAGGTGTGCTGCTGCCCCGCATCGACGCGGCCGTGCCGGAGAAGGAGGTCACCGCCGCGGGCGACGTGATCGCGGTAGAAGGCGGCATCGGATTCACCGCGGCGGGCGGCTGGTCGCTGGTGGCGGGGGAACGCGCGGGCGACGAACCCACCGGGCAGGGCTATCCCCCACAAGCCGTCCTCACCCGCGGCGGCACCCAGTTCCTGGTCCGCGTCGGCACGTTCGACGGCGACGCGGCCGCGCTGCTGTCCCGGATCGAACGCACCGACGAGCTCCTCGGTGGCGCGCTGAGGGCCGAGGGCGACCCGGTCGCGATCACCACCCGCGGCGGCGTCGACGGGATGATCACCCGGTACGCGGCCGCCACCACCGACGGTGTGCTCGCCGCGTTCGTCCTCGACGGCACCGGCATCGAGGTCGTGGCCGTCGGCCCGGCCGAACCGGGACAGGACGTGCTCGGCCAGGTCGCCGAGATGATCGCGAGCATCGGCCGGATCGGCGGCACCCGATGACCACCCCCGCCCTCGACCAGGACCGGTTCCTGGCCATCGAGAACTCCGGCTGGGGCCGGGGATTCACCTTCTACCAGCCGCGCAACCTGGCCTTCTGGGTGTACGGCCTGCTGGTGGGGTCGGGCGCGCTGCTGTTCGTCTCCCGCATCGCGAGCAGCTACCCCGCCTACGGGCGCGCCATCGCGGTCACCGCGGCGGTGTTCGCCGTCTACGGCGCGCTGTTCTGGTGGTTCGTCGCCCACATCGACCGCTACGCCCGACAGCCGACGGCACTGCTCGTCGCCGCGTTCTGCTGGGGCGGTTTCGCCGCGACCTGGTCGATGGCCTCCTACGCCAACACCGCCGTCATCAGCCTCTACGCCAAGCTGTTCGGCCATGCCTTCGCCCAGGACTGGGGACCGGCCCTGACCGCGCCGTTCACCGAGGAGACCGCCAAGGGGTTCGGCCTGCTGTTGCTGATCGCGCTGGCGCCGCGGCTGATCCGCACCGCGTTCGACGGTTTCATCGCCGGCGCCTTCCTCGGGCTCGGCTTCGAGATCATCGAGGACATCGCCTACGGGATGAACTCGGGCGCTTCGCAGTTCGGCGCCAACCAGGTCGACGCCTCGATGAGCACCGTCGTGTTGCGGGTGGCCACCGGCGCGACCGGGCATCTGCTCTACACCGCGCTGTTCTGCGCCGGGCTGGTGTACCTGCTGGGCAGGCCGGCCGAACCGCGCCGGGTCGGGCACGGACTGGGACTGATGGCGCTGGCGATGCTGCTGCACGGGCTCTGGGACGCGATGGGCAACGTCGCCGGTGCCGGCGCGGCGGCCGCGATCGGTTTCATCGTGGGCCTCATGGTGCTCGCGCTGGCGATCGCCGCGCGCGTCTTCGCCACCACGGTGCCGCGGGAGCGGGAATTCCTCGCCCGCATCCTCGCCCCGGAGGTGGCCGAGGGCATCGTCACCGACACCGAGGCGCGGGCGGCCTGCGCGAACGCCAAGGGCCGGCGGGCCTTCCGCAAGTCCGGGGCGGGCAGGGCCGGGCGTGCCCGCAACGAGCACCTGCTGGAGGCGATCTTCGACCTCGCCGACGCCCTGGCGGCCGACCGCGGCGCGCAGACCCCGCGCGTGGAGTTCGCGCGGTCGGAGGTCGCCCGCATCCGCGACGGGCGACCGGCCGGCGAGGTCCGGCTGCCCGTCGCGCTGTGACACGGCCCCGGCGGGCGGGGCGGGCACCGCTCGCCAGGGGCGGTGGATGTCGGTGGGTGCCGATAGGTTGACCCCCGTGACCGATCGAACCTCCTTCGCGCCCCTGGTCTTCTTCGAGTACGACCACAAGCCGGGCACCTTCTGCCTCATGCTCGGTGACGGCGACATGACCGCCGGCGCGGAGGTCTTCGCCGAGGCGGGCTACGAGCCCGGCGGCTACGGCTGGACCGGGGTCGCGCGCGCGGCACTGGCGCTGCGCGCGCCGCAGCTCAGCGATCGGGTGCGCTTCGACCCGGAGGCGGGCATGATGGTCGCCTACGGCACCGACGCCGACGCGCTGCGCACGCTGGGCTCCTATCTCCAGGAAGCCTTGCGCGACACCACCGTTCTGGCCGGCTTCCTGGCGGCAGGCGACCCGGAGTGGTACGACTGACGGCACCCGCGTCCGCGCGGCGCGGCCCGGCGCGAGTCCGAGTTCCGGCCGGGCGGCGTGCGAAGCTGGGGGACATGGGTAGCTCGATCGGGGTGGTGAGCCAATGACATCGGAGCCGCAACGCGATCCCGCGGCCGTCGAGATCGGCAGCTTCTTCCCGCATCCGCCGCAGGCGGTGTGGGCGGCGCTGACCGAACCGCGGCTGGTGGAACGGTGGCTGATGCCCTCCACCGGTTTCGAGCCGGTCGTCGGCACCCATTTCATCTTCGCCATCCCGGTGGGGACCCCGGGCGAGATCGCCTGCGAGGTCCTCACCGCGCGGCCGGGCGAACAGCTGACCTTCACCTGGGTCGACCTGCGCGCCCGCTACCCCAAGCGCTGGGTGGCCGACTGGGCGGTGCGGCCCCAGGGCCGCGGCACCCGGATGCTGGTGACCCAGACCGGGTTCTACGTCGAGGACAAACGCCAGAAGATGGCCCGCAACGCCATGGAACGGGTGTGGCGCGGCGCGCTGTCGCGGCTGGGCGGTGTCCTCGACGACGGCCCCTCGCTCAACTGAGCGCGGGCGTACCGAACCAGCGGCGCAGCGCGGCATCGAGGCCGTCCTGGTCCTCGCCGAGCCAGGCGATGTAGCCGTCGGGGCGCAGCAGCACCGCGGGCGCGTCGAGGCGGGCGCCGGGATCGGTGACGGTGTCGACGCGGTCGTCGTGGCCCTTCGCCGACAGCGCGCCGGTCCGGTCGAGCAGCAGGCCACGACCGGCGTGCAGGCGCGCGTAGAGGGTGCCCTCGCTCAGGTCGATGTCGCGCAGGCGTCGCCCGAGCTGCTCGGGGCCGGGCCCGAAGTCGTAGCGGATGCCGATGCCGGTGAGCTTCTCGAGCAGGTGCCGGTGCACGTCGGGGAAGTCCAGCAGCCGGGTGACCAGGCGCCGCACGGCCTGCGCGCCGGGCGCGGTGGACAGCAGCTCCATCTGGGCGCGGCTGCTGTCGATGACCTCGGCGGCCACGGGTGCGCGTTCGGCCTCGTAGCTGTCGAGCAGGTCGGCGGGCGCCCGGCCGCGCACCTGCGCCGCGAGTTTCCAGCCCAGGTTCACCGCGTCCTGGATGCCGAGGTTGAGGCCCTGGCCGCCGACGGGTGGATGGATGTGGGCGGCGTCGCCCGCGAGCAGGATCCGGTCGCGGCGGTAGGTCTCGGCCTGGCGGGTCGCGTCGCCGAAGCGGGACAGCCAGCGCGGGGAGTGCACCCCGAAGTCGGTGCCCGCCACCGCCCGCAGCCGGGTGCGGAAGTCGTCGAGGGTCGGGGTGCTGGTGCGGTCCTCGCTGACGCCGTCGGCGCGCACGACGACCCGGTACACACCGTCGCCCAGCGGCATGAGCCCGAAGATCTTCTCGGTCGCGCGGATCCGGGTGACCACTTCGGTCACGGTCTGCGGCGTCGCGGTCACCGACATCTCTCCCAGCAGCGTCTCCACCCGCGTCGGTTCGCCGGGGAAGCCGATGCCGGTCAGCTTGCGCACGGTGCTGCGGCCGCCGTCGCAGCCGACGAGGTAGCGGGCGCGCAGGGCGGTGCCGTCGTCGAGCTGCGCGATCACGCCGGTGCCGTCCTGGGTCAGGCCGGTCAGGGTGCGGCCGCGGCGGATGTCGGCGCCCGCGTCGGCGGCGTACTCGGCGAGCAGGCGGTCGGTGATGTTCTGCGGGATGCCGAGGGCGTAGGGGTAGGTGGTGTCCAGGTCGGCGGGGGCCGGCTTGTCGATGGCGGCGAAGAAGCCGCCGAGCGGGTGGTGTGTGCCGTGTTCCTCGAAACGGTCGAGCAGTCCGCGCTGTGCCAGGACCTCGATGCTGCGCACGTGCAGCCCCAGCGCGCGCACGTAGGGCGGCTGGGTGGGCTGCTTCTCGAGCACCACCACCCGCACGTCGTGCAGGCGCAGCTCGCGCGCCAGCATCATCCCGGTCGGGCCGCCGCCCACCACGATCACGTCGATCATCGTCTTCCCCACTTCTGTCGCCGAACCCGGTCCGGCCGGTGATTCTGCACCACGGACCGGGCCTTGCCGCAAGCCCCGGTGCCCGCGATATGGTGAAGGGGGACGAGGCGCCGGGCCTCGTCTTTTTTCGTTCCCGACCTGCCCGACCAAGCGCTTGCTACCCTGGCGCGATGATCCCCACGATCGTCTGGGGCACCGGCAACGTCGGCCGCGCGGCAATCCGTGCCGTCGACGCTCATCCGGCGCTCGAACTCACGGGGGTGCTCGTGCACAACCCCGACAAGGTCGGCCGCGACGCGGGCGCGCTCGCCGGTCTCGACACCGAACTCGGCGTGGCCGCCACCGCCGACATCGACGCCCTTCTCGCCACGAAGCCACGGGCCGTGGTCTACGCCGCCTCCGGCGACATCCGTCCCGACGACGCGCTCGCCGACATCGTGCGCGCGCTGCGGGCGGGCGCCGTCGTGGTCTCGCCCGCGGTCTACGCCCTCTACGACCCCCGCAACGCCCCCGCCGACCTGCGCGCACAGGTCCTGGAAGCCATTGCGGCGGGCGGTGGTTCGCTGTTCGTATCCGGAGTGGATCCCGGCTGGGGCAATGATGTGCTGCCATTGTTGCTCTCCGGGTTATCCACCTCGGTCGAGGCGATCCGCTGCCAGGAGATCTTCGACTACTCCACCTACGACCAGCCCGACTCGGTGCGCTGGCTCGTCGGCATGGGCCAGCCGATGGACTACCAGCCGCCTATGATCGCCCCCACGGTGCCGACCATGGTGTGGGGCGGCCAGATCCGGCTGCTGGCCCGCGGGCTCGGCGTCGAACTCGACGACATCCGCGAGACCGTGGACCGGCGCGCCCTCGACACCACCGTGACCACCCCGTCCATGGGCGAGTTCGCGGCGGGCACCCAGGGCGCGATCCGGTTCGAGGTCCAGGGCATCGTCGACGGCGAACCGCTGCTCGTGGTCGAACACGTCACCCGCATCCACCCCTCCTGCGCCCCCGACTGGCCCACACCGCCCGACGGCGACGGCGCGCACCGGGTGATCATCGAGGGCCGCCCGCGCATCGAGGTCAGCGTGGAGGCCACCGACGAAGGCGGCAACCGCTCGGCGGGCGGAAACGCCACGGCCGTCGGCCGGCTGGTCAACGCCATCGACTGGCTCGCCGAGGCCGAACCCGGCCTCTACGACGCCCTCGACGTCCCGCTGCGTGCCGCGACGGGCAGACTCGGAAGGAAGAAGCCATGATCATCGACGTACCCGAGGGCAAGGACCCCATCGGATTCGTCTGGGGCGAGATGGTTCCCGGTATCGGCATCGCCGCCTCGGCCTTCTCTCTGTCGGTCTACGAACACTCCACCCTCGGCCTGCGCGAATTCGAGGCCGCCCGCCTGCGCATCGCCCAGATCAACGGATGCCTGTTCTGCCTGGACTGGCGCACCGAACGCGACGGACAGAAGGTCGAACCCGAATTCGCGCAGGCCGTCACCGACTGGCGCCTGACCGACCGCTTCGACGAACGCACCCGCCTCGCCGCCGAATACGCCGAGCGCTACGCCACCGACCACCACAGCCTCGACGACGAATTCTGGCAGCGCATGTTCGCCCACTACACCCAGACCGAGGTCGTGGAACTGAGCATGAGCATCGGCGCCTGGCTCGCCTTCGGCCGCCTCAACCACGTCCTCGGCCTGGACGCGGTCTGCGTCCTGCCCGGCCACTCCGCCTGACCCCCGGTGGGTGCGCGGCCACGGCACGCACCCACCACCACGGGGACGCCCCCGCTATTCTCGGCCCGGTGCACGTCGAATTCGGCGCGGACCGGATCCGCTACACCGGTTACGAGATCCCCGCGGCCACGGTCCATCCCGACGGCACACTCGCCGCCGCGCTGATCCGCGACGCCGACTGGTCCACCCACCCGCCCGAGATCCGGACCCGGCGCGGGGAAACACTGTTCGTCCCCGCCGCCCACTCCCAGGACCTCGCGCTGTTCTGCGAACGCGCCGCGATCACACGGGTCCGCCGCTTCGACGTCTGGGCCGACCTGCTCGAACCGTTCCTCGACACCGAATTCCCCGAAGCCGACCAACGCGCGACCCTGGAACGGCTGCGCTCCCACGCCGGCCTCGACGCCGCCGCGGTGGCGGGCATCCGCGCACGGGTCGACCGGCTCATGACCGCCTACAACATCGACAGCATGCTGTGGGAGTGGACGCACCTGGGACTGTTCGACCTGGTCGGCGCCGCGGCAGGCAGGCTGGTGCCGCCGCGGATCACCGCCTGCCTCGGCCCCGCCGACGAGTTCTATTGGTGGGCAATGCGTCTGGCCGACCTGCCCACGTCACGCTGATCGTTGCCTCGGCTACAGTGGCGCGCGGCGCCGCGCCGACCGCGCGCGGGTGCCGGAGGTGTGATCGTGGGGATGGGAGCTGACCGGCGCCGGTGGTGGCCGGTGCTCGAGGGCCTGCTCGTCGTCGGGATGACCCTGGCCAGCTGCGGCATGCTCGCCTGGGTCGCCGCGGTGCTGGTCGCCGCCCGGACCCGGCGCCGCCGCGACGCCCGGTTCGCGGTCGCGGCGTTCGTACTGACCATGCTCGCGGTGCTGTGGGCCGGATCCGAACCCGCCGACCGCGACCCCCAGCGCGCCGACTCCGCGCTGCTGGTCCTGCTGATCCTGTCCTGCGTGTGCGTGGCCCGCTACATCGTCGAGGCCCGCACCGGATCCGGCCCCGCCGAACGCGATCCCGACACCGTCGCGCGCGACGCGGTCTTCCCGTTCCTGTCCGTGCACGAGGCCGCCCGGCTGCGGGCCCTGGTCCGCGAGAACTTCGCCGAACGCGGCGTCGAGGTGACGCCCGGCGCGGCGTCGCTGCGCACCATCGACGGTCACGACTACAGCCTCTACAACCTGTTCGCGGTCTGCAACCAGGACCCGCGCGGGCACCGGGCCTGGCCCGGGCTGGTGCGCGCCCACGTCGACAACGTGCTGGCCATGCCGAGCGGCGAGGTCCTCGCCGCCGCGGGCACCGACCTGCTGGCCACCCTGTATCCGCGCGTCCTGCCCCGCCAGTACCTCGAACACGCGCCCGCCGAACAGTTCCGCTACGCGCGCCGGTTCACCGACGACCTGCGGATCGTGCTCGCCGTCGACACCCCCACCTCGGTGCACGTGCTGGGCGGGGACGCGGTCGCCCAGCTCGGCGACAGCGACGACGTGTGGGCGCGGGCGCTGGCGAATCTGCGCGCCCTGCCGGTCAGTTCGCCGGGCACCTTCAGCCGCCGCGAGGGCGGGCAGTTCCACGCGGTGGTCGACCGCTCGCACTTCACCGCCGCCAAGATCCTGGTCCTGGACGAACTCCTGGCCGGGCTCGGCATCCCCGTCGGCGAGGACGGGGTGCTCGTGGCCGTGCCCAACCGCAACCAGGTCGCGTTCCGGCCCATCGACGATTCCCCGTTCGCGCCCGCCCTGTTCGACCTCACCGACTTCGCGGTGCGCGGCTACGTCGACGCGCCGGGGCCGCTGAGCCCGCACCTGTTCTGGTGGCGGCGCGGTCAGCTGGTGCAGCTGACCGAGACCGACGACGCGGGCGCGCTGGTGTTCCGGCTGCCCGACGAACTGGTCGCCCTGATGGACCGGCACAGCGGCTGACCCGAAACCCGGTCCGGTCACGGCGGGCGGGGTTACCGTGGAGTCAGGTGCCCAGGAGAGGACGACCGCCCATGTTTCCGCCCGGCCCCCGGCTGCCCCCGGTCCTGCAGACCATGCGTTATGTGCAAGCGCGGGAACGGTTCATGACCGCCACCGCCCGCCGCTACGGCGACACCTTCACCCTGCGCATGGTCGCGCCCTACGCCAGGAACCTGGTGGTGTTCACCCGCCCCGAGCACGTGCGCGAGATCTTCGCCGCCTCCCCCACCGACCTGCACGCCGGGGAGAGCAACGGCATCCTGCGCCCGCTGCTGGGCGATCACTCGGTGCTGATCACCGACGAGGCCGACCACGCGCGCGCCCGCAAGCTGCTGATGCCCGCCTTCAGCGGCGCCGCCCTGGCCGGCTACCGCAAGATGATCGAGCAGATCGCGGCCGCCCGCGTGGAGAACTGGGCGCCGGGCGCGACCGTGCGCAGCCTGGACGCGATGACCGAGATCACCCTCGACGTGATCGGCGAAGTCGTACTGGGGGTGAGTGATCCGCGCCGCCGTGCCCTGCTGGGTCCACCGATCCGGCGCATCACCGACATCGCCCCGCTCACCCTGCTCGGCTCGCGCTACCCCCGCCTGCAACGGTACGGGCCGTGGAAGCGCTTCCACGACGACAAGGACCGGCTCGACGCCCGGCTCTACGCCGAGATCGACACCCGCCGCGCCGAGGCCGACGAACCCGGCGCCGACGTCCTGTCGCGCCTGCTGGCCGCGGGCGCGGACACCGAGTCCCCGCTCACCGCGCCCGAACTGCGCGACCAGCTGGTCACCCTGCTCGTCGCAGGCCACGAGACGACCTCCTCGGCGCTGGCCTGGGCCCTGCACGAGCTCGCCGCCGACCCCGGCACGCAGCAGCGGGCACGCCGCGCCGCGCTCGACGGCGACACCGCCTACCTCGAAGCGGTGATCAAGGAGGCGCTGCGCTATCACTGGGTGATCGGCGGCATCGTGCGCAAACTGACCCGCGACCTCACCCTCGGCGGCTACGACCTGCCCGCCGAGACGGTCGTGGCGACCTCGATCCTGCTGGCCCACCGCCGGCCCGAGGCCTACCCGGACGCGGTGTTCCGGCCCGAGCGGTTCCTCGACGGCAGCGTCGCGCCGCACACGTGGCTGCCCTTCGGCGGCGGCGTACGGCGCTGCCTCGGCGCGGGTTTCGCGCTGATGGAGGGCGCGGCCGTGCTCCAGGAGATCCTGCGCAGGCACACCCTGACCCTGCCGCCGGGGGCGAGCGGGCGCGGGCGGGTCCGCAACATCACCCACGTGCCCGCCGACGGGGCCCCGATCCTGATCGGCTGAGCGGCTAACCCGCGCGCCGGCTCAGGTCCTCCCACCTGCGCAGCTCGGCGGCGCGGGCCCCGAGCAGGTCCTCCACGATGTCGAAGGCGGCCCCGCCCAGCACCACCCGCGCGGGCGGCTCGTCCATGCCGACGATCTCGAGCACGGCCGCGGCGGCGAGGGCGGGGTCGGCGTCCACCGACTCGGTCCACCTGCTCTGCAGCCATTCCCGCAGCTCGGCGTAGGCGGGGTTCTCCTGGGTCATGGTCAGCCCGGCGGTGAACAGGCCCGTCTCGTAGCCGCCCGGTTGCAGGATGGTGACCGCGACGCCGAAGCGTTCGACCTCCATGGCCAGGGCCTCGGCGATGCTGTCCAGGGCCGCCTTGCCCGCGCCGTAGAGGCCGGTCGCGGCGAAACCGCCTGCCGAGCCCATGGACGAGACCTGCAGGATGTGTCCCGAGCCCTGGGCGCGCAGGTGCGGGACGACGGCCTGGCTCACCCACAGCGCGCCGAAGAAGTTCACGTCGAGGTGGGCACGGGCCTGCTCCTCGGTGACCTCCTCGAGCATGCCGAGCACGACGCCGCCGGCGTTGTTGACCACGACATCCACCCGGCCGAACGTCGCGAAGGCGCGGTCGACGCCGGCGAAGACGGCGGCGCGGTCGGCCACGTCGAGGGCGAAGGTGACCAGGCGGCCCCCGGAACCGGCGGCCAGGTCGGCCAGGGGCGTGACGTCGCGGGCGACGCCGACGACGCGGTCTCCCGCGGCCAGGGCGGCTTCGGTGAAGGCCCGGCCGAGCCCCCGGGAGGCGCCGGTGATGAACCAGGTGCGGGGTTCGCTGCTCGCGCGAGTCATGGGGGCTCCTTTTCGGTCCGATAAGACGAGACGATTCGTCTCGTTTACGTCCACGACTATGCGCGGCGCGCGCCGACTTGTCAAGACGAGACGTTGCGTTCCCTCTAGAATCGCCGTCATGGCCCGCACCCCCGACACCACCCGCCGCAGCGAACGCTCCCGCCTGGCGATCCTCGACGCCGCCCGCGCCCTGCTCGCCGACACTCCCTACGCCAAACTCACCATCGAGGCCATCGCCGCCCGCGCCGGAGTCGGCAAACAGACCATCTACCGCTGGTGGCCCACCAAGGGCGCGGTCGTCCTCGACGCGATCCTCGCCCTCAGCGAGCACCCCGACAGCGGCGGCATCGCCCTGCCCGACACCGGCGACCTCGCCGCCGACCTCACCACCGTCCTGCGCGCCACCGTCGCCGAACTCGCCGACCCCGCCTTCGGCGCACCCCTGCGCGCCCTCATGACCGAGATCCTCAACGACCCCGACCTCGCCGCGACCTACCGCGACCGCATGCACCGGCCCGTCCACGACGCCAAGATCGCCCGCCTGCGCAGCGCCCAGGACGCCGGCCAGCTCGCCCCCGACGCCGACCTCGACCTGCTGATCGATCTGCTCTACAGCCCCGTCACTCAGCGCTGGCTCACCGGAACCGGCCCCCTCGACGACGCCTTCGCCGACGCCCTGGTGACCACCGTCCTGCGCGGATTCGCCACCCCCTGACCGGGCCGCGATCCCCTGTCCGAAAGTGACACAACCTCGTCATTGCGGCCATGACCGGCGGCGCGACAGGATGACTACATGCCCACCACCCGCCGGATCGTCATCACGGTCTTCCCCGAGGTCGACCTGCTCGACGTGACCGGCCCCGCCGAAGTCTTCGCCCTCGCCAACCGCGAGACCGGCGGCGCCGCGGGCTACGAGATCCGCCTCGCCGCCCCCACACCCGACCCGGTCCACACCTCCGCCGGCGTACGGCTGCTGCCCGACGACACCTTCGCCGGCATCGGCACCCCCGTGCACACCCTGATCGTGCCCGGCGCCGTCGACATGATCGACGGCGAACCCGTCGCCCGCCTCGACCCCGCCGTCGTCGATTGGGTACGCGCCACCGCGCCCCACGCCGCCCGCGTCGCCTCGGTCTGCGTCGGCGCCCACGTCCTGGCCGCCGCGGGACTCCTCGACGGCAGAACCGCGACCACCCACTGGTCCACCGCCGCCCAGCTCGCCGCCGACCACCCCACCGTCACCGTCGACCCTGACCCCATCTTCGTGCGCGCCGACCGCGGCAGGCTCTGGACCGGCGCGGGCATCAGCGCCTGCCTCGACCTCGCCCTCGCCCTGGTCGCCGAGGACCACGGCGAAGACCTCGCCCTGGCCGTCTCCCGCCAGCTCGTCGTGTTCCTGCGCCGCCAGGGCGGACAGAGCCAGTTCTCCGTCCCGCTCAGCCGGCCCGCCACCGCCCGCCGCGACATCGACGCCCTGCGCGCCTGGATCACCGAACACCACGACGCCGACCTGTCCGTTCGCGCCCTCGCCGAACGCATGCGCCTGAGCGAACGTCACTTCGCCCGCGTGTTCACCAAGGAGATGGGCGTCGGCCCCAGCGCCTACGTCGAATCCACCCGCGTCGAGGTCGCCCGCAGGCTCCTGGAAACCACCGACCGCACCCTCGACCAGATCGCCACCGACGCCGGACTCGGCTCCGTGGAAACCCTGCACCGCGCCTTCCGCCGCCGCCTCGGCACCGGACCCGCGAGCTACCGACGGCGCTTCCGCACCCGCGCCTGAACCACCACCCCGAACCACCCGAACCGCGGCCCGCGGTCCGGGCGCCCCCACCTGCCCGACGAAAGGCACCCCCATGACCGTCTCCCCCACCCTGCGCGCCGTCAGCGGCCTCGACGACACCCCGCCCCGCCTGCGCGACGCCGCCCTCGTCCTCATCGACTACCAGAACACCTACCGCACCGGCGTCATGTCCCTGGGCGACAGCGCCGCCCCCGCCCTGGCCGCGGGCGCCCGCCTGCTCGCCCGCGCCCGCGCCGCGGGCATCCCGATCGTCCACGTCGTCAACGACGCGGGCACCGGCTCCCCCTACGACCTCCACACCGACCTGGGCGCCATCAGCGCCGAAGTCGCCCCCCGCGACGGTGAACCCGTCGTCGTCAAACACCTTCCCGACGCCTTCACCGGCACCGACCTCCACGAGCGGCTCGCCGCCCTCGGCGTCGCGCCCGGCGGCGACCTCGTCCTTGCCGGATTCATGACCCACCTGTGCGTCACCTTCACCGCCCAGGGCGCCTTCGCCCGCGGCTACCGGCCCACCGTCGTCGCCGAGGCCACCGCCACCCGCGACCTCGCCGCACCCGACGGCACCACCCTGTCCGCGGCCGACCTGCACCGTGCCGCCCTCACCACCATCGCCGACCTGTTCGGCCCGATCGCGCCCACCGTGGACACCCTCGCCGACTGACGACGGAAAGTGCCGGACGCCCAACGGCATCCGGCACTCCCGGCCCCCGCCGGACCCCCCTCCGCCCCTCGGTAACATTCCGCCGGTGAAACCGACGTCCGACCCCACCCAGCACCAGCACCACCACTTCGAATGCGAATGCTGCGACGCCCCGGTCGAACGCACCTGGAACGTCGTCCACAGCGACGGCGAGCCCGTCGCGGTCTACTACGCCAGCAGCTACCACCACGCCGGCCGCGACCCCGAGACCTGGATCGACGTCATCCTCGGCACCTGGGACGGCGAATACGCGCAGGACCACGTCACCTTCGGCTGCCGCGTCGGCACGCGATCGGGCAACGCCACCCCCGCCGCCGGACTCGTCCACGCCTGCGCCGACGGCACCGCAGGCCCCCTCCACGGCACCGTCCTCACCCGCGACCAGGCGCGCACCCACCCGCGCCTCGCCGACTTCTGGGCCGTGGTCGACCACGTCCTCACCAGCGACCCGGTCGTCAGCGGCCACCTCTACGCGGGCACACCCTGATCACCCGATCGGGCTGTGCCCCAACGCCACATTGCCCGAGAACCGCAACTGCCTCGCGCGCGGCAGCGGATGGAAATGCGCGCCGTGCACGTCGCGGTAGAGCCGCTCCAGCGCACACGAGCGCGAATACCCCGCGCCGCCGGTCGCTTCGATCGCGTGACGCACCGTCGCGATGAGCGCCTCCACCGCCACCGTCTTGCGGCTCAGGATCCGCGCCGCACCGGCATCGGTGTTCGCGAACCGCAGATCCGCCGAATCGGCGAACATCGCCGCGATCAGATCCGCCGCGGTCACATGGGCGTTGAGCATCTCCCCGACCGTCTGCACCGTCGCGTCGTCGCCGCGCCCCGCCAGCAGCGTCGTCGCCACCTCCACCGCCGCGTCGGCCACCCCCAGGTAGGCCGCCATCACCAGCGGCATCGCCGCGCCGATCACCACGTTCAGCAACGGCGGCCACACCTCGGCGGGCCGGATCAGCGAGACCGCCGCGTCCGGGACGAACACGTCCTCGAGCACCACCGTGTGCGAACCGCTCGCCCGCAGGCCCAGCGTGTCCCAGGTCTGCTCGATCCGCACGCCCTGCGCCGACAGCGGCATCGCGAAATGCAGTACCTCACCGCCGAACCGGATACTGCTCACCAGCACGTCGCCGACCTCGCAGCCGCTGGCGGGCGCCTTGCGGCCGTGCACCCGGTACCCGCCCTCGACCCGCTCGGCGGACCCGTTGGATCCCACCCAGTCCGAGGCGCCGGTACTGACCAGGATCGCCCCGCCGACGACCTTGCCGAACACCGCCGAGGCATCGATACCGTGATGGTGCCGCCACACCTGCGCGGCCACCAGATGCGTGTGCATCGCGAACGCCACCGCGGTCGAGGGATCGTGGCGGCCCAGCTCGCGCAACACCGCACCCATCTCGGCGTGGCTCGCGCCGCCGCCGCCGAACTCGGCCGGCACCAACGCGGCGGACAGACCGGAGGCACGCAACCGGTCGAACGCCGCCACCGAGATCTCACCGGAGCGATCGCGCTCGGCCACCTCGGGACGCAGGAATTCACCGATCTCGCGGGCCAGGGCGACGCGGTCGATGGTGGTCTGGGTTTCGGAAACTGTCGAAGTCATGTTTCGAACGTAAGAAGCGCCGCGATAACCGAATAGTCCAGAAAGTGGACTCCCCCGGTCCTGAAAGTGGACCCCGGCGACGAGGTGGACATGACCGACAACAACGACGGATACGGCCAGTACTGCCCGATCTCGCGCGCGCTCGACGTGCTCGGCGAACGGTGGTCGCTGCTCATCCTGCGCGACCTCTACCTCGGCACCACCCGCTTCAACGACCTCGCCCGCGGCCTGCCCGGCCTCTCGCGCAGCCTGCTCGCCAAACGCCTGCGCCAGTTCGAACGGGCCGGCCTGCTCGACAAGGTCGGCACCGACCACCAGCTCACCGCTGCGGGCCGCGACCTGGAACCGATCCTGTTCGGGCTCGGCGAATGGGGCGCACGCTGGACCTTCGGCCCCTCCCGCGCCGAGGAACGCGATCCCGGCCTGCTGGTCTGGTGGATGCGCGACCGCGTCGACACCTCCTCCTTCCCCGGACTGCGCCACGTCCTGCACGTGCGCTTCACCGACGACATCCGCCGCTACTGGATCGTCGTCGAACGCGGCGTCGCCTCGGTCTGCGACAGCGACCCCGGCTATCCGGTCGACGTCACGATCACCGCCGCCGTCGCCACCCTCTACGAGATCTGGCTCGGCCGCGTGCCACTCGTCCACGCCCAGCGCGCAGGCCGCATCAGCTTCCACGGCGACCCCGCCCTCACCCGGCGCATGCCCGCCGTGCTGCGCCTGAGCCCCGTCGCGGGCTACGTGCGCGCCGCCACCGAGGAGGCCCGACCCGCCCGCGCCTCCTGAGGCCACCACGCGCACCCTTGCGCTCGCGGCGGCGGCGCGCTTCAATAGCCTGCAAGTAAGTAGTTACTTACAGGAGGCTCGATGGCGATCTCGTCCCGCCGCCGGATCATGACCGAGGCCCTGCGCCTGTTCGGCGAACAGGGCTTCGCCCGCACCACCATCGCCCAGATCGAACAGGCCGCCGGGCTCTCCGCCGGCTCCGGCGCCCTCTACCGGCACTTCCGCTCCAAGGACGCCCTGCTCGTCGAAGCCATCCAGACCCGGCTCACCGACCGCGGCGACTGGGCCCGCTTCCTCGACCCCGACTTCTCGGTCAGCGCGCTGCTCGACGAGACCGCGCCCGGCGCGGACACCGTCGACAAAATCACCGTGCTCTGCCGCATCGGCCTCGCCCGCCTCGAACACGACCGCGACGTCACCCGCATCCTCATGCGCGACAACACCATCAACAGCGCCGTCCTCGACGTCTTCCGCCGCGAGGAATACGACGTCGTCGTCTCCGTCATCGCCCGCGCCCTCGCCGGCCTCACCGGCGCGGGCACCGACCCCGCCGACTGGACCGACACCGCCGCCGTCCTCACCGGCGCCATCGCCCACTACTGGCTCATCACCGACATCTTCGACGGCGACCACCCCGCGGGCATCGACACCGACCACTACCTGCGCGCCACCGCCGAACTCATCGCCGCCCGCGTCGACGCGGCCCGTCACGGACAGGAGACCCCAGCATGACCACCGACCACATCACCGTCGTCGGCGGCGGAATCGCCGGCCTCACCGCCGCCATCGCCTGCGCCGAGACCGGCGTCCCCGTCCGCCTCCACGAAGCCCACCACACCCTCGGCGGCCGCGGCCGCGCCACCGCCGCGCCCCACGTCGCCCACGACGGCGCCCACGTCTTCTACGCCGACGGCCCCCACTACCGCTGGCTGAAGCAGCGCGGCTTCACCGCCGGACTCGGCTGGCCGTCCCCCGCCGCCGCGGCCCGCCTGCGCTTCCGCGCCGACGACCGCCTCCGCGCCGTCCCCCCGCTCGGCGTCCTCCGCGCCCAGGCCGCCGCCTTCCGCACCGCGCCCGTCGACCTCGACTTCCACACCTGGGCCACCCGCCTCTGGGGCGACAAGACCGCCCGCCAGGTCGCCAACGCCATCAGCGTCGTCACCTACACCGCCGACACCGGCAGCCTGTCCGCCGCCTTCGTCTTCGGCCTATTCCAGCGCGTCCTCGGACCCCGCGTGCCCGCCGTGCGCTGGGTGCGCGGCGGCTGGCAGGAGGTCATCGACCGCATGGCCGAGCAGGCCGCCGCGCTCGGCGTCATCATCGAAACCGGTTCCCGCGTCACCGAACTGCCCACCGGCGGCCCGGTCATCGTCGCCACCGAACTCGCCTCCGCGCGCACCCTCCTCCACGACGACACCCTCACCGGCCACAGCGGCGACTGCGTCCTGCTCGACATCGCCCTCACCACCGACCGCCGCGACACCCTGCTCGCCTTCGACCTCGACGAGGGCGGCTTCCACGAGAGCTACACCATGCAGGACGACACCATCGCACCCGCGGGCGAATCCCTCTACCAGCTCCAGATGCCCCTGCGCGCCGGCGAATCCCACACCTCGGCCCACCAGCGCCTGAGCTACTTCGCCGACCAGCTCCTCCCGGACCGCCTCGCCCGCACCACCTTCCAGCGCACCGCCACCGCCAAGGGCCGCACCGGAGCCCTCGACCTCCCCGGACACACCTGGCGCGACCGCCCCGCCGTCGACCGCGGCGACAACGTCTACCTCGCGGGCGACATGGTCGCCGCCCCCGGGATGCGCGGGGAGATCGCGATCAACAGCGCACTCGAAGCCGCCCGACGCGCGGTCTCCGCGCTACGACCCGGCCTCGCGCTCCGGCCCTGACCCCGCGGGCCCGCCGCGACCGGGCCGCCGAACACCGTGTCCACCAGCGGTTCCCCGCACCCCGGACAGCGGGCGGCTATCGTCGGAGAACACCGTGCCCGCCGTCGAGCACCGAGCGTGAGGACCCGATGACCCAGGACGAGACCGCCGCCCTCGCCGTGCCCGATGCCGTGCTGGATCAGGTACGCCGCGGCGTGCGCAGCGTCCTCGTCGACACCGCCGCGCTGCGCACCGTGCGCGAGCGGTTCGACGAACAGCAGGTCGGCTCGCTGCGCGGATACCTCGAAGCCTCCCAGTCGCCGAACACGCTGCGCGCCTACCGCACCGACTGGATCGCCTGGGCCGCCTGGTGTTCGGCCGAGGGCCGCCAGGCCCTGCCCGCCGATCCCGTCGACGTGGCCGTCTACCTGGCCGCGGCGGCCGACGCCCGCCGCGAGAACGGCGAATTCGCGTTCGGCCCGGCCACACTCGAACGCAAGTCCGCCGCGATCGCGGCCGTGCACGCGGCGAACGGGCTCCCCGCCCCGACCCGCGCCGACGTCGTCCGCCTGACCCTGCGCGGCATCCGCCGCACCCGGCGCAGCCGCCCGACCCGCAAACGCCCCGTCCTCCTGCACACCCTCGGCCAGCTGCTCGACCAGCTCCCCGCGCCCGGCCCCGGCGCCGAGGCCGCCCGCCGCCGCGACACGCTCCTGCTGCTGGTCGGCTTCGCCGGCGCGCTGCGCCGCAGCGAACTCGCCGGCCTGCGCGTCGACGACGTCGCCGTGCAGACCGATCACCGCACCGGCGAACCCCTGCTGCTGGTCCGCCTCGCCGGCACCAAGACCGACCCCACCGGCGTCCACGAACAGCGGGTCGTGCTCCCGCGCGGTCAGCGCCCGCACACCTGCCCGGTGTGCGCCTTCGCGGACTGGTTGCAGCTCAGGGAGATCCACGTCGCCGAGGGTGACTCGGGCATCCGCCGCGCACCGGCCGTCGACAACGCCCTGCATCGCTGCCACGGCTACACCGGCAGCGCACTGGCGGGCCGTGACCTGCCCCTGTTCCCCACCGTCAACCGCCACGGCGGCCTCGGTGCGACCGCCATGTCCGGCCGGGCCGTCGCCGAACTCGTCAAGCGCTATGCCGCCCGCGCCGGACTCGACCCCGCCCTGTTCTCCGGGCATTCGCTGCGCGCCGGCTTCGCCACCCAGGCGGCCCTCGGTGGCGCCGCCGACCGCGAGATCATGCGCCAGGGCCGCTGGTCCAACCCGCGCACCGTCCACCGCTACATCCGCACCGCCGACCCCCTCGACGACAACGCGGTCACCAAGCTCGGCCTCTGACCGGGCTCAGCCCAGCCGCGACAGCCGGAAGATCCGGAACTCCCGGCCACCGGCCAGCTCGTGTTCCATCTCGTAGCCGGGCCAGAACTCCACGGCCTGGTCCCAGGCCGCCTTGCGCTCCACGCCGGTCACTTCGGTGACCGAGACCGGGAACTCGGCGCTGCCCACGCGGGCCGTGGCCTCGGTGGCGGCGCGGAGGTTGGCCGACCAGGCCGGATGTGCCTGCTTGCCCCAGTTCGATCCGATGAGCAGAAAGTCGGCACCGTCGGGGACGTAGAGCAGCGACGTGCTGCGCGGCAGCCCCGTCTTGCGGCCGCGCACGGTCACCTGGATCGAGGGCAGCCCCGACAGATCCAGGACGCCGTAGCGCCCGCCGGTGACCCGGCGCAGGAACTTCTCGGCGGGCAGCACCACTCCGGCTCCCCGCATCACCCACCGCTGCTGCGCGACCACCCGGGCGATCGCAGGCAAAGGATTCGACACCATCCACGAATCCTTTCTCGAGCCACCACGATTCGCGGCACCCAGCACGCCCGATGAGAGGCACCTCACGCCAACCCCTCCCCTGTCTGTGCTGGTGAGGGTTCGTATAGCGAGGATTTCAGGTGTCTGGAGGGGGCGTTCGAGACAGGAAAGGAGATGTATAATTAGATGCGCATATCTATCTATCTCGATGGAAAACCGCTCAGACCGGGGCAGGGTCGAAGCCACCGAAGGACGAAGCCACGGCTCTCCTCCCCGGCGCGCTCGGCGGGTAATCCGGCTCCCCTCCCCCGAAGTACCGCACACTGTGAAACGACCCTCTCCCCTCCCCCAGGAGGATCCTGTGCGCTCCCCCCGCCGCTCCTTCCTTCCAGTCCTCGCGCTCGCCGCGGTCCTCCTCGCGGGCAGTGCCGCGCCCGTGGCGGCGCGCCCGCCCGCGCCGGCCGTCCTCGCTCCCCTGCCCCACGACTTCCTGTGGGGCGTGGCCGCCTCCGGATTCCAGTCCGAAGGCCATGCGCCCGAGAGCAATTGGACGCGCTACGTCGCGGCCGACCCGAAACTCGACCGCTACGGCGACTCGATCGACTTCTTCACCCGCTACCGGTCCGACATCGCCCTCGCCGCCGGTCTCGGCGTGCGGGTGTACCGGCTCGGCATCGAGTGGGCGCGCGTGCAGCCGCGGCCCGGCGAGTGGGACGAGGCGGGCCTCGGCTTCTACGACGAGGTGATCCGGGCGATCACCGACGCGGGCATGCGGCCGATGATCACCCTGGACCACTGGGTGTATCCCGGCTGGGCCGCCGATCGCGGCGGCTGGCGCGACCCGGGCATGGTGGACAACTGGCTGGCGAGCGCGCGTCGCGTCGTGGACCGGTACGCCGCGGCGGACCCGCTGTGGGTCACGTTCAACGAACCCGCCTTCTACCTGGTCAACGAGATCCGGCACGGCGCGCTCACCCCCGCAGACCTGCCGACGGTCCGAGACCGGATCGTCGCGGCGCACAACGCGATCTACGACCACATCCACGCGGCGCAGCCGGGCGCGATGGTCACCAGCAACATGGCCTACATCCCGGCCGCCGACGACGCGGTCAACGGATCCATCCTCGACGGCATCACCGGCCGCCTGGACTACGTCGGCATCGACTACTACTACGGCCTGTCCCCCGACGCTCTCTTCGTCCCCGACTTCGATCGGCTCTGGAACATCCCGTTGCAGCCCGAGGGCATCTACTACGCCCTCGACCACTACGCGCGCCGTTTCCCCGGCCTGCCCCTCTACGTCGTCGAGAACGGCATGCCCACCGAGAACGGGCTGTCCCGCGCCGACGGATACGGTCGCGCGGACGCCCTGCGCGACACCGTGTACTGGCTGCAGCGCGCGGTCGCCGACGGCCTTCCCCTCCTCGGCTACAACTACTGGAGCCTGACCGACAACTACGAATGGGGCTCCTACACACCCCGGTTCGGCCTCTACACGGTCGACGTCCGGACCGACCCCACGCTGACCCGGCGCCCCACCGAGGCGGTCGCCGCGTACACCGACATCACCGCCCGCGGCGGGGTGGCCGCCGACTACCTGCCGACCCGCCCGCCGGTCGCCTGCTCGCTCGTCGACGCGCCCGCGGGCTGTACCGATCCGGTCCGGCTACCGCGGTAGTGGCCGGACGCGGCGTGCGGTGATCTACACTCGGGCGGGTGTCGAGCGCAGCGTCACAATCCGGGAGCGCCGTGAGCGGCAGGGCTGCCCGCTGGCAGCCCCACAACGACAGCCGCCGCGAGCAGATCGTGCAGTCGGCGATCACCCTGCTCGAGCAATCGCCGCCCGGGGTGGAGGTGCCGATCGTCCAGATCGCCGAGCACGCGGGGCTGGCCAAGTCCGTGGTCTACCGCCAGTTCGCGGGCCGCGACGAACTCGACCGGCGCATCCGCACCACGGTGGCCGACCTCTTCGTCGCCGACATCGAGGACGCCCTCGACATCGCGGAGGGGTCGATCCACGAGATCCTCGCCCGCACGGTCAGCTCGGTGGTCGAGTGGATCGAGGAGCATCCGCGCCTGCACGAGTTCCTGCGCGGCGGCCCCTCGGAATCGGACCCCGACACCGACGGCATGAGCTCGCTCATCGCCTCGATCTCCGCGTCCACCCGGCAGCTGGTCGTCGGGCTCGGCGGCCTGGTCGGCGTCGTCGACGAACCCGCCGCCGACACCATGACCTTCGCCATCGTGTCCATGACCGAGGCCACGGTCACCCGCTGGGCCAACGATCCCGCGCCCGCGCTGACCCGCGATCAGCTCGTGGCCGAGGTCGCGAGCTACGCCTGGCACGTGCTGGACGGGGTGGCGCGGCAACGCGGGCTCGTGCTCGATCCCGCGCTGCCGCTCGTGCAGGTCATCACCCAGCTCAGCCGCGGCTGACTCAGGCGACGCGGCGCACGCCCCGCTCGGGCTCGCTGCGGTAGCGCGAGGGCGGTCCGTCGATGCCCATGGCGCGCCACAGCCGGCGGGTCACGGGATTCATCAGGCCGAGGTCACCGGCGAGCTTGCGCATGTCGCCGAAGTAGCCCGACAGCGTGGCGCGCGAGTTCTCCGACTCCCAGAACGCCTCGCGCATCACCTCGCGCGGGATGTCGAACTTGCGCGCGAACTCCGGGTGCGGCGCCATGATCTCCCCGGCCAGCCAGCGCATCGCGATCGGGAACGCGACCGCGCACAGCTGCCGGTTCACCGGGCCCATCCGGGCGATGTGCGCGGCGAGGAACTCCCCGGCGAACGAGATGTGCCGAGCCTCCTCGGCGACGTGGATCTCCATGGTGCGCAACACCATCGGTGGCATCCGGCCGCCCTCGCGCAGGATCGCCTTCTGGTAGTGGTCGATCGGTTCCTCGCCACCGAGGATGCCGATGAACAGGATGGTGTGCGCGTAGCCGCCGGCGACGCCGATGAACGGCGAGAGCATCTTGAACAGCGGCCGCATCCCGGGGACGTCCTCGCCGATCCGGTTGATCAGCTCCTGGAACATCTGGATGTGGTTGCACTCCTCGGTCATCTCGTGCAGGCAGTAGCGGAACTCCGGCGACCCGTTGGGCAGCTTCATGATGTACTGCATCATCCCGCGGATGAGCACGCTCTCGAAGGCCGCGCCGACCTTCACCACGTTCGCCACGCGCCAGCGCCCGATGTCGATCTGGCGCTGCAGCGGCTGATCCCTGTACCACTGGGTGGCGCCGAGCGGATCGAGCTCGGGCGAGAGCACCCAGCGCACGTCGTTCGGATCAAGAGCGAGCTCGGGCGCATCCCAGTCGATGTCGAGGTAGGGGTCGAAATTGCGGTCGACCGACCCCTGGGACAGGGTGGCCAGCGCCTCCCGGTACTCCTCGGTGATGAGTGCGCCACGGCTCGATTCGGACAGCGTCATCGATGCCTCCTCGGTTCGTGCCGCGGTGTGCGCCTGTTGTCGGCGTCACACCCTTGGTACCGAGAGTAACTGAGACCCTGCGTCCCACACAACACTCCCGAGCGTGTCGCGACCGGGCTCAGGACACGAGGACCACCGCCGAGAGGCCCGCCGCCGTCGACTCGTCGGGACCGCCGAGCCAGACCAGCGGGCGGCGCGGATCCACGGCCTCGAGCGCCTCGGGCAGCGACGGATGCAACCGCTCGGCGCGAACCACGCACAGGCGCGGCGCGATGCCGAGCCGGTGCCTGCCCGCGCCCGTCTCGACGGCCAGGGCCCCGGAGGAGGCCACGGCCGCCACGGCCTCGCCGACGACCACCTCGGCGTCGTCGCTGTCGTCGCGGCCCTCGAAGACCACGGCCCGATCCTCGCCCGCGGACCACAGGTCCAGCCACGGCGGCGACGGGTCGGCCGTGCAGGCGGTGCGGACCCCGAGGGCGTCCAGGGCGGCGCATACGGCTTCGGGCAGGTCGTCGGCGGAGCTCTGCCAGACCGGGGTGTCGTGACCCCGCAACTGCTCGGCGAACCGGTCGGCGAGCTCGGCGCGCTGCGCCGGATCCAGGACGGGACCGCGCGCGGCGGCACCGGTGCGCACGGTCACGTGGCGGTGATCATCGGGTAGATCACGCAGCCCATCGCGAACACGACGCAGCACATCCTGGCGAAAATCCATCGGGCACTCCTGTTCGAACCGGCACATCGGCCGTGCCCGCCACCCCGGCGGACACGATCACCACCTGCCGGTCTACCGCGCACCGGGACAAATGGCATCTTCGTGCTTACCGTACCGATCGGTCCGCAGTGTCGGCGCCGCCTCGGCGAACCCCCGGCGACCATCGCGTGTCAGCGGAAACCCAGGCTCGCCATCAGGTTCGACACGTGCAGCTCGAACACCTCGGCACGGTCGGTGAAGGTGTCGCGGCCGTACATGTCGAACACGTCGAAGGTGACCGCGCCGAACAGCGAACTCCACACGGTGAGGGCGGCGCCGAGCAGCCAGTCGGGCAGGTCGAGGCCGAACTCCGCGCGGATGGTGGCGAAGTCCGCCGCGAGCGCGGCGGGGACCGGCGCGGGCGCGTCCGGCGCGCGCAGGTCGCCCGCCCGGTACGCCTCGGCGATCAGGCGCAGCAGGGTGGCGATCACCCGCACACCCGGGTCGACGGTTTGCGCGGCGGGAGCCTCGTAGCCGGGCACCGGGGTGCCGAAGAGAAGCCCGTACCAGGCGGGTTCGGCGAGGGCCCAGGTGCGCACGGCGACGGCGGCGGCCCGGAACCGCTCCGCGGGCGAGTCGGGGGCCGCGGCCACGGCCGCGTCGACGGCGTCGCCCAGGGCGTTGTAGCCGTCGATGACGAGCAGGGTCAGCAGTTCGTCCCGGCTGCTGACGTAGCGGTAGACCGCCGAGGAGACCACGCCGAGGTCGCGCGCGACCGCCCGCAGCGACAGCGCGGCGGCACCGTGGGTGGCCAGGTGCTCGCGGCCGATCCGCACGATGTCGGCCATGGTCTGGGCGCGGGCCCGGGCGCGTGGAGTGGTCATCGCAGCATCATCGCGCACCGTCGGCGGCGCGCGCCGCGTGCGCCGCCCGGGTGATCTCGTCGGCCAGGGTCGCCCCGCCGACCTCCCAGCACACCGCGCGCAGGGGCTCGAGGAACCGGTTGAGGTCCTCGTCGACGTCGCCGCCGCCGTAGGAGCGATCGGCGCCCTCCCGGAACGTCTGCACCAGGTCGACGGCGAGGCCGGACATGCGTTCGCGGATGAGGGCGCGCAGCCTGCTGCTCAGGGCGACGTCGGTGCCCACGTCGTAGAGCACCAGCGCGCCCTTGAGCATGGGCAGGTCGGGGACGTACCAGCCGTCGGGGCGGCGTTCGAGGTAGCCGGCGGCGACCAGGTCGTCGAGGACCTCGGCGCGCTCGCCGAGCAGGGCGGCGATCCGGTCGTCGTCGAGCAGGGAGTCGCGCTCCTCCCCCGGCGCGGCGCGCGGGTCGAACAGGGCGCGCCAGTCGGTGCTGACGCCGGTGCCGGAGTCGAAGACCTCGCGGATGGCCTCGAGCCGCAGCCCGCGCGCCTGCATGCGACCGATGTCCTGGAGGCGGTCCAGGTGCTCGTCGCCGTAGACGACCTCCTTGCCCGCGCGGAGGGGACGTGGCAGCACGCCGAAGGAGTGGTAGTAGCGGATCGTCCGGGCCGCGACGCCACTGAGTTCGGCCAGCTGAGCACGGGTGTATCGGGGCACGCGACCAGCATAGGGCGAACCGGGCGGAGAACTTTGACAGTTCCCGCTGTCGCTATTAGCGTTACCCGCGTCACTGCCGACACCATCCGAGGAGCTCACGCATGGCCGAGCGCGCCACCGACTTCGACGTCCTGATCGTCGGTTCCGGATTCGGGGGCAGCGTCACGGCGTTGCGCCTGGTGGAGAAGGGATACAAGGTCGGCATCCTCGAGGCGGGCCGCCGCTTCGCCGACGACGAGCTCCCCAAGACCAGCTGGGATCTGCGCAAGTTCCTGTGGGCGCCCAAGCTCGGCTGTTTCGGCATCCAGCGCATCCATCCGCTGCGCGACGTGCTCATCCTCGGCGGCGCGGGCGTCGGCGGCGGTTCGCTGAACTACGCCAACACCCTCTACGTGCCGCCGGAGCCGTTCTTCAACGACGCCCAGTGGCGCGACATCACCGACTGGCGCGACGAGCTGACCCCCTACTACGAGCGCGCCAAGAAGATGCTCGGCGTGGTGACCAACCCGCACATGACCCCCGCCGACGAGATCTTCAAAGCCGTCGCCGAGGACATGGGCGTCGGCGACACCTTCGTGCAGACCCCGGTCGGCGTGTTCTTCGGCGAGCCGGGCAAGACGGTGGACGACCCCTACTTCGGCGGCGTCGGCCCGGCCCGCACGGGCTGCATCGAATGCGGCGACTGCATGGTCGGCTGCAAGTACAACGCCAAGAACACCCTGGTGAAGAACTACCTGTACCTCGCGGAGCAGGCCGGGGCCCAGGTCGTTCCGCTGACCACCGTGACCGCGCTGCGGCCGCTGCCCGACGGCAGCTGGGACGTCGACACCGAACGCACCGGCGCGTGGCTGCGCAAGAACCCGGCCACCTACAGCGCCCGCAACGTCGTGCTGGCGGCGGGCACGCTGGGGACCCAGAAGCTGTTGCACGCCATGCGCGATCGCGACATCCTGCCGGACCTGTCCGACCAGCTCGGCGTGCTGACCCGCACCAACTCCGAGTCCATCGTCGGCGCGGCCACCAAGACGCTGGCGCCCGGCCAGGACTTCACCAAGGGCGTGGCGATCACCTCCTCGATCCACCCGACCCCCGACACCCACATCGAGCCGGTCCGCTACGGCAAGGGCTCCAACTCGATGGGCCTGATGCAGACGCTGATGGTCGACGGCGGCGGCCGCGTCCCGCGCTGGCTGCGGTTCCTCGGCATCGCGCTGATGCATCCGCTGCTGTTGCTGCGCTTCCTGAGCGTGAAGAACTGGAGCGAGCGGACCATCATCTCGCTGGTCATGCAGCACCTGGACAACTCGATCACCACCTACACCAAGCGCACCGTGTTCGGCAGGCGCAAGCTGACCTCGAAACAGGGCCACGGCGAGCCGAATCCGACCTGGATCCCGGCGGGCAACGACGTCACCCGCCGCGTCGCGGAGAAGATCGGCGGCGTCGCGGGCGGCACCTGGGGCGAGGTGTTCAACGTCCCGCTGACCGCGCACTTCCTCGGCGGGGCGGCGATCGGCGCCGACCGCTCGCGCGGCGTGATCGACGGCTACCACCGGGTCTTCGGCTACCCCACCCTGAGCGTGGTCGACGGCGCGGCCGTCTCGGCCAACCTGGGCGTCAACCCGTCGCTGACCATCTCGGCCCAGGCCGAGCGCGCCGCCGCCTACTGGCCCAACAAGGGCGAGGCCGACACGCGCCCCGAGCAGTCGGAGGGCTACCGCCGCATCGCGCCCGTCGCCCCGATCGCGCCGGTCGTCCCGGCCGGGGCACCCACCGCGCTGGTGCTGCCCATCGTGGAGATCCGCGACAGCTCGGCGAGCTGAGCGCCCGCGCGCATTTTCACCGCGGGTGGTTCCACGCCTGCCGCCGGGTCGCCCCCTAGCCTGAAGGCATGCCGGAAACGATTGCGATCTCAGGGGCGAGTGGGCACATCGGCGGGCGGGTGGCGCGGCTGCTCGGCGGTGGTCCGCAGCGATTACGTCTGCTCGGGCGGGATCCCGCGCGGATCCGTCCGGTGCCGGGCGCGGAGACGGCCGCCGCCGACTTCACCGACGCCGAGTCGGTGCGCAAGGCACTGGACGGGGTCGACACGTTCTTCTTCGTCTCGGCCACCGAGAGCGCCCATCGCGCCAGCGAGCAGGAAGCGGTCACCGCGGCCGCGAAGGACGCCGGGGTGGAGCGGATCGTGTACCTGTCCTTCGTCGGCGCCGCGCCCGACTGCACCTTCACCTTCGGCCGGGATCACTGGTACACCGAGCAGGCGATCCGTGGCTCCGGGCTGGCCTTCACGTTCCTGCGCGACAACCAGTACCAGGACCTGCTGCCCCTGTTCGCCGGCGAGCACGGCGTGATCCGCGGGCCCGCGGGCACCGGCCAGGTCGCCGCGGTGACCCGCGCCGACGTCGCCGCCGCGGCGGCCGCGGTCCTGGCGACCCGCGACCACGACGGGCGCACCTTCGAACTCACCGGCCCGCGCGCGTTCACCCTCACCGAGGCCGCCGCGACCATGACCGAGGTGCTGGGCAGGCCGTTCAGCTACGTCGCCGAATCGGTGCAGGACGCCTACGCCTCGCGCGCCGCCTACGGCGCCCCGCGCTGGGAGGTCGACGGCTGGGTGACCTCCTACACCGCCATCGCCCAGGGCGATCTCGCGCACGTCACCGACGACGTACCCGCCCTCACCGGCCGCCCGGCCACCGACTTCCGCGACTACCTGACGACCCTGTCCTGACCGGAGGATTCAGAGCCCGCCCGCGCGGGTCAGCACCTCGAAGGCGATGTCACCGGCCTGCCACAGCGCGTCGATCTCGGCGCGCGTGGCGGGCGCGAGGGCCGGATCCTGCAGGGCGAGCCCGTTGGTGAAGATGACGACGTTGGCGCCGAGATCCGCGGCGATGAGCAGTTGTTCGGTGGCCACGCCCGCGCCGAACACCCGGTCCAGGCCCTCGCCGAAGAAGTAGAACCGCCACAGCGGGCCGAGATCGGCCCCGTAGACGTCCCTGGTCCGTTCGACGATCACGTCGCCGGCGGCCGCGATCGTGGCGACGATGTGGAAGTAGTCCTCGGCGTCCTCGGGCCCGGCGCCCACCGCGGCGACGGCGTTGGCGAGGTCGACGACGAGGTGGGCGTTGTAGCCGGTCATCGCGGTCCGCGCGCGCGAGACGTCGCATTCGCGCGCCAGCGCGAAATGGCGGGCCCAGTGCGCGGGGACGGGGGCACCGGTGAATTCGGCGTGCAGGGCGTCGAGAAAGCGGCGCAGCAGGTCGTAGCTGATGGCGTGGGCGAACTCGGGATCGCGGAACGCGCCGGGATCGCGTTGCAGCGGCATCACCGCGACGTACTCGACCGCGTCGAGGCCGAGGGCGAACACGCCGCGCATGTCGCGATGGGCGACGAGGATGTCCGTGATCCGGTGGTGGCGGTCCACGGCGTCCTCGAGCCGGGCGAGGCCGTCGCCCGGCAGCGCCCGATCCGGGTCCGACAGGTCGGCGATCTCGGCGATCTCGGCCGCCGACAGCGGTGTGCCACAGGCGCTCTCGGCGACCGCCGCCCGCGCGGGGGCCGACGCGAGGGCCGGAGAGGCCAGCGCGAGGACGGTGAGGACGGTGGCGGTTGCGGACACCAGACGCACGCGGGGCTCCTTCGCGGACTCGGCCTTCGACCCCGCTATTGGACCACCCCGGCCCCGGTCCCGCCGGGGACGGCGCGCCGCCGCCCGGCCGGGCGGCCCTCAGCGGGCGGCCTCGCCGCGCAGTTCCCCGGCGATCCGGTCGGCCGCCGCGGTGATCGTGGCGGCCAGTTCGGTCAGTTCGGTGGCCGTCAAGCGCGCGTCCGGGCAGGCGACGACCGAGGCGGCGACCCGGCCGTCGGGGCCGAAGACCGGCACGGCGACGGTGACGACCGCGTTGACCGCGCCCACCTCGTCCGGCAGGTAGTCGATGGTGACCAGTTCGGCGATGACGGCGCCGAGATGGTGGCGCAGCGGGTCGGTGACGGTCGAACTGCGCAGCGCCGACAACGCTTCCAGCATCGGGGTGCTGTCGTCGACGAGCCGTTCCACCGAGTAGCCGCGGGCTGCCACGGCGTCGAGGACCGCGGCGAGCCGGTCGCGGTGGGCGGGGTCGGCGCGGTCGAGCCAGGCGGTCCGCTCGGCCTCGGGGGCCCAGGCGACGAACTCGCGGCAGACCGGCGGGGCCAGCGGCAGCCGCCGCCCCACGCGGATCCAGCCCGCGGACGGGGTGCCCAGCACCTCGGTGACGACGATGGCCTCCCCGTCACGTTCGGCGAGGAACACCGGGACGCCGACGGTGGCGGACAGGGCGCGCAGCGCCGCCTGGGCGGTGCGGCGCAGCGGGAAGGCGGCCTCGGCGCGCCGGGCCAGCGCGAGCAGCCCGAAGCCGAGGCCGTAGCACCCGTCCTCGTCGCGCACCAGCCAGCCGTCGGCGGTGAGCTGGGTGACCACGGCGTGCGCGGTGGCGCGCGACAGGCCGGTCTCACGCACGATGCGCGCGAGCGAGAGGTGTTCGGTGGCGCGGCGCGACAGCAGTTCCATCACCTGGACCACCCGGTGGGTGGGCGGGGAGGCGGCCGGATCCGTCTCCCGCGCAGGCGCGTCCGGCGCCACCTCTTGACCGGCGTTCGCTGCCGGGCTTATCGTCTGTGTCACAATCTCGAACAATAGCGTCGAATATTCGACATTGCAAGCCGCAGTTCCGCACGGCGGCGAACATGGGTGGTGACACGTGCAAGTGGGATACGAGCTCTCGCATCTGGCGGCCCTCGAGGCCGAATCGGTGCACATCTTCCGGGAGGTGGCGGCCACCTTCGACCGTCCGGTGCTGCTGTTCTCCGGCGGCAAGGACTCCGCAGTCATGCTGCACGTGGCGCGCAAGGCCTTCTGGCCCGCGCCGCTGCCGTTCCCGCTGCTGCACGTGGACACCGGCCACAACTTCGACGAGGTCATCGACTTCCGCGACCGCACCGCCGCGAAGACCGGCGCGCGGCTGCTGGTGGCCCGCGTCCAGGACGACATCGACGCGGGCCGGGTCAGCGAGACCCCCGGCGGCACCCGCAACCGCCTGCAGACGACCACGCTGCTGCGCGCCCTGACCGAGCACCGCTTCGACGCGGTCTTCGGCGGTGCCCGCCGCGACGAGGAGAAGGCCCGGGCCAAGGAACGGGTCTTCAGCTTCCGCAACCGCTTCGGCGAGTGGGATCCGCGCACCCAGCGCCCCGAGGTCTGGAACCTCTACAACGGCAGACACCGGGCGGGCGAGCACATCCGGGTCTTCCCCCTGTCGAACTGGACCGAACTCGACATCTGGGAGTACATCGAGCGCGAGGAGGTCGAGCTGCCGACGCTGTACTACGCCCATCACCGGGCCGTGGTCGAGCGCGACGGCATGCTGCTGGCCACCGGCCGCTTCGTCGAACCCGCCCCCGGCGAGCCGATCCTCGAGGCCACCGTGCGGTTCCGCACCGTCGGCGACGCCACCTGTACCGGCGCGGTCCGCAGCACCGCGACCACGGCCGCGCAGGTGGTCGCCGAGACCGCGACCGCCCGGGTGACCGAACGCGGCGCCACCCGCGCCGACGACCGGATCTCCGAGACCGGCATGGAGGACCGCAAACGGGAGGGCTACTTCTGATGAGCCGCAATCTGCTACGCCTGGCCACCGCGGGCAGCGTCGACGACGGCAAGTCCACGCTGATCGGCAGGCTGCTGCACGACTCGCGCAACCTCCTCGCCGATCAGCTCGCCGCCGTGGAACGGGTCAGTCAGGACCGCGGCGCCGCGGCGGCGGACCTGGCCCTGGTCACCGACGGGCTGCGCGCCGAGCGCGAACAGGGCATCACCATCGACGTCGCCTACCGCTACTTCACCACGGCGCGACGCAAGTTCGTCATCGCCGACACCCCCGGCCACATCCAGTACACGCGCAACATGGTGACCGGCGCGTCCACCGCCGACCTGGCGCTGATCCTCGTCGACGCGCACGCGGGCATCACCGAACAGACCCGCAGGCACGCCTTCCTGGCCACCCTGCTCGGGGTGCCGCACCTGGTGCTGTGCGTGAACAAGATGGATCTGGTCGGCTGGTCGCGCGAGCGCTTCGAGGAACTCCGCGAGGAGTTCGCCGGCTTCGCCACCAAGCTGTCGGTGGGCGACCTGAGCTTCGTCCCGGTCTCGGCGCTGCACGGCGACAACGTCGTCGAGCGCTCCGGGCACACACCCTGGTACGCCGGTCCCCCGCTGCTGCGCCACCTCGAGGAGGTGCACGTCGCCTCCGACCGCAATCTCATCGACGCGCGCCTGCCCATCCAGTACGTCATCCGCGCGCACGAGGGGGTCGGGCACCGCAGCTACGCGGGCACCGTCGCGGGCGGGGTGTTCAAGCCCGGCGACGAGGTCGTCGTGCTGCCCGCCGGACGCGCCACCCGGGTCGAACAGATCTGGGGTCCCGGCGGCGCCAAGGTCGACGAGGCGTTCACCG
Source organism: Nocardia thailandica NBRC 100428 (assembly GCF_000308795.1). Taxonomy (GTDB): domain Bacteria; phylum Actinomycetota; class Actinomycetes; order Mycobacteriales; family Mycobacteriaceae; genus Nocardia; species Nocardia thailandica. The sequence goes on along the minus strand of NZ_BAGK01000117.1, from coordinate 4,675 downwards.
GCATGGCGGTGTCCCTCTCGCTCGAGGACCAGCTCGACGTGGCACGCGGCGACATGCTCGCCCGCCCCGGCAACCAGCCGCATCTCGGCCCCGACCTGGACGCGATGATCTGCTGGTTCTCCGACGACACCGTGCTGCGCCACGGCGCGGAGTACACCGTGCGCACCGCCGCCCAGACCGCCCCGGTCCAGGTGACCCGCCTCGACTACCGCCTCGACGTCAACACCCTGCACCGCGACACCGCCGCGGACACGGTGTCGCTCAACGACATCGCGCGAATCCGCCTGCACAGCCGCCGCCCCCTGCTGTCGGACGCCTACCGCGACAACCGCCGCACCGGCAGCTTCATCCTCATCGACCCGCTGACCGATCAGACCGTCGCTGCGGGCATGATCGTGCAGCGCGAGACCGCGACCCGTCCCGCCGCCGCCGACGTGGTGTGGCATCGCCCGGCCGTCGCGCGCGGCGACCGACCCCACGCGGGCCGCACCGTCTGGCTGACCGGGCTCTCGGGCTCGGGCAAGTCGACGGTGGCCGCCGAGCTCGAACGGCGGCTGGTCGCCGCGGGCCGCACCGCCTACCTGCTCGACGGGGACAACCTGCGCCACGGCCTCAACGCCGACCTGGGCTTCTCCGCCGCCGACCGCGACGAGAACATCCGCCGCGTCGCGGAGGTCGCGGCCCTGTTCGCCGATTCCGGCGCGATCGCCATCGTCTCGGTGATCAGCCCCTTCGCCGCCCAGCGGGCCGCCGCGCGCGCCGTGCACGACGGACGCGACCTCGCCTTCCACGAGGTCTTCGTCGACACCCCCGCCGCGGTGTGCGAGGACCGCGACCCCAAGGGCCTCTACGCCAAGGCACGCGCCGGCCGGATCCGCGACTTCACCGGCGTCGACTCGCCCTACGAACGCCCCGAGCACCCCGACCTCGTCATCACCCCCGAGCTCGGCGATCCGGCCGCGATCGCCGCGCACATCCTCCGAGAGCTAGGAATCGCAGACCGTTGACCGTTCCCGACACCGACGCGGACCCCGGGCTCGTACGCCCGGGCGAGCCGCTCACCGCACCGCTGACCGAGGCGATCGCCGCCGCCGAGAAGCTCATCGCCGGCGCCGAATTCGTCCGCACCGCGACCGATCTCGCCGAAGGCTACGACTATCTGGCCGCGAGCATCGCCGCCTGTGTGCGCCTGTCGGGCGCCCACGGCACCTCCCATCCCTACTTCGTGTCCTCCACCGGGCCCTACGCGAAGATGGGCCTGGACAACCCCGACACGCTCTACTATCATGCCAACATCGAGCCCGACGCGGAGTACGTGGTCACCGGGACCAGGGGCACCACGACCGATCTCAGCTTCCAGGTGCTCAAGGGCGACTACACCGCCACCGACGTGCCGGGCGGCGAGGACGCCTTCGACGACCGCCGCCTCGACATCGCCGCCGACGGGACCTACACGCTGCGCTTCGGGCCGCCACGCGCCGACGCGGGACCGAACTACTTCGCCCTCGGCGCGGGCGCGTCCATGCTCGCGGTGCGCGAGGTCTACAGCGACTGGACCGAGCGCAAGGGCTCGATCCGCATCGAGCGGGTGGACTCGGTGGGTACCGCCCCGGCCGAACCGGGTCTCGAGCAGCTGCGCAAGCGCTACCGCGCCGCGGGCAGGATGCTGCTGACCCGGCTGCACACCTGGTTCAACTTCCCGAAGTGGTTCTACCTCGACCTGCCGGTGAACACCCTCACCGAACCCCGCCTCACCCCGGGCGGCCTGAGCACCCAGTACTCCTCGGTCGGTCACTTCGATCTCGCCGACGACCAGGCCCTGATCATCACCGTCCCCAAATCCGACGCCCCCTACCAGGGTTTCCAGCTCGGCAGCCTCTGGTACATCTCGCTGGACTACGTCAACCACCAGACCAGCCTCAACCACGCCCAGGCGCAGGTCGATCCGGACGGCCTGATCCGCATGGTCGTCTCGGCGCGCGACCCCGGCATCGCCAACTGGATCGAGACCACCGGCAGGCGGCGCGGCATCCTGCAGTTCCGCTGGCAGCGCACCGACCGTGCGATGACCCCCGCCGACGGGCCGACCGCCGAGGTCGTCGGATTCGACGAGGTGGCCGCCCGGCTGCCCTACCTGGACACCAACCGCATCGATCCGGCCCCCTGGCGGGACCGGATCGCCGCCCGCCAGCGGGCTTTCGCAGAGAGGATGCTCGGATGAGCGCGGGAATGCTCGACGGCAGCGTGGTCGTCGTGAGCGGGGTCGGCCCCGGACTCGGCCGCTCGATCTGTACCCAGGCCGCGGCCGAGGGCGCCACCGTGGTGCTGGCCGCGCGCACCGAGTCGCGGCTGCGCGAGGTCGCCGCCGAGATCGAGGCGCACGGCGGCACCACCCTGTGCGTGCCCACCGACATCACCGACGACGCGGCCGTCGCCCGGCTGGCCGAGACGGTCACCGAGCGTTTCGGCCGGGTGGACGCGCTGGTGAACAACGCGTTCGCGGTGCCGTCGATGAAGTCCTTCGAGCGCACCGACTTCCAGCAGATCCGCGACAGCCTCGACCTGACCGTCCTCGGCGGCCTGCGCATGACCCAGGCGTTCACCCCGGCGCTGGCGGAGAACAAGGGCGCGGTGGTCATGATCAACTCCGCGGTGCTGCGGCACTCCGAGCCCCGCTACGGCAGCTACAAGGTCGCCAAGTCCGCGCTGCTGGCCATGTCGCAGACCCTGGCCACCGAGCTCGGCCCCCGCGGCATCCGGGTCAACACCGTCGCCCCGGGCTACATCTGGAGCGACCAGCTGAAGTGGTACTTCGGCCAGGTCGCCGAGAAGTACGGGATCACCCCCGAGCAGGTCTACGAGCAGACCGCCTCGCGCTCGGATCTGAAGCGGTTGCCCGAGCCCGACGAGATCGCCCAGGCCGTGGTGTTCCTGGCCTCGCGCCGCGCGAGCGCGATCACCGGCCAGACCCTCGACGTCAACTGCGGCGAATACCACGCCTGACCCACCAGGAGACCATTCCCATGACCACCCGTACCGACGTCGGCACCGTCGAGGATCTGCACGCCTCGGCCACCCGGCTGACCGGGCTCACCGACTTCGGCCCCGACGACCACACCGAGGCCCTCGGCGTCCTGCTCGACTCCTACGCCGCCGACGCGGGCCTGACCGAACTCGGCTCCAAGATGTCGCGGTTCTTCCTGCGCGGCGCGCTGGTGGCCCGCCTGCTCACCGAGGCGGGCTGGCAGGCCAACCCCGGCTACGTCGAGACCCCGGTCACCCGGCCGATCTTCGTCACCGGACTGCCCCGCACCGGCACCACGGCGCTGCACCGGCTGCTCGTGTCCGACCCGGCCCATCAGGGTCTCGAGCTGTGGCTGACCGACTTCCCCCGGCCGCGGCCCCCGCGCGAGACCTGGGCGGATGATCCCGCGTACCGGCAGATCGCCGCCGGCCTGGCCCAGCACCGGGTCGAGCACCCGGAATTCGGCGGGCTGCACTACATGTCACCCGACGACGTCGAGGAGTGCTGGCAGCTGCACCGCCAGACCCTGCGCGCGCACTCCTACGAATGCCTGGCCCACATCCCCGGCTACTCGCGCTGGCTGGCCGGCCAGGACTGGACCGGCGCCTACGAGCGGCACCGCCGCAGCCTGCAACTCATCGGCCTCGGCGACGACCGCCGCTGGGTGCTGAAGAACCCGGCGCATCTGTTCGCCCTCGACGCGCTGCTGAAGGTCTACCCCGACGCCATCGTGATCCAGACCCACCGCGACCCGGCCACCATCATCCCCTCGGTGTGCAGCCTCAACGACCACGCCTCGCGCGGCTGGTCGACGGTGTTCACCGGCGAGACCATCGGGCGCGACCAGCTCGACCTGTGGGCCCGCGGTTACGCCGACTTCCGTTCGGCCAGGGCCCGCCACGGTGCCGCGCAGTTCTACGACGTCGACTTCGACGACCTGCGCCGCGACCCGCTCGGCGTGGTCGAGTCGATCTACCGGCACTTCGGCCTGCCCTTCACCGACGGCGCCCGCGCCGCCATGGCCGAGGTCGACCGCGAGAGCCGCAGCGGTGACCGGGCCCCCGCGCACCGCTACTCCCTGGCCGACTACGGTCTCACCGAGGCCGAGGTGGCCGAGCGCTTCGCGGACTGAGCGCGAAAACCGCGGCGGGGCAGCGTCGATGACGCTGCCCCGCCGTGTGCGCCCGGTCAGTGGACCACGGACCCGAAGTCCAGCTTGATCAGCTGGTCGGCGCGGTCGAAGTAGCGGTCGTCGTGGGTGATCACGATGACCGTCTTCCCGCGCCGCTTGAGGTCGACCAGGATCTCGGAGTAGAACACCTCGCGGAACCGGGGTTCCTGGTCGGCGGCCCACTCGTCGAACAGGTAGATCGGGCGGTCCTCGAGCAGCGCGGTCAGCAGCGCGAGCCGCTTGCGCTGGCCCTGGGACAGATCGATCGTCGAGAGCTTGCCGTCGCGCACGCTCACCTTGTGCGCGATCTGCAGTTCCTCGAGGTAGCGCTGCACGTCGGCGTCGATGCCGTCGCGGTCGAACCCGAGGTAGTCCTCGAACAGGTGGAAGTCGGTGAACACGGCCGAGGAGTTCTGGCGGAACCACGTCGATGTTGTCGTGGGAGATCTTCTCCCGTTCAGCGACAGCGATCCGCTGCC
>NZ_BAGK01000118.1 GCF_000308795.1 Nocardia thailandica NBRC 100428 | reverse complement strand
GGGCGCGCTCACCGCGGTGCTGCGACTGGCCACCGCGGCGGGCGCCGGCGGTGGCCTGGGTGCCGCGACGCGCGGGCGAGCGGGGCGCGGTCGAGGCAGGCGCCCTGCCCGGCCTGCTGCCCGGCGGACGTCCCGTGGTGGATCCGCAGGCGCGGCAGCAGGTGCGCGGCGTGTGGAACGCGGCGGAACTGCCGGTCACCGTCGGGCGCGACGCGCAGGCCATCCTCACCCCGGGGTCCGGGCCGGGCGCGCTGATCATCGGCGGCGTCGACCCGGCGGACATGCCCGATCCCGCCACGGCGCTGGCGGCCATCGATGTCGCCCGGTTCGTGGTCAGCCTGGAGTTGCGGCACAGCGCCGTCACCGAGCGCGCCGACGTCGTCTTCCCCGTGGCGTCGGTGCTGGAGAAGTCCGGCACCTTCCGCACCTGGGAGGGCCGGGCCCGGCCGTTCGCGGCCGCGCCGCTGGACACCACGCGCCGCGTCGCCGCGCCGCTGTCGGACCTGCGGGTCCTCGCCGCCCTGGCCGACGAATTGCACACGCCGCTCGGGCTTCCCGACGCCGCCGCGGCCCGCGCCGAACTCGACGCGCTCGGCGTGTGGCAGGGCACGCCCGCCCCGCACCCGCAGGTGCCCGCCGAGCAGGCCGTTCGGCCGGGCCCGGGTCAGGCGGTGCTGGCCGGCTGGCGGATGCTGCTCGATCTGGGCCGCATGCAGGACGGGGAGCCGAATCTGGCCGGGATCGCCCGGCCCGCGGTCCTGCGGCTCTCGCCCGCGACGGCCGCCGAGATCGGCGCGGGCGAGGACGATCCGGTGACCGTGTCCACCGCGCGCGGGGAGATCACCCTGCCGCTGCGGATCACCGCCATGCCCGACCGGGTGGTGTGGCTGCCGCTGCACTCGGCGGGCAAGCACCGTCGGGGCCGCGCTCGGCGTGGCGCCAGGAGCGCTGGTCGCGCTGTGTCGCGCACCGGAGAGGAACGATCATGCGTGAGCTCGCGGTGACCGACCTGTCGCTGTTCGGTCACGACCCGCTGTGGCTGGTCGTCGGCAAGGCGCTGGCCGTCTTCGTCTACCTGCTGATGATCCCCCTGGTCGCGGTGTTCGCCGAGCGCAAGGTCGTGGCCTGGATGCAGATGCGGGTCGGCCCGAACCGGGTGGGCCCCAAGGGATCGCTGCAATCGGTGGCCGACGGCGTGAAGATGGCCCTCAAGGAGGACATCATCCCGGCGATCGTGGACAAGCCGATCTTCGTTCTGGCACCGATCATCTCGGTGATCCCGGCGTTCATGGCCTTCGCGGTGATCCCGTTCGGGCCCGAGGTGTCGATCTTCGGGCAGCACACGGCGCTCCAGCTGACCGACATGCCGGTGGGGGTTCTCTACATCCTGGCCATCACCTCCATCGGGGTGTACGGCATCGTGCTGGCCGGCTGGTCCTCGGGCTCGACCTACCCACTGCTGGGCGGCCTCCGCTCGACCGCGCAGGTCATCTCCTACGAGATCGCCATGGCGCTGACCTTCGCCACGGTGTTCCTGCTCTCGGGCACCATGGCGACCTCCGGGATCGTCGCGGCCCAGTCCCCCACCTGGTACGCCTTCCTGCTGCTGCCGTCGTTCCTGATCTACTGCGTGGCCATGGTCGGCGAGACCAACCGCGCCCCGTTCGACCTGCCCGAGGCCGAGGGCGAACTCGTCGGCGGCTTCCACACCGAATACTCCTCGCTCAAGTTCGCCATGTTCATGCTGGCCGAGTACGTCAACATGGCGACGGTGTCGGCGCTGGCGACCACGCTGTTCCTCGGCGGATGGCGGGCGCCGTTCCCGATCAACCTCTGGGAGGGCGCCAACTCCGGCTGGTGGCCGCTGCTCTGGTTCACCGCCAAGGTGTGGACGTTCCTGTTCGTCTTCGTCTGGCTGCGCGGCACCCTGCCCCGGCTGCGCTACGACCAGTTCATGAACCTGGGCTGGAAGCTCCTCATCCCGGTCTCGCTGCTGTGGGTGATGATCGTGGCGACCGCCCGGATCCTCGATCTCGAGGGCGTGGTGGCCCAGACTCCGATCCTGGTCCTCGTCGGGCTGGTCATCACCGCGGGCATGATCGGGATGTTCCTGCGGGCCGGGCACGCGCGCGGACTCGCACCGCTGCCCGAGCCCGCGCCGCCGCCGTCCGCGAAAACCGCCGTGTTCCTCGGCTTCCCGACGCCGCCGATGCCGCCACGACCGGCTGCCGAGGAGGAGCGCGGCAACCTGCTCGACCCGCTCGCCGGGTTCGCGGTCACCGCGGCGACCATGTTCAAGAAGCCCAACACCGAGTTCTATCCGGAACAGAAGGTGCCGACCGCGCCGCGCTACCACGGACGGCACCAGCTCAACCGCTACGAGGACGGGCTGGAGAAGTGCATCGGCTGCGAGCTGTGCGCGTGGGCGTGCCCGGCGGACGCGATCTTCGTCGAAGGCGCCGACAACACCGAGGAGGAGCGCTTCTCCCCCGGTGAGCGGTACGGGCGGGTCTACCAGATCAACTACCTGCGCTGCATCGGCTGCGGCCTGTGCATCGAGGCCTGCCCCACGCGGGCACTGACCATGACCAACGAATACGAGCTCACCGACGACAACCGGGCCGACCTCATCTACGAGAAGGACCGGCTGCTCGCCCCGCTCGCCGACGGCATGGTCGCCCCGCCGCACGCCATGGCGCCGGGCACCGACGCCGCCGACTACTACCTCGGCCGGGTGCAGGCGCCCGACGGGGAAGGAGCGCTGCGATGAGTCCCGACCTGCTGCTGGCCGCCGAACCGGTGGCCCGCGCCTCCACCGGCGAGGCCGTGCTGTTCTGGGTGCTGGCACCGTTGGCGGTCCTCGGCGCGCTGGGCATGGTGACCGCCGCCAAGGCGGTGCACTCGGCGCTCTGCCTGGCGGCCACCATGATCACCCTCGCCGTGTTCTACATCGCCCAGGACGCGCTCTTCCTCGGCGTCGTGCAGATCGTCGTCTACACGGGCGCGGTCATGATGCTGTTCCTGTTCGTGCTCATGCTCGTCGGCGTCGACTCCGCGGAATCGCTGCGGGAAACCCTGCGCGGACAGCGGATCACGGCCGCGCTGGTCGGTGTCGGCTTCGGGTTCCTGCTCGTCGGCGGGATCGGCGCGGGCATGCGCGACAGCGGGGTCTCCTTCGCCGGGCGCGGGTTCGGCGGGCGCGACGTCATCGGGGAGCTGGCCGAGCTGATCTTCCTGAAGTACGTGTGGGCCTTCGAACTCACCGGCGCGCTGCTCATCACCGCCACCATCGGGGCGATGGTGCTCGCGCACCGCGAGCCGTCCGGGAGGCGGCGCGGGCAGCGGGAGATGTCGCGCGACCGGTTCCGCACGCCCGGCGAACGGGCGACTCCGCTGCCGACCCCCGGTGTTTACGCCCGCCACAACGCGGTCGACGTGCCGGCGAAGCTGCCCGACGGATCCTTCGCCGAGGAATCCGTGTCCACGATCCTGCGGCACCGCCGCAACCGCGCCGCCTTCGTGGCGGCCGGCGCCGCGGGTTCCCGGCCCGGTGGCAGCGACTCCACCGGCGGGGCGTCCGAACTCACACAGGAAGGCGACCGGTGAACCCCGAGAACTACCTGTTCCTGTCCGCGCTGCTGTTCACCATCGGCGCCGCGGGAGTGCTGTTGCGCCGCAACGCCATCGTGGTGTTCATGTGCGTGGAGCTGATGCTCAACGCGGTGAATCTGGCGTTCGTGACCTTCGCCCGCCTCAACGGCAACCTCGACGGGCAGGTGATCGCCTTCTTCACGATGGTGGTCGCCGCCGCCGAGGTGGTGGTCGGCCTGGCGATCATCATGACGATCTTCCGCGCCCGCCGGTCGACCTCGGTCGACGACGCCAACCTGCTGCGGTTCTGACATGGGTACCGCATCGATGTGGCTGCTGCCGCTCCTGCCGCTGGCCGGGGCCGCCTTCCTGCTGCTGACGGGCCGGCTCGCCGACCGCTGGGGCCACTACCTCGCGACCGGGGCCGCCCTCGCCTCCTTCGCCGTCGCGGTGGCGGCGTTCTTCGCCATGGTCGGCCGCGCCGACGCCGACCGGGCACTGCACGCCGAGGCGTTCCGGTGGATCCCCGCCGGGGATCTGCAGGTGGCCTTCGCCTTCCAGCTCGATCAGCTCTCGATCTGCTTCGCGCTGCTGATCACCGGCGTCGGGTCGCTGATCCACGTGTATTCCCTCGGCTACATGAGCCACGACCCGGACCGGCGGCGGTTCTTCGCCTACCTCAACCTGTTCCTGGCCGCCATGCTCGTGCTCGTCCTCGCCGACAACTACGCCGTGCTGTTCCTCGGCTGGGAGGGCGTCGGCCTGGCCTCCTACCTGCTGATCGGGTTCTGGTACGCCAAACCGTCGGCGGCGACCGCGGCCAAGAAGGCGTTCATCGTCAACCGCGTCGGCGATCTGGGCCTGGCGATCGGCATGATGACGCTGTTCAGCACCTTCGGATCCCTGGATTTCCGCACCGTCTTCGCGGCGGCACCGGGCGCGAGCGAGGGCACGCTGACCGTCATCGGCCTGTTGCTGCTGCTCGCCGCCTGCGGCAAGTCCGCGCAGGTGCCGCTGCAGTCCTGGCTCGGGGACGCCATGGAGGGCCCCACCCCGGTCTCGGCGCTCATCCACGCCGCGACCATGGTGACCGCGGGCGTCTACCTCATCGCCCGCTCCAACCCCCTCTACGATCTCGCGCCGGGCGCGCGCACCGCGGTCATGGCGGTCGGCGCGATCACGCTGCTGTTCGGCGCGATCATCGGCTGCGCGAAGGACGACATCAAGAAGGCGCTGGCCGCCTCGACCATGAGCCAGATCGGCTACATGATCCTGGCCGTCGGATTCGGGCCCGCCGGTTACGCGATCGCGATCATGCACCTGCTCACCCACGGATTCTTCAAGGCCGGGCTGTTCCTCGGCGCCGGCTCGGTCATGCACGCGATGGACGACGAGACCGACATGCGCCGCTACGGGGGCCTCCGGAAGTTCCTGCCGATCACCTACGTCACCTTCGGGCTCGGCTACCTGGCGATCATCGGGGTGCCGCCGCTGTCGGGGTTCTTCTCCAAGGACAAGATCATCGAGACGGCCTTCGACCAGGGCGGCGGGCTGGGCATCCTGCTCGGCGCGATCACCCTGACCGGCGCGGGCCTGACCGCGTTCTACATGACCCGGGTCATGGTGCTGACGTTCTTCGGCGAACCCCGCTGGAAACCCGACACCCACCCGCACGAGGCGCCGCCGACCATGACCGGCCCGATGATCCTGCTGGCGCTGGGATCGGTCGCCGCGGGCGGGCTGTTCGTCTGGGGGTCCTCGCTGCAGAACTGGCTGGCCCCGGTGGTCGGCTCCCACCACGCCGAACCCGTCGTGCCGCCCATCGTGATCACCGGGCTGGCGCTGACCGTGGTGGTCGCCGGAATCGCCTACGCCTACTCGCGGTACGTCGAGAACCCGGTCCCGGAGACGGCTCCCGAGCACGTCTCCCCGCTGACCACGGCGGCCCGCCGCGACCTCTACGGCGACGCCGTCAACGAGACGCTGTTCATGCGGCCCGGCCGCCACCTCACCCGTGCGCTGGTGTTCCTCGACTCGCGCGGGGTGGACGGCATCGTCAACGGCACCGCCGCCGGAATCGGCGGCCTGTCGGCCCGGCTGCGCCGGGTGCAGACCGGTTTCGTGCGCTCCTACGCGCTGTCCATGTTCACCGGCGCGGCCCTGGTGGCCGCTGCCCTGCTGGCGGTGAGGATCTGGTGAACGCATTCCCCTGGCTGAGCACACTCTGGCTGGCGCCCGCGATCGGCGCCGCGGCGGTCCTCCTTGTTCCCGCCGGCGCGCGGACGATCGCGCGGGGCCTCGCCCTCGCGGTCTCGCTCGGCGTCCTCGTACTCGCGGTGGTGCTGGTCGTCCGGTTCCAGCCGGGCGCCGACCAGTTCCAGTTCGTCGAATCCCACGAGTGGATACCGGCTTTCGGCGTCGGCTACACCCTCGGTCTCGACGGCATCGCCGCGGCGCTCGTCCTGCTGACCGCGGTCCTCGTGCCGCTGCTGCTGCTGGCCGGCTGGCGCGACGACGAACAGACCGCGGGCGGCCCACGCACCGCGCACACCTACATGGCGCTCATGCTGCTGGTCGAGTCGATGGTGCTGGTCTCCTTCGTCGCCCTCGACATCCTGCTGTTCTACATCTTCTTCGAGGCCATGCTCATCCCGATGTACTTCCTCATCGGCGGCTTCGGGGCACGCTCGGACGATCCCGCGGTACGGGCGCGCCGCTCGCGGGCGGCGGTGAAGTTCCTGCTCTACAACCTGTTCGGCGGGCTGATCATGCTCGCGGCGGTGATCGGGCTGTACGTGCTCACCGCGCGGGCCGATCTGGGTGCCGACGGCGCGGGCACCTTCGACCTGCGCGCGATCGTCGAGGCCGTGTCGACCGGTCAGCTCGGGGGCAGCGCCGCGCTGCTCAACGCGCTGTTCCTCGGTTTCCTGTTCGCCTTCGCGGTGAAGGCGCCGCTGTGGCCGCTGCACACCTGGCTGCCCGACGCGGCCGTCTCGGCCACCCCGGCCGGCGCGGTACTGATGATGGCGGTCGTCGACAAGGTCGGCACCTTCGGCATGCTGCGCTACTGCCTGCTGCTGTTCCCCGCCGCGGCGAGCACCTACGCACCCCTGGTGATCACGCTCGCGGTGATCGGCATCGTCTACGGGGCGCTGCTGGCGATCGGGCAGACCGACGTGATGCGCCTGATCGCCTACACCTCGATCTCGCACTTCGGGTTCATCATCCTCGGCATCTTCGCCATGACCACCCAGGGGCAGTCGGGCGCGACGCTCTACATGGTCAACCACGGGCTGTCCACGGCGGCGCTGTTCCTGGTCGCGGGATTCCTGGTGTCGCGGCGCGGTACCAGGATGATCGACGATTTCGGCGGCGTGCAGAAGGTCGCGCCGGTGCTCGCGGGATCGTTCTTCGTCGCCGGGCTGGCCACGTTGTCGCTGCCGGGGCTCGCGCCCTTCGTCAGCGAGTTCCTCGTCCTCATCGGCACCTTCAGCCGTTACCAGGTGGCGGCGGTGATCGCGGCGACCGGCCTGGTGCTGGCCGCGATCTACGTGCTGTGGCTCTATCAGCGGATGATGACCGGCCCGCTGAAGCAGGGCAACGAGCACGTGCGCGACCTCGTCCCGCGCGAACTCGCCGTCGTCGTCCCGCTGCTCGCCGCGCTGGTCTTCCTCGGCCTGTACCCCAAACCGGTACTGGACCTGGTGAATCCGGCGGTGAGCCAGACCCTGTCCACCATCGGCAAGCAGGATCCGGCGCCGAAGGTGCCCGCCCCGGAAGCGGGCGCGGTCACCACCCCCGGCACCGGTCACCGCTAGTGCCCCCACTTCCGCACCGAGGACGGCCCGAGTGAGTATCGACATCCACGCCGCGACGGCGCCCGCGCCGAGCATCGAATACCACCTGCTCACCCCCATGCTCCTGGTCTTCGGGGCGGCGGTGATCGGGGTCCTGGTCGAGGCGTTCGCGCCCCGGCGCCTCCGGTTCCCGCTGCAGGTCGGGCTCGCCCTCGCGGGGGTCGGCGCGGCGTTCGTCGCGGTGGTCGCGCTGCGCGGGACCGAGGCCACCGCGGTGATCGGGGCCGTCGCCGTCGACGGGGTGACCCTGTTCCTGCAGGGCGCGATCCTGGTCGTGTCGCTGCTGGGGCTGCTGCTCATGGCCGAGCGGAGGGCGGTGCCACGCGCACGATCCGGCCCGGGCACGTGGAGCCGGGCGGCGGCCACCCTGGATCTCGGCCTGGACGCGTTCACCCCGCAGGCCTCGGCGGTACCGGGCAGCGCGCAGGAAGCCGAGGCCGCGCGGTCGGGCATCGCGACCACCGAGGTGTTCCCGTTGACCATGCTCGCCATCGGCGGCATGCTGCTGTTCCCCGCCTCGAACGACCTGCTGACCATGTTCGTCGCGCTGGAGGTGCTGTCGCTGCCGCTGTATCTGCTGTGCGGGCTGGCGCGGCACCGGCGGCTCATGTCGCAGGAAGCGGCGCTGAAGTACTTCCTGCTCGGGGCGTTCTCGTCGGCGTTCTTTCTCTACGGCGTCGCGCTGCTGTACGGGCAGGCGGGCACGGTGTCCCTGCCCGGCATCGCCGCGTCGCTCGACAGCCGCCCCGGTGACGCGACGTTCGCCCTGCTGGGTGTCGCGATGCTGGCGGTGGGGCTGCTGTTCAAGGTCGGCGCGGTGCCGTTCCAGTCGTGGGTGCCCGACGTGTACCAGGGGGCACCGACCCCGGTGACGGCGTTCATGTCGGCGGCGACCAAGATCGCCGCGGTCGGCGCGCTGCTGCGGGTGCTGCAGGTGGCGGTCCCGTCGCTGGCCGGCGACTGGCGGCCGGTCCTGGCGGCGATCGCGGTGGCGACCATGGTGCTCGGCGCGATCATGGCCGTCACCCAGACCGACGTGAAGCGCATGCTGGCCTACTCCTCCATCGCGCACGCCGGTTTCCTGCTGGTCGGCCTGTGCGCGGCGGATGCCGACGGCACCGCCGCGGTGCTGTTCTACCTCGCCGCCTACGGTTTCGGCACGGTCGGCGCCTTCGCGGTGGTGACCCTCGTGCGCGACGGGGACGGGATCGAGGCGACCGCGTTGTCGCGCTGGGCGGGTCTCGGCCGCCGCTCCCCCGTCCTGGCCGGCGTCTTCGCCCTGCTCCTGCTCTCCTTCGCGGGTCTCCCGCTGACCAGTGGTTTCGTCGCCAAGTTCGCGGTGTTCGCCGCCGCCGCGGGTGCTGGGTACACCCCCCTCGTCGTGGTCGGCGTCCTCTGCAGCGCCATCGCCGCGTTCTTCTACGTCCGGGTGATCGTGCTGATGTTCTTCACCGACCCACCCGCCGACGCGCCGACGGCGTCCGCCCCGATCGGCACCGTCGTCGTCATCGGGGTGTGCGCGGCGGCGACGGTGGTGCTCGGCGTGTTCCCCCAGCCGCTGCTCGACCTCGCCGGGAACGCGGCGGTCTTCGTGCGCTGAGCGGTCGCCGGACCCGGGCCGTCCGACCCTCGGGTCGGGCGGCCCGCGGTGTGTCCGGGCATCGGCGTCGGCGGCGGCCGTGGGACGATCGAACGGTGAGTGGTTCTCCGAAGGCGCAGCTGCAGGACCTGCGGCGGTTGCGGCGGGTGCGGGACCGAATCGACCGGGAGTACGCGCAGCCGTTGAACGTCGAGGAGCTGGCGCGCGACGCGCACATGTCGGCCGGACACCTGAGCAGGCAGTTCAAGGCCGCCTACGGGGAGTCGGTCTACGGCTACCTCATGACGCGGCGGATCGAGCGGGCGATGGCGCTGCTGCGGCGCGGGGATCTGAGCGTGACCGAGGTGTGCTTCGCCGTCGGATGCCAGTCGCTGGGGACGTTCTCCACACGATTCGCCGAGCTGGTCGGCGTACCGCCGAGCGTCTACAAGCAGGAGCAGGCCGCGGTGACCGAGGGCATGCCGTCGTGTGTGGAGAAGCAGGTCACCCGGCCGCTGCGGACCCCGCCGGGGCGGCGCGGCTGATCGGCGACACCGGTCAGGAATCGAGAAGCGACCCCCGGTTGCCCGCTACTAGCCTGAGGTCCATGAACATCAGCATTCACTCCAGCTTCCTGCCCCAGGACGACCCGGAAGCCGCCCTCACCTTTTACCGCGACACCCTCGGCTTCGAGCTGCGCAAGGACGTCGGCTACAACGGCCTGCGCTGGCTCACCGTCGGCCCGGCCGGCCAGCCCGACGTCAACATCGTCCTGCACCCGCCGGCCGTCGATCCCGGCATCACCGAGGACGAGCGGCGGGTGGTGGCCGAGATGATGGCCAAGGGCACCTACGCCGCGGTGTTGCTGGCCGCCCCCGATCTCGACGCCACCTTCGACAAGATCGTGGCCGCGGGCGGCGAGGTCGTGCAGGAGCCGACCGACCAGCCCTACGGGGTGCGCGACTGCGCCTTCCGCGACCCCGCGGGCAACCTCGTCCGAATCCAGGAAAGCCGCTGACCGTCCGGTGACGACGTCGGTGCCGGCTGCTTGGATGAAGAGCGCCCACCGCGGCCGGACCGCGCCACCACAGGGAGAATCATGAGCACGCACGCAGCCGACAGCCACGACCTGATCCGCGTCCAGGGTGCGCGGGAGAACAACCTGCGCGATGTCAGCGTGGAGATCCCCAAGCGCCGGTTGACGGTGTTCACCGGCGTGTCCGGCTCGGGCAAGAGCTCGCTGGTGTTCGGCACGATCGCCGCCGAATCCCAGCGCATGATCAACGAGACCTACAGCTCGTTCGTGCAGGGATTCATGCCCTCGATGTCGCGTCCCGACGTCGACGTCCTCGACGGGCTGACGACGGCGATCATCGTCGATCAGGAACGGATGGGCGCCAATTCGCGCTCCACGGTCGGCACCGCCACCGACTCCAACGCCATGCTCCGCATCCTGTTCAGCAAGCTGGGCGACCCGCACATCGGCTCGCCGCAGGCGTACGCGTTCAACGTGCCGTCGGTGTCGGGCGCAGGCGCGGTGACGCTGTCGAGCGGCAAGAAGGAGAAGCGCAGCTTCTCCATCCTGGGCGGCATGTGTCCGCGCTGCGAGGGCATGGGCAACGTCAGCGACATCGATCTCGCGCAGCTCTACGACGACACGAAGTCGCTCAACGAGGGCGCCATCACCATCCCCGGCTACAAGGGCGACGGCTGGATGGTCCGCATCTACGCCGAGTCGGGTTTCCTCGACCCCGACAAGCCGATCCGCAAGTACACCAAGAAGGAGCTCGCGGACTTCCTCTACAAGGAACCGACCAAGGTCAAGGTCAACAACATCAACCTGACCTACGAGGGTCTCGTTCCGCGCGTGCAGAAGTCGTTCCTGTCCAAGGACCGAGAGGCGATGCAGCCGCACATCCGCGCCTTCGTCGACCGGGCGGTCGCGTTCGCGCCGTGCCCGGAGTGCGGCGGCACCCGGCTCAGCGCCGAGGCGCGCTCGTCGAAGATCGCCGGGATCAGCATCGCCGACGCGTGCGCCATGCAGATCAGCGACCTCGCCGAGTGGGTTCGCGGCCTCGACGAACCGTCGGTGGCGCCGCTGCTGGTGAACCTGCAGGGCGCGCTGGACGCGTTCGTGGAGATCGGCCTCGGCTACCTGTCCCTCGACCGCCCCTCGGGCACGCTCTCCGGCGGTGAGGCGCAGCGCACCAAGATGATCCGGCACCTCGGTTCGGCGCTGACCGATGTCACCTACGTCTTCGACGAACCGACCGTCGGCCTGCACCCGCACGACATCGAGAAGATGAACGAGCTGCTGCGCCGGCTGCGCGACAAGGGCAACACGGTGCTGGTCGTCGAGCACAAGCCCGAGACCATCGCCATCGCCGACCACATCGTCGACCTGGGCCCCGGCGCGGGCTCCGCGGGCGGCACGATCTGCTTCGAGGGCACCGTCGACGGCCTGCGCGCCGCCGACACCCTCACCGGACGCCACCTCGACGACCGCGCCAAGGTCAAGGACGTCGTGCGGACCCCCACCGGGAAACTGGAAGTGCGCGGCGCGAATTCGCACAACCTGCGCGACGTGGACGTCGACATCCCGCTCGGGGTCCTCACCGTGGTGACCGGGGTGGCCGGGTCCGGCAAGAGCTCGCTGATCCACGGCTCCATCCCGTCCTCGGCCGGGGTGGTCACCGTCGACCAGTCCGCGATCCGCGGGTCGCGGCGCAGCAACCCGGCCACCTACACCGGCCTGCTGGAGCCGATCCGCAAGGCATTCGCCAAGGAGAACGGCGTCAAGCCCGCGCTGTTCAGCGCCAACTCCGAGGGCGCGTGCCCGAACTGCAACGGCGCGGGTGTCATCTACACCGACCTCGGGGTCATGGCGAGCGTGACCACCGTCTGCGAGGAGTGCGAGGGCAAGCGGTTCCAGCCCGCGGTCCTCGAGTACACGCTCGGCGGCCGGGACATCAGCGAGGTGCTGGCCATGCCGGCGGTCGAGGCGGCGGAGTTCTTCGCCGAGGGCCCCGCGAAAACGCCCGCCGCGCACAAGATCCTGGAGCGGCTGGTCGACGTCGGCCTGGGTTACATCAGCCTCGGCCAGCCGCTGACCACCCTGTCGGGCGGCGAACGGCAGCGGCTGAAGCTGGCCACCAACATGGCCGAGAAGGGCGACATCTACGTCCTCGACGAGCCGACCACCGGCCTGCACCTGGCCGACGTCGAGAACCTCCTCGGCCTGCTGGACCGCCTCGTCGAGTCCGGCAAGTCGGTGATCGTCATCGAGCACCACCAGGCCGTGATGGCCCACGCCGACTGGATCATCGACCTCGGCCCCGGCGCCGGCCACGACGGCGGCCGGATCGTCTTCGAGGGCACCCCCGCCCAGCTGATCGCCGACCGCTCCACCCTCACCGGCGAGCACCTCGCGCAGTACGTGGGGGCTTGACACCACCGCCGGGCGGTCGTCTCGCGGCCGCCCGGCGACGGGCCTACGATCCGGCGGTGCGTCATCTTCGGGCCGAGGTCGTCCACACCGACTTCGACTGCTTCCCCTTCGTCGCCTCGATCCGGTTTCCGTTGGCGGACGGCGGCACCGCGTCGGTGTCGGACAAATGGCCGGTGGTGGCCGTCCACACCCCGGACCCCGGCACACCGCATCCCCTTCCCCTGGACCTCGCCTGCGTGGTCCAGCACGACGAACGTGACGCGCTCGGCCGCGCGGTCGCGACCGTCGAACTGGCGCACGGTGTCACCGATGCGGCGGGGAACGGGGTCTTCGTCGTCCCCGCGGATCAGCTCACCGGAACGCCCGAAACGGACTAGTTCCTCCCAGGTCACCCGGGCGGCACCGGGACCGGCGGTGGAGGCACCCGGCAGCGGTGCGCTCCGCGACTCTCCCCACACGAGCGCGGCGGTCCGCCGACCGGCCCGGCGATCACCCGCCAGAGCATGCCCGCGTCGGAGTGAAACGGATCACAGAAAAGACTTGACTAATTCAAGAAAAGTGGCAAGACTGGCTGCCGTGCCTACACCCCCGGAGATCGAGAGCAAGCTTCGCGGGGCCGATCTGCGCGTGACCGCCCCCCGGGTGGCCGTGCTGACCGCGGTACACGACCACCCGCACGCCGACACCGACACGATCCTCGGCCTGGTCCGCCAGACCCTCGGCACCGTGTCGCATCAGGCGGTCTACGACGTACTGCGAGCCCTCACCAACGCCGGACTGCTCCGGCGCATCCAGCCGATGGGTTCGGTGGCGCGATACGAGACACGCGTCGGCGACAACCACCACCACGTGGTGTGCCGATCGTGCGGGTCCATCACCGACATCGACTGCGCTGTCGGTGAAGCCCCTTGCCTCACCGCCCCGGACGGCCACGACTACGCCATCGACGAAGCCGAGGTCATCTACTGGGGAACCTGCCCCGCGTGCAGGACCGCATCTGCGCCGTGACCACGATCGTGGCCGCGGCGGATAGAACAAGTCGAAAGGAAACGCCGTGTCAGAGGAACACCCGCCCATCGGCGAAGCCCAGAGCGACGAGGCCGGCGGCTGCCCGGTCCGCGCAGGGCGCCTCCCGCACCCCACCGAACGGGGCGGGGAACCGGACTGGTGGCCCAACCAGCTCAACCTCAAACTGCTGCAGCAGAACCCGGATGTCGCCAACCCCTTCGGCGGCGACTTCGACTACGCGGCCGCCTTCGCCACCCTCGACCTGGACGAGGTCAAGCGCGACATCGAAGCGGTCCTGACCGACTCCCAGGACTGGTGGCCCGCCGACTTCGGCAACTACGGCCCCTTCTTCATCCGGATGGCCTGGCACTCGGCGGGCACCTACCGCGTGCAGGACGGCCGCGGCGGCGCGGGCACCGGCATGCAGCGCTTCGCCCCGCTGAACTCCTGGCCCGACAACGCCAGCCTCGACAAGGCCCGCCGCCTGCTGTGGCCGGTCAAGAAGAAGTACGGCAAGGCGCTGTCGTGGGCCGACCTGCTGATCTACACCGGCAACGTCGCGCTGGAGAACATGGGCTTCCGCACCTTCGGCTTCGGCGGCGGGCGCGTCGACGCCTGGGAACCCGAGGACGACACGTACTGGGGCCCCGAGACCACCTGGCTCGGCGACGAGCGCTACACCGGCAAGCGCGATCTCGACAACCCGCTCGCCGCGGTCCAGATGGGCCTGATCTACGTCAATCCCGAAGGTCCCAACGGCAATCCGGACCCCATCGCAGCGGCGTTCGACATCCGCGACACCTTCGGCCGGATGGCGATGAACGACGAGGAGACCGCCGCGCTCATCGTCGGCGGCCACACCTTCGGCAAGACGCACGGCGCGGGCCCGGCCGACCACGTCGGCCCCGAGCCCGAGGCGGCCCCGCTCGAGGAGCAGGGTCTCGGCTGGCGCAGCAGCTACGGCACCGGTGTCGGCAAGGACGCGATCACCTCCGGCCTGGAGGGCATCTGGACCAACACCCCGACCCAGTGGGACAACAGCTTCCTCGAGATCCTCTACGGCTACGAGTGGGAGCTGAGCAAGTCCCCGGCGGGCGCGCACCAGTGGGTGCCCAAGGACGGGGCGGGCGCGGGCACCGTGCCCGACGCGCACATCGAGGGCAAGACCCACGCGCCGACCATGCTCACCACCGACCTCTCGATGCGGCTCGATCCCGCCTACGGGAAGATCACCCGCCGGTGGCTCGAGCACCCGGAGGAGCTGGCCGACGCGTTCGCCCGCGCCTGGTTCAAGCTGACCCACCGCGACATGGGCCCGATCCAGCGCTACCTCGGCCCGCTCGTCCCCAGCGAGCGGCTGCTGTGGCAGGACCCGGTCCCCGCGGTCGACCACGAGCTGATCGGCGCGGACGACATCGCCGCGCTCAAGCAGCAGATCCTCGGCACGGGACTGACCGTGTCCCAGCTGGTCTCGACCGCCTGGGCCGCCGCGTCCTCCTTCCGCGGCAGCGACAAGCGCGGCGGCGCCAACGGCGGCCGCATCCGGCTCGAGCCGCAGCGCAGCTGGGAGGTCAACAACCCCGACCAGCTCGCCGAGGTCGTCCGGGCGCTGGAGGGCGTGCAGGAGGCGTTCCAGGCGGGCGGCAAGAAGGTCTCCTTCGCCGACCTGGTCGTCCTCGGCGGCGCCGCGGCGATCGAGCAGGCGGCCAGGGCGGCCGGTCACGACATCGAGGTGCCCTTCACCCCGGGCCGGACCGATGCCACCCAGGAGGACACCGACGTGGAGT
This sequence comes from Nocardia thailandica NBRC 100428, assembly GCF_000308795.1. Classification (GTDB taxonomy): domain Bacteria; phylum Actinomycetota; class Actinomycetes; order Mycobacteriales; family Mycobacteriaceae; genus Nocardia; species Nocardia thailandica. Next base: position 2,429 of record NZ_BAGK01000118.1, on the reverse strand, counting down.
CCTTCGCCTACCTGGAGCCGATCGCCGACGGATTCCGCAACTACGTCGGCAAGACCGCGCCGGTGCCCGCGGAATACCTGCTCGTGGACAAGGCCAACCTGCTCACGCTGAGCGCGCCGGAGATGACCGTACTGGTCGGCGGCCTGCGGGTTCTCGGCGCGAACTACGACAACTCGCAGCTGGGCGTGTTCACCGACAAGCCGGGTGTGCTGACGAACGACTTCTTCGTCAACCTCCTCGACATGAGCACGAAGTGGACGCCCGCGCCGGCCAACGACGGCACCTACGAGGGCACCGACCGCGCCAGCGGCAAGCAGGTCTGGACCGGCAGCCGCGTCGACCTGGTCTTCGGTTCGAACTCGCAGCTGCGGGCGCTGGCCGAGGTCTACGCCACCGACGACGCGACGGAGAAGTTCGTCGCCGACTTCGTGCGGGCCTGGGCCAAGGTGACCGACCTGGACCGCTACGACGTGGCAGCCTGATCGACCGGCCGTCACGGCGCCCGTGCCTCGCGCGCGGGCGCCGTGACGATCTTGATCGCTCCCGGGCACCCGCCCTGAACTGGGCATACGTCCGGCGTCGGCGGGCTCCTCTAACGTTCCTGTGATGCTAGGACATTCACACGCGACGAGCGGCGCGATGGCGTGGGCGGCGACCGCCGCCGCGCTCCCGCTGACCGTCGCCACCTTCCCACTGTTCCGCATGGAGACAACGCAATTCGGGATCGCGGAACTGCTCATGGGCACCCTGCTCACCGCGGGCGCCGCGCTGCTGCCCGACGCCGATCATCCCAGCGGCACGATCTCCCATGTGCTCGGCCCGATCTCGCACCACGCCTGCCGGTTCATCTCCTGGGCGTCGGGCGGGCACCGGCACGGCACGCACTCGCTGCTGTTCGTCGTGCTGGCGGTGACGGCCACCTGGGCGGGCGAGCACTGGCTGGGCCGACCCTTCACCCTCGCGCTCGTCTTCTTCCTGCTCGCGCTCGCGGTGCGCTCGCTGCACCTGTGCCCGCCCGGCAAGAGCCTGCGGACCTACGGCACGGTGGTCGTGCTGGCCACCGCGGGCACCTTCGCCGTCGACCACTGGATCGTCGACAAGCCGGCCTGGCTGCCGATCTGCGTCGGACTCGGCTGCCTGGCGCACCTGCTCGGCGACTGCCTGACCGATCGCGGGTGCCGGTTGTTCTGGCCGCTGCCCCTGCGCACCCGCGTCCCGCTGATCGACCGCACCGGCAACGCGGTCGAGACCTGGGTGATCTCCCCGCTGTTCGTCCTGGGAACGATGGCCGCCCTCTGGTACGCCATCGTCCACCAACCCTGAGCCGGGCCGGGCGCGCCGATCGCCGGCGCGCCTCCCCTCTCCCTTCCCGAGCCCTCCGGCGCAGCCGGATTCCCCTTTCCTGCGGCGGTCTACATAGTTCGATGCGCATATCAACGTATCGACTTCCGATTGTGAACTCTCCTCGAGGCGGCACGGATCTCAGTGCACAGTCGTACACTCAGGGTCGTGACCCACCAGCTCTCCCAGCGCCAGGCCGAGGTACAGGCGCTCACGCAGCTCGCCCGCGACGAGTTCACCGGCGCGGTCGAGGGCATCGCCGCCATCCACCGAGCCATCTCCGATCGGGCGTTCGCCGCGGTCCGGCTGGGGGTCGGGCCCGCCGCCGACCCGGTCAAGGTCGTGCACGACGCGATCACCGACGGCGTCTACGCCGCGGTCGGCGGCACCGGCTTCGCGGTCGGCGAGATCGCGGCGGCCGTGCCCGTGCCGGGCCGCGCCGTCCCCTCGCGCACCGTCTGGGGCGCGGGCGTACTCGCCGCCGTCCAGGGCCTGATCGGAGACACACTGCGCGACGAACGCCCGATCCTGGCCTCCCCCGTGACCGTCCGGGTCGCGGGCGAGCCGGTGCCCGCGGAACTGCTCAGCAGGCACGTCCCCTCCCCCACCGGCAGGCTGGCGGTGTTCCTGCACGGACTGGCCGAGACCGAACACGCCTGGCGCCTCGGCGGCCGCGCGCCCTACGGCGACCGGCTCGCCGACGACCTCGGCTTCACCCCGGTGTACCTGCGCTACAACACCGGCCTGCACATCTCCGAGAACGCCGACCAGCTCTGCACCCTGCTGGACAAGCTCGTCAGCTGCTGGCCCGTGCCCGTGCGCGAGATCGCCCTGATCGGGCACTCGATGGGCGGCCTGGTCGCCCGCAGCGCCTGCCACCAGGCCACCGTCGAGGGGCTGCCCTGGGTGCGGCCCGTGCGCACCCTGGTGTGCCTCGGCTCCCCGCACGCGGGGGCGCCGCTGGCGGGCACCGCGCACTACGCCGCGGCCGCGCTCGACCTGCTGCCGGAGACGGCGCCGCTGAGCGCGCTGGTGCGCAGGCGCAGCGCGGGCATCCGCGACCTGCGCCAGGCGGCCCTGCTCGAACA
>NZ_BAGK01000119.1 GCF_000308795.1 Nocardia thailandica NBRC 100428 | reverse complement strand
GTCCGACGAACAGGAAGGCTGAGGTGAACGTGTCGAACCCCGGTGATCTGAACTGGCTGCTCGACGATCTCGTCGAGCGGCTGGCCGGTGTGCGCTATGCCGTCGTATTGTCCACCGACGGGTTGCTGCTGGGCCGCTCCGCGCAGATGAAGCGGGAGGACGCCGAGCACTTCGCGGCGATGTCGTCCACCCTCTACGGCCTGGCCCGCAGCGCGGGTACCCGCTTCGAGGGCGGCGGCGTGCGCCAGGCGGTGATCGAGCTCGACCACGCGGTCCTGTTCGTCACCTCCGCCGGCGACAACGCCTGCCTGGCGCTGCAGGCCACCGAGTCGGCGAACCTCGGTATGGTCGCCTATGAAATGAACCTGACGGTCCAGCGTGTCGGCAGCTACCTGTCGACCGAGCCGCGGCACGGTCTCGCGGAGCTATAGAAAGTTCTTCTCTATGACTCGAATCGGTGAGTCGTGGTTCGACGACGCGGCCGGGCCTCTGGTCCGGCCGTATGCGGTGACCCGAGGCCGCACCATGGGTGCGGCGCACGACCTGGACATGCTCACGGTCATCGTGACCGCGCCACATGCGCCCACGATGCGCCGCCCGGAGCCGGAGTACGCGCACATCATGCGCCTGTGCCGGACTCCCTGTTCGGTGGCCGAGGTCGCGGCCACCGTGAAACTGCCTCTGGCGGTGACGAAGATCCTCGTCGGCGATCTCATCGGCGAGGGCCAGCTGATCTTCCGCGCCCCGGTGCAAACCGAGGCCGGACCCGGTGATCTCAACGTATTGCGAGCGGTTCTGGATGGCATCCGAAAACTTTGACCCCACAGCACCCGGCGGCGCGCATCTGGCCGCCTCGGTGAAGATTCTCATCGCCGGCGGTTTCGGCGTCGGGAAGACCACCATGGTGTCCTCGATCAGCGAGATCGCCCCGCTGCGCACCGAGGAACTCATCACCGAGGTCTCCTCCGGCGTCGACGACCTGTCCGGCGTCGAGTCCAAGTCGACCACCACGGTGGCGCTGGACTTCGGCCGCATCACCATCGACAACGAACTGGTGCTCTACCTGTTCGGCACGCCCGGCCAGGACCGGTTCTGGTTCCTGTGGGACGAGCTGTGCCGCGGGGCGCTCGGCGCGATCGTGCTGGCCGACACCCGCAGGCTGAGCAACTCCTTCGCCGCGGTGGACTTCTTCGAGCGGCGCGGGCTGCCGTTCCTCATCGCGGTGAACTGCTTCGACGGCGCCCCGCGCTACACCGTCGACGAGGTCCGCGACGCGCTCGACATCGACGCGCGCACCCCGATCATGCTCTGCGACGCCCGGGATCGGCCGTCGGCCAAGCACGTGCTCACCAGCCTCGTCGAGTACCTGATCGACCGCGCCACCCGCACGCCGGTCACCACCTGAGACGTCTCCGGCGGCGCGGGTCCGCCGCCGGTGACGTCGCGGGTCAGCGCAGCTCGCCCGCCGCGTGCAGGTCGTCGAAGAGCAGCTGGTCGACCGGCGGCACGTGCGGTCGGTCGGCGTAGGAGAACCAGGCCAGCGCCTCGATCTCGCTGCTGGGCACCGGTTCCCCGGACACCTGCGCGGTGTAGCAGGCCATGCGCACCACCGCCCCGGGGACGCGTGCCTCGTACGTCCCCACGTGACGAGCGGATTCCGCCTTCACCACGACGCCGAGCTCCTCGGCCACCTCCCGCGTGAGCGTCTCGATATCGCTCTCCCCCGCTTCGCGTTTGCCGCCCGGGATGTAGAAGACGTCCTTGCCGCGGGGCCGCCCGCACAGGATGCGCCCGTCCCGCACGCGCACCCAGGCCACGGTGTCGATCAGCCGGTCGCTCATCGCACCACCGCGCCGGCCGCCAGGACGGGCCGCACGCGCTCGATCGCCCGCGCGAGCGCGTCGGCGCCGATCGAGCCGGCCTCGAACAGGTCGGTGTCCACTCCGTCCTCGGCGGCGGTCCAGGTACCCACGATGTGGCCGCCCGCGACGATCAGCGGCGAGATCCAGCCCGCGGTGCGGCTCACCTTCGCGCGGTGTTCCTTCGGCAGCAGGTCGGTGTCGCCGGTGCCGGGGCCGAGGACGTACTGATCGAACGGGCCGAGAAGGTACACCTCGTCGTCGGGCCGGGCGGCGGCGAGTTCGTCGAGGTGTTCGGTCAGCGCCCAGCGCGCCCGCCCGTCGACCTCGACCTCGGTCAGCCGCGCGCCGAGGTCGCCGAACCAGCCGCGCACCACGGTCTTGCGCAGACTGTTGCGGCTGAGCCAGGCGTCGAAGGTCTCGGGCAGGGCAGGCCCGTAGGCGCCGAGGTACGCGGGCACGAGCAGCCGCGCGGCGTCCTCGGGCGCGGGCAGGCCCGGCCAGCCCGGGATCAGCCGGGCCGGGCTGGTGAAGGTGATCTTGGCCCCCTGTGCGGGACCGTGGCACAGGGCGCCCTGCCAGGCCAGGGGTTTGAGGACGGTGCCCCAGCCCGACCGCAGCTGGTCGGCCAGCCCGGCGAAGGCGGGCTCGGCGACCAGGGCGTCGACGAGCTCCTCGCGGGTGAGCGCGCGGTCGGCCAGCAGCTCGGTCACCGCGGCGGCCAGGGCCCGCATCTGCTCGGGGTTCACGCCGAAGTTGCGCTGCCACACCGGTTTCTCCCAGGTGCGCGCCGAGCCTATGAGGGCAAGCGCGGCCGCGGCCTGCGCGGGCACCATGGCGTGCAGTGTGCCGCGCATCGTCCACGTCTTCACCACGTCGCCTGCCGCCAGCGCGGCGGCGACCCCGTCCCGGACCGCGGGCGCCGTCCGTACCGCCACGGCCGTCTCCGCGGCCGAGGCGACCTGTGCCTGCACACCCGCCAGGCGCTCGGACACCGGCGTCGCGGCGCCGTCCACGAGCGGCGCGGCGACCCACTGGCGCCGCAACCGCCAGGCCAGGACCTGTTCGGTGCTCAGCTGTAGCGTGCTCATCACTCCCCCACCCGCCGGGTGACCACCTGCCGCAGTGCGGCGCGCAGTCCGTCGGCCTCGTCGGCACTGATCCGTTCCACGAAATGACTCAATACCAGATCGGTCCGACCTCCCGTGCCCAGCGCCTCGAGCATGAGCTGGGCGCTGTACTCCTCGCGGCTCAGCGTCGGCCAGTACCGGTAGGCCTTCCCGGCGCGTTCCCGGGCGAGCCTGCCCTTGCGGTAGAGGTTGTCCATGGTGGACATGACGGTGGTGTAGGCGATCTCGCGCTCGGCGGCGAGTTCGTCGTGCAGCTCCCGGACGGTCGTGGCCGCCTCGTCGCGGTCCCAGAGCCGATTCATCAGGAGTTGTTCGAGCTCACCGAACCCACGCACCGACCGCCCACTCCTCATCGCCGTCGACTGGAAGTCGACTCACCTTACCCTCACCGCCGCGGCGACCGGGCTGTGCGGCAGTACGCCGTCACCGCGCGGACAACGTGAGGTAGCGGTCCAGCTCGGCGGCGCCGCCGAGCAGATCGCGGCTCCGCGCGGTCAGCCGCGCGTGCCAGGCGTCGAGGAAGGCGCGCAACGGTTCGGTGCCCCCCGCCTCGCGGACGGCGGCGAGGAACTGGGCGACCCGGCTCAGCGGATAGCCGCCGCGGCGCAGCTGCCGGGCGATCTCGGCGTCGCGGACCGCGGCCGGATCGTAGACGCGATACCCGGTGCCGTCCTCGCGCGCGGGCCGCAGGATGCCGTGGGTCTCCCAGGTGCGCAGGGTGGCGGGGTGCAGGCCGAGCCTGCGCGCCAGTTCGCCGACCGTGAGGGGCGGGCCGGGCACGGGCGAGGGCGCGGTGGTCGCGAGGGCGCCGAGGGCGGCGGCCACCTCGGCCCGGGTGCCGCGTTCGGCCAGCAGGTCGACGTGGGCGGTGTCGACGAGCCGGTAGGCCCGGTCGAGGTCGTCGCGGTGGATCGCGCGCAGGATGTCGGACGCGCCCTGGTGTCCGTGTCCGCGCCGCAGCGCGAGGAAGGCGCGCAGGGCCTGCGCGTGCAGAGCCGTGTAGTCGCGGTAACCGGTCGGTGTCCGCCCGGCAGGCGGGAGCACTCCGGCGTCCTCGTAGTTGCGGATCGCCTGCGCCGACAGGCCGTGCTCGCGGGCCAGGTCGATCGGCCGCATCACCCCTCCGATTGAGACTTTTCCCGGCACATCCCAGGTGGAATCCGTGCAGGTTTCACCCGAATCTTCAACGATACCGTCGAAGGTGATCCAGCCGGATCCAGTCGGAAGGAGATCCTCATGACCACAGCCCTGCCCGCGATCGGCCGGCCCGCCGCCGCTCGGGCGGATCTGGCCCGCGCCCTCGACGACCTGCTCGCCGCCCGCCCGGTGCCGCCCGCGGTCCTCGCGCTCGGCGAACCGACCCACGGCATCCCCGCGTTCCCGCTGCTGCGCAACGACGTCCTGGCCCACCTCGCCGACCGCGGTTTCCGCTCGATCGTCCTCGAGACCGACGTCTTCGCCGCCGCCCTGGTCGACGACTACGTCACCGGCGCGGACACCGACCTCGAGACGGTCCTGGCCACCGGCCTGAGCCACCGTTTCGGGAACGTGCCCGGCAACCGCGAGCTGCTCGAGTGGCTGCGCGCCCACAACGCGGCGCGGGAACCCGCCGACCGCATCCGGTTCCACGGATTCGACGCCCCGCTCGAACAGACCGAGGTGCCGAGCCCCCGCGCCGCGCTCACCACGGTGGCCGCCTTCCTGCCCCCGGCCCGGCGCCCCGCCTCCGCCGCCGACCTGGACACCCTGATCGGCGACGACGCCGCCTGGACCGACCCCGCCGCCGTCTACGACCCGGCGCTGTCCATCGGCGACTCGGATCGGGCCCGCGCCCTGCGCCTGGTCGCCGACGACCTCACCAGCGCCCTGCGCCGCCTCGCGCCCGCGCTGCGCCCCGCCGACCCCGCGGCCTACGACCGCGTGCTCGCCCACGCCCGCACGGCCAAGGGCCTGCTGCGCTATCACGCGGCCCTCGCCGCGCCGGGACCCGACCGCATCGCTCTGCTGCTGAGCCTGCGCACCGAGATGATGGCCGACAACCTGCGTGCCGTCCTCGGCCGGGAGCAGGACCGCGGGCCCACGCTGGTCTTCGCGCACAACGTCCACCTGCAGCGCACCGACTCGCGGATGACCATGGGCGGGGCCGAGCCGAGCTGGAGCGGCGCGGGCGCGATCCTCGCGACGGAACTGGGCGAGCGCTACGTCGTCGTCGCCACCGACGCGAACCCGCGCCCCGAACCCGGCACCCTCCAGCACGTGCTCGCCGCCGCGACCACGGGCCGCGCTCTGTTCCCGGCCGCCGAGCTGCGCGCGGCGCTCGATCCCGCGCTCACCGCCGGCGCGCCGATCGTCCAGGGGCACATCCCGCTGGGTCCCGAGGACCTGGCGGGCGCCGACGCGGTCGTGTTCGTCGCCGACACCGACGGCGTCCGGCACCCATACTGGTAGCGGCGCGCGGGCACCGATGAGTTCGCGGGGCGCGGGCCGTCGACACCGGTGTATACACCGACCGACAGGAGTACAGGCATGACCAGACCGTTCCGGTTCGGCGTCGTCGCCCCGCTGACCAGCACCCCGGCCGCCTGGCGGGACGGGGCCCGCCGGGTCGCCGACTGCGGCTGTTCGACGCTGCTGGTGCCCGACTACCCGCTCCTGCAGCCGGCGCCGGGCCCGCTGCTGGCGACCGCGGCGGCGATCACCGGCCTGCGGGTCGGCACCTGGGTCTACGCGTCGCCGCTGCGTCCGCCGTGGCTGACCGCGTGGGAGGCGCACTCGCTGTCGCTGATGACCGACGGCCGCTTCGAGATGGGGATCGGTGTCGGGCGGCCGGGCATCGAGGACGAACTGCGCGACCGCGGCGTGCCCGGCGTCGTGCCCCCGCCCGCGGCGCGGCTGGACCAGATCCGCGACACCGTCACCGCGCTGCGGGAATTCGACGGCCCGGACCGCCGCACACCGGTGGCGATGGCGGTCCACGGCCCGAAGGCCCGCGCGCTGGCGGCCGAGCTCGCCGACACGGTCACCCTCGCGCTGGGCGATCAGCCGCGTGCCGAGGTCGCGCGGCTGGCGGCCGACTTCCGCGCGCGACCCGACATCGAGCTGGCCCTGGCGGTCCCGGTCATCGGCGACAGCGTCGCGCCGCACATGGCGCCGCCGTGGACCGATCCCGCGGCCCTGCGCGCCGCGGACGCGGTCACCGTGCTGCCCGACGATCCCGCGGCCGCCGTCGAGGCGATCCAGCGCCTGCGCGAGGAGATCGGCTTCTCCTACTTCGTCTTCGGCGCCGCCTACGCCGAGCGCTTCGCGCCGGTCGTCGCCGCGCTCGCAGGCCGCTAGCCCGCGCTGCGTCCGGCGCGCGTCGCCGTCGACACTTCCGGCGCGGCGCGCCCGCGACGACCGCCGGGCGCGGAGACCGGCGCACCTGTCGGGCATCGATGCGAACATATGTTCGTGTCCGACCCCGAGCTACCCGCCGCCACACCGCGCCCGCGGCGTCCCCGGATCGCGGCCCGCGCCGAGGCCTCGATCCTGCACGCCGATCTCGACTCGTTCTACGCCTCGGTCGAGCAGCGCGATCAGCCCTGGTTGCGCGGGAAACCGGTGATCGTGGGCGGCGGGGTGGTGCTCGCGGCCAGCTACGAGGCCAAGGCGTTCGGCATCCGCACCCCGATGAACCAGGGCCAGGCCCTGCGGCTGTGCCCGCACGCGATCGTGGTGCCCCCGCGCATGGCGGCCTACGCCGAGGCCAGCCGCGCGGTGTTCGACGTCTTCGCCGACACCACCCCGATCGTGGAGGGAATCTCCATCGACGAGGCCTTCCTGGACGTGGGCGGGTTGCGTCGGATCCGTGGGGAACCGATCCACATCGCGCGCCGCCTGCGCGCCGACGTCCGCCGCGAGGTCGGCCTGCCCATCTCCGTCGGTATCGCCGCCACCAAGTTCCTGGCCAAGGTGGCCTCCGCCGACGCCAAGCCCGACGGCCTGCGCCTCGTCGAACCCGAGCGCGAGCTGGAGTTCCTGCATCCCCTCCCGGTCGAACGGCTCTGGGGCGTCGGCGCGGTCACCGCCGCCACCCTGCACGGCCACGGCATCACCCGGGTCGGGCAGATCGCCGAACTCGGCGAGGACCACCTGCGCGCCATCCTCGGTCCCGGGGCCGCCCGCCACCTGTTCGCCCTTTCCTGGGCGCGCGACCCGCGCCGGGTCGAGACCGGCGTCCGCCGCCGGTCCATCGGCGCCCAGCGCGCCCTCGGCCGCCGCCATCGCGACCCCGACGACCTGCCCGCCTTCCTGGACGGGCTGACCGACCGGCTCGGCCGCCGCCTGCGCGCCGCCGACCGCGTCTGCCGCACGGTGGTGCTGCGCCTGCGTTTCGACGACTTCACCCGCGCCACCCGATCGCAGACCCTGGTCACCGCCACCGACGACACCGCGACCCTGCGCGCGGCCGCCCGCCGGCTGCTCGACGCCGCCATGCCGCTCGTGCACGAGCGCGGCATCACGCTGATCGGCCTGTCGCTGACCAACCTCGACGACGCCGACACCATGCAGCTCTCGCTGCCGCTGCATCCGCGTGCCGAGAACACCCTCGACACCACCCTCGACGACCTGCGCCGCCGGTTCGGCTCGGCCGCCGTCACCCGCGCCGCGCTGCTGAAGCGCGGCGAGGGTCTCTCGGTCCCGCTGCTGCCGGACTGACGGTCGTCCCGGCTCAGACGAACCGTTTGGGCCGTTTGTCCATCAGCCGCAGGATGAGCGGGGTGAAGATGAGCTGCATCGCCAGGTCCATCTTCCCGCCGGGCACGACGATGCAGTTCGGCCGCGACATGAACGAGTCGTGCAGCATGGACAGCAGATACGGGAAGTCGATGACCTTCGGGTCGGCGAACCGGATGACCACGAAACTCTCGTCCGCGGTCGGGATGGTCCGCGCGACGAACGGATTCGAGGTGTCCACCGTCGGCACCCGCTGGAAATTGACGTAGGTCCGCGAGAACTGCGGGCAGATGTACTTCACGTAGTCGGGCATGCGCCGCAGGATGGTGTCGATGACCGCTTCGCTCGAATATCCCCGAACGTTCTTGTCCCGGTAGACCTTCTGGATCCACTCGAGATTGATGATCGGCACCACGCCGACCAGCAGATCGGTGTGCCGGGCGATGTCGACGGTGTCGGTGACCGCGGCGCCGTGCAGGCCCTCGTAGAACAGCAGGTCGCTGCCGGGGGCCAGATCCTCCCAGGGTGTGAAGGTGCCCGCGGGCTGCCCGAACGGCTTGGCCTCCTCGTCGTCGTGCAGATACCGGCGCACCTGCCCGACCCCGGATTCGCCGTAGTCGCGGAACAGCGTCTCCAGCTCGGGCAGCAGGTTGGCGTCCTCCCCGAAGTGGGAGAAGGTCGTGTTGCGTTGCTGCTCGGCCTCGGCCATCGCGACCTTCATGGCCGCGCGGTCATAGCGATGGAACGAATCCCCCTCCACCACGGCCGCGGTGATGCCCTCCCGCCGGAAGATCTCCTGGAAGGTGCGGGTGACACTGGTGGTGCCCGCCCCCGAGGACCCGGTGATCGCGACGACCGGATGCTTGACCGACATGTGCGCCTCCTACCCCTGCGCGCGTTCGTGACGGGCGGGCCGGAACAGCGACCGGCTGCCGAAGAGCGAGCTGTCGAAACTGGGTCCCGCGTCGGGTTCGCGGTGGTACCGCTCGATCCGCAGCACCTCGTGCCGCGAGCCGAAGATGAACGGCACCCGCTGATGGACCTCGGTGGGCCGCACCGTCATCACCCGCTCGGTGCCGGTGGTCGCCGCGCCGCCCGCCTGCTCGACGATGAAGGCGATGGGATTGGCCCCGTACAGCAGCGACACCCGGCCCGGCCGCGCCGGATTGCGGGTGTCACGCGGATACAGGTAGACCCCGCCGCGGGTGAGGATGTGGAACGTGTCGGCGACCAGCGAGGCCACCCAGCGCATGTTGAAGTCGCGCCCGCGCGGCCCGTCGACCCCCTCGAAGCACTCGTGCACGTACCGGCGCACCGGCCGTTCCCAGAACCTCTCGTTGGCGGCGTTGATGGCGAATCCCGAGGTGTCGTCGGCGATCCGCATGTTCGGGTGCGTGAGCACGAAGGCACCGATCTCCCGGTCCAGGGTGAAACCGTCGACCCCCGATCCCGTGGTGAGCACCAGCATGGTGGCGGGCCCGTAGAGGGTGAATCCGGCGCAGACCTGCTGGGTGCCGGGTTGCAGGAAGTCGGCGTCGGTCGCCTGGGCCGTCGGGTCGTCGGAGAGGTGGTCGGGTGCCCGCAGGATCGAGAAGATCGATCCCACGGGCAGGTTGACATCGATGTTGCTGGCGCCGTCGAGCGAGTCGAAGGCCAGCAGGTACTTGCCGCGGCGCTGGGTGTGCGCCACGGGCAGGACCTGGGTCATCTGCTCGGACAGCAGGGCCGAGAGGTGGCCGGTCCACTGCGTCTGGGCGACCATGATCTCGTTGGTCAGCGCGTCGAGGCGGCGGCGCACCGACCCCTCGCCCGCGGTGTGACCGATGATGGCCCCCCTGGTCACCTGGTTGGCGATGATCTTCGCCGCCGTGGCCACGACGTTGACCAGCCCGGAGAACTCGCCCGAGGAGCCGGGGTGCCGGTGTTCGGACTCGATCGTGTACCGGGTGAGGGTCTTCAATCCTTGGGGCATCACGCGCCTCACTTCATGCTCGGTACCCGTTCGGGTTCGGTGGCGGCCGCGGCGAACACGCTGCTGCCCAGCACGTCGGCACCGCTGAGGGTGATCAGGTCGTCGCGGGAGAGCGGGCGGTGCTCCTCGACCAGCCGTTTGGCCTGGCGCAGCCGGCAGCGGTCGAGCGCGTTGCGCACGCTGCGGGCGTTGGAGAAGCGCGGCCGCTGCCTCCGCAGGGTCAGGTACTCGTCGAAGGCGGCGCGCCCGGCGGCGTCGAAGCGGAAGTTCTCCCGCTCGACCATGAGTTCGGCGATGCCGAGGAGTTCGTCGTGGGTGTAGTCGGCGAACTCCAGGTGGTGGGCCACCCGCGAGGACAAGCCGGGATTGGCGCCGAAGAAGCGGTCCATCCGGTCGGGGTAGCCGGCGAAGATGACCACGAGGTTGCCACGTTCGTTCTCCATCTCCTGCAGCAGGATCTCGATCACCTCCTGCCCGTAGTCGCGCTCGTTCTCCGGCCGGAACAGGTAGTAGGCCTCGTCGATGAACAGCACCCCGCCTGCGGCCTTGGCCAGCGCCTCCTTGGTCTTGGGCGCCGTGTGGCCGATGAACTGGCCGACCAGGTCGTCGCGGGTGACGGTGTGCACCTTGGGTTTACGGATGTAGCCCAGCGCGTGCAGCATCTGCGCCATGCGCAGGGCGACGGTGGTCTTGCCCGTGCCGGGCCCGCCGGTGAAGCTCATGTGCATGGTCGGCCGCGACGACTCGAGCCCGAAGCGCCGCCGCGCCCGGTCGATCATGAGCAGCGCCGCGATCTCGCGCACCCGCACCTTCACGTTGGCCAGCCCGATGAGCTCCGCGTCGAGGGCGGCCAGGGTCTGCTCGACGTCGTGGCCCGCCAGGTCGCCGTCGAGATCGAGCAGCGCGTCCGGCGCCAGGATCTCCTCGGCCGCTTCGGTGTCCGCGGCGGGCCGCCCCGGCCGGGCGTCGGTGACGCCCGGCCGGGCCAGCCGGAAACCGCTGCCGGTCTCAGCCGCCATAGCGCTGCCCCTGCGGGCGCTCGGTGGCGTAGGAACGCACACCGTAGACCTGGCGCCGGTCGGCGCCCTCGGACCGCGTGAGCACGAAACCGGGCTCCTCGGCCGGGCGCTGCACCAGGAAACTCAGCGCCGTGGTCTGCTTGGTGTAGGTCGCGTCGTAGGCGTTGACGCGGATGTAGTGCCTCGGGAAGGTCGCGCGGCAGGCATTGATCTCGGCCAGTACTCCGTCGGGTTCGTCGAGGTCGAACAGCGGCAGCCCCCACATCTCCCAGTAGACGTTGCGCGGGTGCGGGTCGTCGGTGTACTCGATCGACACCGGCCAGTTGTTGAGCAGCGCGTAGCGCACCTGCGCGGCGATCTCCTCGTCGGTCAGCTCGGGCAGATACGAGAACGTGCCCTGTCGCAGATACATGCCGGTCCCCTTTCTCAGATGCTGGCCGTCGGCACCGCGTCGGGCGCGTCGGTGGAGGTGTAGTCGAAGGTGACATCGCCCCAGGTCGACAGCGCGACCTCGAGGGACCGGTTCGTGGAGGCCGCCGTGCGCAGGACGTCGGGGCCCTCCTTCAGCAGGTCCCGTCCCTCGTTGCGGGCCTTCACCACCGCCTCCAGCGCGACGCGATTGGCCTCGGCACCCGCCGCGATCCCGAGCGGGTGGCCGATGGTGCCGCCGCCGAATTGCAGGATGACGTCGTCACCGAACAGGTCGAGCAGCTGGTGCATCTGGCCGGCGTGGATGCCACCGGAGGCGACGGGCATGACGCCGGGCAGGCTGGCCCAGTCCTGATCGAAGAAGATGCCGTTGCCCGGGTTGGCCGGGATGTGGTTCTCCCGCAGCGTGTCGTAGAACCCGCGCGTGGTCGCCGGGTCGCCCTCGAGCTTGCCGACGACGGTGCCCGCGTGCAGGTGGTCGACGCCGATGAGCCTGCACCACTTGGCCAGCACCCGGAAGCTGACGCCGTGGGTCTTCTGCCGGGTGAAGGTGGAGTGCCCGGCCCGGTGCAGGTGCAGCAGCACCCCGTTGCGGCGCGCCCACTTGGCCATCGACTGCATGGCCGTGTAGCCGACCGTGAGGTCGATCATGATGACGACGCTGCCCAGTTCCTTGGCGAACTCGGCCCGCTCGTACATGTCCTCCATGGTCGCGGCGGTGACGTTGAGGTAATGGCCTTTGATCTCGCCGGTTTCGGCCATCGCCCGGTTCACCCCCTCCATGGCGAACAGGTACCGGTCGCGCCAGCGCATGAACGGCTGGGAGTTGATGTTCTCGTCGTCCTTGGTGAAGTCGAGGCCGCCCTTGCAGGCCTCGTAGATCACCCGGCCGTAATTGCGCGCCGACAACCCGAGTTTCGGTTTCACCGTCGCGCCGAGCAGCGGCCTGCCGTATTTGTTCAGGTATTCGCGTTCCATCACCGTCCCGTGCGCCGGACCCTGGAAAGTCTTGACATAGGCGACGGGAATGCGCATGTCCTCCAGCCGCAGCGCGAGCAACGGCTTGAATCCGAAGACATTGCCGATCACCGACGAGGTCAGATTGGTGATCGACCCTTCCTCGAAGAGATCGAGATCGTAGGCGATGTAGGCGAAGTATTCCCCCGGCCTGCCCGGCACCTCGTCGACGCGATAGCACTTGGCCTGATACTTCGAGTGGGCGGTGAGCCGATCGGTCCACACGACTGTCCAAGTGGCCGTGGAGGATTCGCCCGCCACGGCGGCGGCGGCCTCGATCGGGTCGACGCCCGGCTGCGGGGTGACCCGGAACACCGCGAGCACATCGGTGTCACCGGGGACGTAGTCGGGCGCGTAATATCCCATCGACGCGTACGACTGAACACCCGGATCCCAACGATCCCGTTCGGTTTGTTCGGCCATCATTCCTCCTGGACTCGGCCCGATGCGCTACCATGCCCGCTTTTCACCGGAACCGGTGAATTCGGTGTGCGCCTGGCGAATTCCAGGATGCGGGCACGGCCCGCCGCGAACAATCTGAATGTTTCCGCAAACACTCAACCGAAAGATTGGGTTTGCTACCGTCTACTCATGGGTAACGTGAGTGCGGGGCGTATGGAAACGTTCCTCACCGTCGCCCGGCTGGGCAGCATCCGCCGCGCCGCCGCCCAGCTGCACGTCACCGAGGCCGCCGTGTCGGCGGCCGTCGCCCACGTCGAGAAGCAGCTGGGCGCCAAGCTGATCACCAAGTCCGGGCGGGGGATCGCCCTCACCGAGGCGGGTCGCGTCTACGCCGAGTACTGTCGCGGCATCCTCGGCATGATGAAGGAGGCCCACGCCGCGGTCCGCCAGGCCGAGGCGGGCCGACTGCGCATCGGCGTCGTGGCGACCGCGGGCGAGTCGGTCGTGCTGCGCCCCCTCGCCTCGTTCCGCCGCCGCTATCCCGATGTCGAGCTGAGCCTGTCGATCCATCCCCGCGACGCCCTGTTCCTCGAACTCCAGCACCACGAAACGGATCTCGTCATCGCGGGCCGCCCCCCGCACGACGCGAACCTGGTGATCCAGGCCCGCCGCCCGTCGACCCTGGTGGTGGTCGGCGCGAGTCACCTGACCGACCCGAACACCGCCACCTGGCTGTTGCGCGGCCACGGCTCGGGCACCCGCGAGGCCACCCTGGCCCTGCTCGACCGGCTCCAGGTCGACCCGCCCACGCTGACCCTCGGCTCGCACGGCGCCGTGATCGCCGGCGCCCGCGAGGGCCTCGGCATCACCCTGATCCACTCCGACGCCGTCGGCGAGCACCTGGAGTCCGGCGCCCTCCAGACCATTCCGCTGCCCGGGACGCCGCTCCAGCGCGCCTGGCACGCCATCACCACCCGCACCCCCACCCCGCCGACCCGGCTGTTCCTCGCCCACCTGCTCGACCCGGCCCAGGTCGGCGCCGGGGCGTTCCTCCCCGCCTGAGCACCGGCGCGGGCGGCGGGGTCACTTCCGCCAGAAGAGGTGGTGCACGACCCCGCTCGCGCTCGGCACCTTCTCCAGGTGGAACCGGTCGGTGAGCTCGTCCGGGCTCTCCCACAGCCGTTCCCCGCACCCGAGCGTCACCTCCGGCAGCACGGCGCAGTGCAGGGAGTCGATCAGGTCGGCCGCGAGGAACTCCCGCACCGTCGCCACCCCGCCGCCGATCCGGACATCCTTGCCGTCGGCGGCCGCGAACGCCTGCTTCAGGGCGTCCTCGGGCGAGGCGTCGACGAAGTGGAACGTCGTCTCGCCCAGCGTGAACGAGGGCCGCACGTGATGGGTGAGCACGAACACCGGCGTGCGGAACGGCGGCTCGTCGCCCCACCAGCCCTGCCAGTCGTAGTTCTCCCACGGTCCCCGCTGCGGGCCGAACTTGTTGCGGCCCATGATCTCCGCGCCGATGTTGTTGTGGAAGTCGCGCGTGAAGTAGTCGTCGAGGCCGTAGCTCCCGCCGGGCTCCGCACGGTTGGGCCAGTGCGCGGTGGCCCCGGCCCAGGAGGCGAGCTTCGCCGGGTCGGCGTGCCCGAAGGGCCGCTCGCGACTCTGCCCCTCCCCCGCCCCGAATCCGTCGCCCGACAGCATGAAGTTCTGCACCCGCACCCGCTGCGCCATCTCGATCCCCTTTCCGATTGCATGTTGCAAGCAGTAGGGAACCTACCTAAACTGGTCTCGTGTCGCAACCAGTTGTCGCAGATCAGCTCCCCTTCCCGCGCGGCCGCTCCGGCTGCCCGATCAACATGACGATGGAGCTGCTGGGCGACCGCTGGAGCCTGATCGTGTTGCGCGACATCATGTTCAGCGGCAACACTCATTTCCGCGAACTGCTCGCCGGCTCGATGGAGGGCATCGCCTCCAACATCCTGGCCAACCGCCTGGCCAAGCTCGTCGGCGCCGGCCTGCTGACCCGCCACGACGACCCCACCCACCGTCAGAAGGTCGAATACCGGCTCACCGCGGCGGCGATCGATCTCGTCCCCGTCCTGGCCCAGATCGGCGCCTGGGGCGCCCGCTGGCTCGACACCGCACCCGCGCTGACCATCCGCGCCGAGCTCCTCGCCGAGGGCGGCCCCGACCTGTGGGAGCGCTTCATGGCCGAGCTCCGCGCCACCCACCTCCACGGCGCGCCGCCGCCGCCCGACGGGGTCCTGGCCGAGCTGACCGCCGCCTACCTGCGGGTCGCCGCGCGGAGCTGACCGTCAGGCCGGGGCGACCCACCGCGCGCCGCCGCCCGCCTGCCCGAACCGCGCCTCGAACGCCGCCCGGTTCGGCGACGGGGTCCGCCGGTCCCACACCGCGAACACCACCCGGTCGAACGCCGCCCCGTACCGCCGCAGCCCGGCCGCGAACGCCTCCGCCACCTCCGCCGGGTCGTTGGCGAACACCCCGCACCCCCAGGCCCCGAGCACCAGTTCGCGCACCTCGTGCCGCGCGGCCACCGCGAGCACCCGCAGCGCCCGCTCCGCCAGCACCTCGCGCACGTCCAGCGCGTCCTCACGCTTGCGCAACTCGCCTGCGTTGGGCGCGGGCGAGGTCAGGAACGTGACCGGCCACGGACGCGTCAGTTCCCCGCCGTCGTCACGGATCACGGGCACGTCCGGCGAGACGATCACCCGGTGGCTGTAGCGCAGGTCCGCCGAAGCCCGGTGCGCCGCATAGTAATCCGAGGCCTCGACGAGGCAGGTGTAGAGCAGCGCGCTGCGACACAGATCCTCCTCCTGGGCCCGCGCGCCGCGCAGATACCCGCCACCCGGGTTCCGCGCCGATGCGAAGTTGAGGACCCCGACCCGCCCGCGACCGCCCGCCAGCCGCCGCGCCGCGGCCACGCCCCCCTCCCCGGTGACCTCGACCACCGCCGGTCCCGGCCCCGGCGCCCCCGCCGCGACGAGCGCGTCGAGCGCCTCGGGCGTGTACGACACCGTCCCCCGCCGCGCCGCGTCCAGCAGGCCACCGATCCCGACGTCTTCCCCTGCGGCACGGTAACTCCCGCGCTCCACGATCCCCTCGTTGTCGACGGCGATCCGCTGCATCCTGTTGCTCATACCGGGGACGGTACGTCGCCGCCGACCTCCCCGCCACAGGTTTTTGTCATCTGCACAATAACTCGCCACCGCCCCCTGTCCGGCGGTCCCCTGCCCCCGCCTCCGCGGCAGACAGTGGGGGGCGGCCGACAGGTTGGTTGCATAGTTTCTAAACTAGTCATGTAGACAACGCACTGCGCGGGGAGATCCACATGCCGACATCGCCGGACGACGACATCGCCCTCCCCGATCCCCACGTCCGCGCGCTCGGCATCGCCGTGATCGCGGGCGGAGCTCACCGCGAACGACAGCCGGTGGACATCGCCATGGAGTCCTACGCGACGTTTCTCGATCAGCACACCGCGCTCCCGATCGCCCGGATGAAGCTTGTCGACAACGCCCCTCGTGCCGTCGCCGACCACATCGCCGGACTGCCCGAGACCGTGGCCGCGTTCGTCATCGGGCTACCGCCCGCCGAGAACGCGATCGTCCAGGCGCTCGCCGCGACCGTCGGCGACCGCCTCGTCGTCACGGATACCGACATCCTGGCCGCGTCCGTCGGCGCGGCCGTCCTCACCGCTCACCGCGCGCTCGGCACCACCGCCGCGCGGAGACGATCGGCGGTTCTCGGCAGCGATCGCGTCCCGCTGCTTCCCGCGGTATTGCGCGATCTGGGCCTCGGCGCCGTCCACGGGATCCCTTCCGAGAAGATTTCCACGCGGGATCTGCTCGCGATCACCGAGAACCACGAGGTGGTGGTCGATTTCACCGGCCGGATTGCCACCTGGACCCCGACGGCGGGCATCCTGATCCCCCACTGCGCGCTCTATCAGGTATGCGTGGCCCTGCCCGGTGTCGTACACGCGCTCTGCGGACACCCGACCGCGATCCCGACGCCCGCGGTCCTCGCCGCGGCAGCTCGCGCGATCGCCACGTTCACCGCGCCCGGTCGCACGCTCCCGGACCCGGACACGCCGGGCCTTCCGGAGGCGGTGGCCCGGGCCGTGACAGCCGTCCTCGACCGGTGAGCCTCGCCCGGCCCCTGCCGCGATACCTGGCCCGCTCACCAGGCGGCGGCACGCCCCTCCCGCAGCCGGCGCCGCGCTGCCTCGATCCACCCGCCGAACAGTGCCGTCAGGTGGGCGGACCCCGCCGGCGAGACGGTGAGGTGCTCCCGGGACCGCCGGAGAAGGTATCGACCGTCGTCCTGCACATCGGCCCATCGCGCCGAGTGCCAGGGCTCGGCTCTGCCCGTCACCGATCCCGGGCGGAGGTCGGCGTGCCCGCCGCCGTCGATCGGGCGGGCCAGGATGGCGTCCAGCCGGTCCCCCGGGGTCCGCCGCCGGCCCGACCCGCCCCGCGGTCCCTGGATGTCGGCGACAGGAAACGTGTCCGCCGGATGTGTCCCGGCGGGGAACTCCGGCACGATCCAGCCGAGCTTGCCGGGCAGCTCCTCGGGCCGCAGCACGCGGCACCTGATGCGCTCCTCGACACCGCCGGTCTCGGTCTGCGAGAACAGCACAGCCCGGTGCGCGGTCTGCGCGGCCAGCAACCGATACCCCCGCTCCCGCCCGCCGCCGAACGTTCGCGACCCACACACGATCTCGATCCGGAAGTCCGCGTGCGTCACCGTGTGGAACGCCAGCTCGATCAGCTCGCGCTCGTCGACCTCGTAACGCCGTCGAACGGCCCGCTCGTGCTCTCCGAGAGCGGCGACGTCGTCGAACCGGCTGGTGAAGCCCAGCGGGAACGGAAAGCGATCCCGACCGGGACCGAACCAGAGCGCGGCGAAATCATCGGGTTCCCAGATCCATTCCGCCCTCACACCGGCCATCGAAGTCCAGTTCACCCCGCGGTCCCCCCTTCGCCGATACTCCTTCGTCCCGGTGGTCACCGATCCGACCGATCGCGCGCACCCATGACACGGGCCCGCGATCGAGCGAACGGCCACCACCACTTGGACGCGCCGGGCACCCGCACGGTTCCCGCCAGGCCAGCTACGGTACGCCGGAGCTGGTCGCCGGATCCGATGCGCGGAGCGGGCGAGGCCGTCTGCGCCGCCGGCTCGACACACCCACTTCCCCCGATCCCCCACGCACCCAACCCGTCTGCCCGTACCATCCCTCCCGTGGCCGAGACTACTGCTCCACTGCGTGTGCTGGTCTACAGCAATGATGCCGATACCCGGCAGCAGGTGATGCTGGCGCTGGGGAAGCGGCCGGATCCGGATCTGCCGGAGCTGGCGTTCCTCGAGGTGGCCACGGCGCCGGTGGTGATCGAGTCGATGGACGCGGGGGCGGTGGATCTGGCGGTGCTGGACGGGGAGTCCGCGCCGGCCGGGGGGCTGGGGATCGCCAAGCAGTTGAAGGACGAGATCGAGCCGTGTCCGCCGCTGGTGGTGCTGACGGGACGGCCGGACGACGCGTGGCTGGCGAACTGGTCGCGGGCGGAGGCGGCGGTGCCGCATCCGATCGATCCGATGCAGCTGACCCGGACGGTGGTCGGCCTGCTCCGGGCGCGGGTGGCGAGCTGAGCGACCGCCGAGCGAACCACTCGGGATCATCCCGGCCCACCGGACAGTCCGGTGCGCCGGGCATTTTTGCATAACCGCTGGTGACAACCCGGTCGAGCGGCGCGCTGCCCGCTCGCGATTACCCGCGTCTGTGTCATGAATCCCTGTACTTAATTCGATCAAAGCGGGCCCGGGAAACCGGCTGCGCGGTTACCTTACGGGCGTAATCTGTGCCGTAGCTCACACGAGCGCGGGTTTGGTATCACCCTCACGCCACAGCCCCGGCGTGAGTCCGTTCGGCGGACAACGATGTCGGCCCGTCTCGCACAGCTGCCCGACAGCGGTGATCGCGGCCGGCGCCCCACAAGGCTCCGCCGGCTCCAGCGAGGAGGGAAGTGCAGCGTGAACATCGAGGTGCCCGCACTCGTGCTCGGCGCCATCGCGGCGGCCTTCGCGGTGTTCTCCGTGGTCATGGCGTCGCTGATCGGCCCCAAGCGGCGCAATCGCGCGAAACTGGAAGCCTACGAGTGCGGTATCGAGCCCACCCCGCACGCGGTGGCGGGCGGCCCGGGAAACGAGACGGGGCAACGCTTTCCGGTGAAGTACTACCTCACCGCGATGCTGTTCATCATCTTCGACATCGAGATCGTGTTCCTGTACCCGTGGGCCGTCCACTTCGACACGCTCGGTCTCTTCGGTCTCGCCGCGATGGCGCTGTTCATCGTCAACGTCTCCGTCGCCTACGCCTACGAATGGCGGCGCGGCGGACTCAGCTGGGACTGACAACCGCTACCAGCACAACCGAAGTGGGGAAGAAGTCGACATGGGTCTGGAAGAGAAGCTGCCCAGCGGATTCCTGCTGAGCACCGTCGAGGATTTCGCGGGATATCTCCGCAAGGGATCGCTGTGGCCGGCCACCTTCGGGTTGGCCTGCTGCGCGATCGAGATGATGGCCACCGGCGCAGGGCGCTTCGACCTGGCGCGATTCGGCATGGAGGCGTTCCGCGCCTCGCCGCGGCAGGCCGACCTGATGATCGTGGCCGGGCGGGTGAGCCAGAAGATGGCACCGGTGCTGCGTCAGGTCTACGACCAGATGACCGAGCCGAAATGGGTGCTGGCCATGGGGGTCTGCGCCTCCTCGGGCGGCATGTTCAACAACTACGCGATCGTGCAGGGCGTCGACCACATCGTGCCGGTCGACATCTACCTGCCCGGCTGCCCGCCCCGGCCGGAGATGCTGCTCAACGCCATCCTCGCGCTGCACGCGAAGATCGCCGAATCGCCGATGGGTGTCAACCGCGAGGAAGCGGTGAAGGCCGCCGAGGCGGCGGCGCTGGCCAGCACCCCGACCATCCGGATGGAAGGCCTGCTGCGATGACCTTCGATGCGCCCGAGGGCGCCGAGAACCGTTCCGGCGGAGACATTCCCGAGCCCGCTCCCGATCCGGCGCCGCCCGCGCCCGCCGCACCGCCCGCCGACGAGGTCATCGGCACGCGGCACGGCATGTTCGGCGCCGAGGGCACCGGGGACACCTCCGGCTACGGCGGGCTCATCCGGCAGGTCGCGCTGCCCGGCGGCACTCCCCCGCCCTACGGCGGCTGGTTCGATCCGTTCGTGGGGGCGCTGCGGGCCGCGCTCACGGCGCGGATCGTCAGCTTCGAGCGGGCCATCGAGAAGGTCGTGGTGTTCCGCGACGAGCTCACCCTGCACGTGCGGCGCGACCTGCTGGTCGAGGTGGCGAGCGCGCTGCGCGACGACGAGACCCTGCGGTTCGAGCTGTGCCTCGGGGTGAACGGCGTCCACTACCCCGACGACGCGGGGCGCGAGCTGCACGCGGTCTACCACCTCATGTCGATCACGCACGGCAGGCGGGTGCGGCTCGAGGTGTCGGTGCCGGACGCGGATCCGCGTCTGCCGTCGCTGTTCTCGGTGTATCCGACCTGCGACTGGCACGAGCGCGAGACCTACGACTTCTTCGGCCTGCTGTTCGACGGACACCCGTCGCTGACCCGCATCACCATGCCCGACGACTGGCGCGGTCACCCGCAGCGCAAGGACTACCCGCTCGGCGGGATCCCGGTGGAGTACAAGGGCGCGCGCATACCGCCGCCCGACGAGCGGAGGGACTACCGCTGATGACAGACACGGACTTCCGGCGCGACGATTCGGCGGACGCACCGTCGGTCACCGTCGCCGGGCAGGACTGGGATCAGGTCGGCACCGTGCTCACGGGCGCGGGCGAGGAGCGCATCGTGGTCAACATGGGCCCGCAGCACCCCTCCACGCACGGGGTGCTGCGGCTCATCCTCGAGATCGAGGGCGAGACGGTCACCGAGGCCCGCTGCGGCATCGGGTATCTGCACACCGGCATCGAGAAGAACCTCGAGTTCCGCACGTGGACCCAGGGCGTCACCTTCGTGACGCGCATGGACTACCTCTCGCCGTTCTTCAACGAGACCGCCTACTGCCTCGGCGTGGAGAAACTGCTCGACATCACCGAGCAGATCCCCGAGCGCGCGACGGTCGTCCGGGTGCTGCTCATGGAGCTCAACAGGATCTCCTCGCACCTGGTCGCCCTGGCCACCGGAGGCATGGAACTCGGCGCGCTGACCCCCATGCTGTTCGGGTTCCGGGAACGCGAACTGATCCTCGACGTGTTCGAGACGATCACCGGGCTCCGCATGAACCACGCCTTCATCCGGCCCGGCGGGCTCGCCCAGGACCTGCCCGACGACGGGGTCGCCAAGGTGCGCGAGCTCCTCGACGTGCTGCCGGGACGGCTGCGCGACATGGAACACCTGCTCAGCGCCAACCCGATCTGGAAGAAGCGCACCCAGGACATCGGCTACCTCGACCTGACGGGCTGCATGGCGCTCGGCATCACCGGCCCGGTGCTGCGGGCGACGGGTCTGCCGCACGACCTGCGCAGGGCCGCGCCCTACTGCGGCTACGAGA
Source organism: Nocardia thailandica NBRC 100428 (assembly GCF_000308795.1). Taxonomy (GTDB): domain Bacteria; phylum Actinomycetota; class Actinomycetes; order Mycobacteriales; family Mycobacteriaceae; genus Nocardia; species Nocardia thailandica. Next base: position 4,108 of record NZ_BAGK01000119.1, on the reverse strand, counting down.
ACTACGAGTTCGACATCCCGACCACCACCGGGTGCGACTGCTACGGGCGCTACTACATCCGCGTCGCCGAGATGCGCGAATCCCTCAAGATCGTCGAACAGTGCCTGGACAAGCTGCGGCCCGGGCCGGTCATGATCGACGACAAGAAGATCGCCTGGCCCGCCGATCTGCGGCTGGGACCGGACGGCCTCGGCAACTCGCCCGAGCACATCGGCAAGATCATGGGCACCTCGATGGAGGCGCTCATCCATCACTTCAAGATCGTCACCGAGGGCATCCGGGTCCCGGCCGGGCAGGTGTATTCGGCGGTGGAGTCCCCGCGCGGCGAACTCGGGGTGCACATGGTCTCCGACGGCGGGACCCGGCCGTACCGGGTGCACTACCGCGATCCCTCGTTCACCAATCTGCAGGCGGTGGCGGCGATGTGCGAGGGCGGCATGGTCGCCGACGTCATCGCCTCCGTGGCCAGCATCGACCCCGTCATGGGCGGAGTGGACCGATGACCAGCGACACACCGGCCGGCGCGCCGATCCTGCTGCAGCTGAGCGTGAAACCGCACCCCTACGAACCCGATACGCGGCAGCGGCTCGAGCTCGACGCCAAGTCGATCATCGACCGGTATCCGCAGCCGCGGTCGGCGTTGCTGCCGCTGTTGCACCTGGTGCAAGCCGAGGACGGCTACGTTACCGGCACCGGGATCGAGTTCTGCGCCGAGCAGCTGGGGCTCACCGCGGCCGAGGTCACCGCGGTGGCGACCTTCTATTCGATGTACCGGCGCACACCGACCGGGGACTACCACGTCGGCGTCTGCACGAACACGCTCTGCGCGGTGATGGGCGGCGACGCCGTCTACGAGGCGCTGCAGCAGTATCTGGGCGTGGGGCACGGGGAGACCACGCCCGACGGCAAGGTGACCCTCGAGCACATCGAATGCAACGCCGCCTGCGACTACGCGCCGGTCGTGATGGTGAACTGGGAGTTCTTCGACAACCAGACGCCCGAATCCGCCCGCGCGCTGACCGATGCGCTCCGGCGCGGCGAGCAGGTCACGCCGACGCGGGGCGCGCCGCTGTGCACCTTCCGCGAGACCGCGCGGATCCTGGCCGGTTTCCCCGACGAGCGGCCCGGCGCCCTCGACGGCGACCCGGGACCGGCGACCCTGGCCGGCCTGCGCGCGGCCGACGAGGAGGGGCCGAGATGACCACGCTGACACCGGTACTCAGCCGCCACTGGGCGCAACCGCACTCGTGGACCCTGAGCAGCTACCGCGCCACCGGCGGCTACGAGGGACTGCGGGTCGCGTTGCGGCACACCCCCGACGAGGTGATCCAGACGGTCAAGGACGCGGGGCTGCGCGGCCGCGGCGGCGCCGGCTTCCCGACCGGGATGAAGTGGTCGTTCATCCCGCAGGGGCCGCGGCCGGACGGCACCGTCCCGCCGCACTACCTGGTCGTCAACGCCGACGAGTCGGAACCCGGTACCTGCAAGGACATTCCGCTGATGCTGGCCACGCCGCACACCCTGGTCGAGGGCGTGATCATCGCGGCATACGCCATCCGCGCGGCGCACGCGTTCATCTACGTGCGCGGCGAGGTCGTGCCCGTGTTGCGCCGCCTGCAGGCCGCGGTCGCGGAGGCCTACGCGGCCGGGTATCTCGGTCGCGACATCCTCGGGTCCGGGTTCGACCTCGAGCTGGTCGTGCACGCCGGCGCGGGCGCCTACATCTGCGGCGAGGAGACGGCGCTGCTCGACTCCCTCGAGGGGCGACGGGGGCAGCCGCGGCTGCGGCCGCCGTTCCCGGCCGTGGCCGGGCTCTACGCCTGCCCCACGGTCGTCAACAACGTGGAGTCCGTCGCCAGCGTGCCGCCGATCCTGCGGCACGGCGTCGACTGGTTCCGATCCATGGGCACGGAGAAGTCGCCGGGGTTCACCCTGTACTCGTTGTCGGGTCACGTGACGCAACCGGGCCAGTACGAAGCACCCCTCGGCATCACCCTGCGCGAGCTGCTCGGGTACGCCGGCGGGGTGCGGGCGGGACACTCGCTCAAGTTCTGGACACCCGGCGGTTCCTCGACGCCGCTGTTCACCGCGGAGCACCTCGACGTCCCCCTGGACTACGAGGGAGTGACCGCCGCGGGCTCGATGCTCGGCACCAAGGCGTTGCAGATCTTCGACGACACCACCTGTGTGGTGCGCGCCGTGACGCGCTGGACGGAGTTCTACGCGCACGAGTCCTGCGGCAAGTGCACCCCGTGCCGGGAGGGCACCTACTGGCTCGTCCAGCTGCTGCGCAGGCTGGAGGCGGGCCACGGGACCGAGGCCGACCTCGACAAGCTCCTCGACATCGCCGACAACATCAACGGCAAATCGTTCTGCGCGCTCGGCGACGGCGCGGCCAGCCCGATCGTGTCCTCGCTGAAGTACTTCCGCGAGGAGTACCTGCGGCACGTGCACGGCGGCGGCTGCCCGTTCGACCCGGCCCGCTCCACCGTCTGGGCAGTGGAGGAGACAAGATGACCCGAGCATCACGCAACGATGCCGTGGGAGGTGGCGGCCGGACGACCGGTGCGCCCGCCCCGGCCCCCGCGACCGGAAGCCAGGCGCAGGCACCCGACCTCGTCACCGTCACCATCGACGACACCGCCGTGCGCGTGCCCGCGGGCACCCTGCTCATCCGCGCCGCCGAACTGATCGGCGTGCAGATCCCCCGCTTCTGCGATCACCCGCTGCTCGACCCGGTCGGCGCCTGCCGCCAGTGCCTGGTGGAGGTGGAGGGCCAGCGCAAGCCGGTGGCCTCGTGCACGATCCCGGTCACCGACGGGATGGTGGTGCGCACGCAGCTGTCCTCGCCGGTCGCGGAGAAGGCGCAGCGCGGGGTGATGGAACTGCTGCTGATCAACCATCCCCTGGACTGTCCCGTCTGCGACAAGGGCGGCGAGTGCCCGCTGCAGAACCAGGCGATGTCCACCGGGAGCGCCGAGTCGCGCTTCGACGGGGTGAAGCGCACCTATCCGAAGCCGATCCCGCTGTCGACCGCCGTGCTGCTCGACCGCGAGCGGTGCGTGCTGTGCGCGCGGTGCACCCGTTTCTCCCAGCAGGTGGCGGGCGACCCGTTCATCGAGCTGATGGACCGCGGCGCGCTGCAGCAGGTCGGGACCGCGGAGTCCGAACCGCTCGACTCCTACTTCTCGGGCAACACCGTGCAGATCTGCCCCGTCGGGGCGCTCACCGGCACGGCCTACCGGTTCCGGGCGCGGCCGTTCGACCTCGTGTCCTCGCCGAGCGTGTGCGAACACTGCGCCTCGGGCTGCGCCCAGCGCACCGACCACCGGCGCGGAAAGGTGTTGCGCCGCCTCGCCGGTGACGATCCGCAGGTCAACGACGAGTGGAATTGCGACAAGGGCCGGTGGGCGTTCGCCTACGCCACCGAACGCGACCGGCTGACCACGCCGCTGGTCCGCGACGACTCCGGCGAACTCGTGCCCGCCTCGTGGTCGCAGGCGCTGGCGGTCGCCGCCGAGGGTCTGCGGGCGGCGGTCGACGCCGGGGTGGTGGTCGGGGGCCGGGTCACCGAGGAGGACGCCTACGCCTACGGCAAGTTCGCGCGCATGGTGCTGGGCACCAACGACATCGACTTCCGCACGCGCGTCCATTCGGTGGAGGAGGCCGAGTTCCTCGCCGCCCAGGTCGCGGGCAGCGGGGTCCTGGTCGACTACGAGCGGATGGAACGGGCGCCCCTGGTGCTGCTCGCCGGATTCGAGCCCGAGGAGGAATCGCCGATCGTCTACCTGCGGCTGCGCCGCGCGGCCCGCAAGCGCGGGCTGCGCGTCGTGTCGCTGGCGGCGCTGGCCTCCCGCGGACTCGAGCGCATGGCGGGCACGCTGCTGGCCACCGCGCCCGGCGGGGAGGCTGCGATGCTGAATCTGCTGGCCGCTGCGGTGGATACGGAGATGATCGCCCCGGCGCTCGTCGACGCGCTCGTGACCGGGCGCGGAGCGGCGGCCCCCGAGGAGTCCGGTGCCCGGCATCGCGCGGCGGAACCGGAGAGCGGCGGCGTCGATCGGCCGCGCAGGCTGACCGAGGCCGCCGCCGAACTGACCGGCCTGGT
>NZ_BAGK01000120.1 GCF_000308795.1 Nocardia thailandica NBRC 100428 | reverse complement strand
CGACCGCGGCGGCCGCCTGTTCGGGGGTCACGGCGTGGCGCAGGAACTGCTTCATGGCCTTCTGCAGGGCCTCGGCGTTGCGGTCGACGCCGGCGATGTCGACGCTGT